>CAYNSW010000004.1:0-117703 GCA_964400135.1 uncultured Rubrivivax sp. | reverse complement strand
AGTATTTCAACTCATAGGTACCACTCGGTGTGGCCATGTACTTGGCGGTGGTCACACGCGAGATGGTGGACTCGTGCAGACCCAGCTCGTCGGCAATTTCACGCAACACCAGTGGCTTCATCGCGATTTCGCCATGCGTGAAAAAGGCCTTTTGCCGGTCGACGATGGCCCGGCTGACGCGCAAGATGGTGTCAAAACGCTGCTGGATGTTCTTCATGAACCAACGCGCTTCTTGCAATCGCCCCGACAAGCCTGCGCCCGCACCTTGCTTGGGGCCGCGCAGGGCAGCGGCATACAAATCGTTGATGCGAAGCTTGGGCATCACATCCGGGTTGAGCATCACCTTGAGTGCCCGCCCAGAGCGCTGCACGATCACATCGGGCACGATGATCTGCGACTCCGCATCTGCAAAGGGCCGACCCGGTTTGGGCTCGCAGGCCACGATCAGCGCCTGCGCCTGACGCAGCAAGGCTTCGCTGGCCAGGGTGGCGGCCATGAGTTTTTTCACATCCCGCTTGGCCAGCAACTCCAGGTGGTGCTCGCAGATTTGCAAGGCCAGATCGCGCGCAGCGTTGCGATGCGGATCATCGGGCAGCAAGCGAAGCTGAATTTGCAGACACTCCGAAAGCGAGCGCGCGCCAACCCCCGGCGGGTCGAGCCGTTGCAGCCACGACAGGCCGCAGCGCAGCCGGCTCAAGAAGTCCTCGCGGTCGTCTTCGTCGTCGAGCTGCTCCAGCCAGGGTTGTGCCAACTCCTCCAGACTATCGGGCAGGTAGCCATCGTCGTTGAGCGAGTCAATGAGCATCTGCACGGCCGCCGCATCGGCTGCTGACAGTCGCAAGCCAGGCAGTTGCTCCCGTAAATGATCGGGCAGGCTGACCGTGAGGGTGCTGCGCGACTGGGGCTCAAAGTCCTCATCGTCGCTGCCCGAGCCCGCCGCGTTGCGCGAGGGCAACTCGCCGATGCCGTCAAAGTCATCGCGCTCGGTGCCGTTTTCCCAATCGTCTCGCTCCGTGCTGCCAAAGTCTGTGGCGGCCACCTCGCCCAGCGGCTCCGGACCTTCAAAGCCATCGCTTGCGCCGGCATCGGTCTCGGCAGATACGGTGGTGTTGCTGGGCAAGGCGGCGCGTTCCAGCGACACTTCAAAAGCACCGGGGGCGTCTTCCTCAACTTCCAAGAAGGGGTTGCTCTCCAGCATCTGTTCGACCTCCTGGTGCAGCTCCAGGGTCGACAGCTGCAGCAGCCGTATGGACTGCTGCAGTTGCGGCGTCAGCGCCAAATGTTGCGACAGCCGAACCTGTAGGGACTGCTTCACGCTCAGGCCTACATACGGAAATGTTCACCCAGGTACACGCGGCGCACCTGGGGGTTGTCGATGATTTGCGCGGCCGTTCCCTCGGCCAGCACGCTGCCTTCGTTGATGATGTAGGCGCGGTCGCAAATGCCCAGCGTCTCGCGCACGTTGTGGTCGGTGATCAGAACACCAATTCCGCGGGCTTTGAGAAAGCCGATGATGCGTTGAATCTCCAGCACCGCGATGGGATCGACGCCAGCAAAGGGCTCATCGAGCAAGATGTATCGAGGGCGGGTGGCCAAAGCGCGGGCGATCTCCACGCGTCGTCGCTCACCCCCTGACAAAGCGGGTGCCGGCGTGTCGCGCAGTTTCTCAATGGACAGGTCATGCATCAGCGACTGCAGCTGCTGCTCAATGTGCGTGGCGCTGGGGCCTTGGCCCTGCGCATCACGTTGCAACTCCAAGATCACACGGATGTTTTCTTGCACCGTGAGCTTGCGAAAAATCGACGCTTCTTGCGGCAGGTAGGAAAGACCCAGACGGGCGCGGCGATGAATGGGCTCGTGCTGCACTTCGTGTCCGTCCATGCGGATCACGCCAGCGTCGGCCCGAATCAGGCCCACCACCATGTAAAACGTGGTCGTCTTGCCGGCGCCATTGGGCCCCAACAGCCCCACCACCTGACCGGGCGCCACAGCCAGATGCACATCGCGCACCACCGTACGGGCGCCGAATCGCTTTTGCAAACCATGGGCCTCGAGCCCGGGTGGCGTTGCGTTCACCGCCGGCTCCCGCCCTCGCGCCCCGATGCCGCAGGGGTGCCCGATGTGGGCGCTGAGGCGCTTGCCTCAGGCGGCGTCAACACCCAGCGAAAACGGCCCGGCGCGGTACCTGCTGGTGCAGCAGCGCCTTGGGCGGTGAACTGCTCGCTGCGATTGTCCCAGGTGAGTGCCTGTGCGGTGACCTCGTGCACCACTTGATCGCCACGCCAAATGCGCAACAGCGCTCGGCCCGTGAAGCGCAGCAGGTCTTGCGCACCGTCGTATTCGATGCGCTCGGCTTGCGCTTCGAGCACCTCGCCCGGCGCATCGCGCTTTTGCCGAAAGGTGGCCAGTTGCTGGGCACTGCCTTGCGCCACGGCGGCGGCCACGACGCCTGCCGATCCCTCGCGAATCTCGATGGTCTCCGCGCGCAACACCAAGCTGCCGCGTGTGACCACGGCCCGTCCGGTGACGGTGAGCACGCGGGTTTTCTCATCCAAGGTGGTTCGGCCTTCGCCCTCCACCACCCAAGGCTTGGTGCGATCGGCCTTCTCCGCCCATGCGGCGGTTTGGGCGCAAACCACCAGCACCAGGCCCAGCCAAACCGCCCGCCCGCCAGGGACGCTGGTGCGCGCGGTGGGTAAGCGGGTGGCCAAGGGTGGGGGCATGGGGTCGGTCCAGACGAAAGTATGCAAGGCACAAAACTTGCATGTCATTCTAGCCAGACCCCCGCCACCTCCAAGGGGGCTGTCGGAGGAAAACCGCTTGGGCTGGGCCAAGCGTTGCAATAAAACCTCGGTCAGCCCCGTCGCACCTGCGCCACCAGGTAATCCACCACCGCCAAGGCGCGTGCGGCATCGCCCGCCATGGCCACCGAGGTCACAAACCGACCTTGCACGCCCAAAGTGGGCACCCCCTCGATCTGGTAGGCCTGCGCCAATTGCTTGGCCTGGCGCATGCGCGTTTGCACCGAAAACGATTTGGCCGTCTCGGCAAACTTGGCAGGGTCTACCCCCTGGGCTCTGACAAAGGCCACCTGATCGGCCTCTTTGTCCAGGCGTTGTTGCCCGTTGTGGATGGCCGCGAACACGCGCGCGTGCAGGGCCTCGAGCTGGCCCATGGCGTCCAAGGTGTAGAACAGACGCTGGTGCGACTCATGTACCGCGCCAAAGGCCACGGGGACTCGGCGAAACGATACATCGGGCTTGAGACGCTTGGTCCACGGCTCCAATGCCGGCTCGAGGGCATTACAGGCCGGGCAGCCGTACCAGAAAAATTCCACCACATCGACTTTTCCAGCAGGTGCAGACACGGGGGCGGGCTCCTTGAGCCGCAAATAGTGCTTGCCTTCGATGGGTCCGCCTTGGGACTGGGCCGCCGTCGACCACGCGCCTATCGCGGTGCAGCCGAGAGTGGAATTGAACAGACGTCTTTTCATGTCATGCACCGAAGAGTTGGGGGGTCGTGCCAAGCGCAGCCCGGCTTTATCCTAAAACGTGAACGGGACCTGTGGCGTTTACTTCTCGCAAACCCACGACGTCCATCAGGGTGAGCCCGGCTGCGCTTGCATCAGCACCGATTCCACGCCCGAGGCGGACAGCTTGTCCTTGACCAGCTCGGCATCGCTGCGTTTGTCGTAGGGTCCGATGCGCACCCGGTAGACGGTACGCCCAGCAGATTGCTCCCGGTCGACGATGCGCGCCTCAACACCCAGCAGGGCCAGTTTGGCGCGCTGGGCCTGCGCATCTTCCAAGCGCTGGAATGCGCCGGCTTGCAGCAAGAACGGACGAACCGAGGCGCCGCCCTTGTCCGCGCCCGCAGGGACGGCATCGGCTGCTCCGGCCAAGATGGCCGCCGGATCACGCGGGGGCGGGGCGCTGACATCGCCGCTTGCAGGGGTGCCCGGCGCAGAGCCCGGTGCGGCAGCCGAGGCCGCCGACGCTGCAGATCCGGGGCGCGAAGCCGACTTGCCCTGAAGCCCAGCGTTGGGGTCCCAATTGCGGTTTTTCTGCGCTTCGGCGGCGTCTTGCTCTGCCGATCGCTGGGGGACTTTGTTGATGTAGGGGATGGGCACCTTGGTGATGTAAAGCGCCACGCCCAGGGCCACGGCCAAGCCGATGAGCAGGCCCACAATCAAACCCAGGACAAATCCACCACCCTGTTGGTGCTGACTGTTCATGGCCTCGTCTCCTGTTGGGGGGCGCTGTCTTCTGCCGCACGCCCCATGGACTCGGGCGCACCCACACCCAAGACCGCCAAGGCGTTGCGCAAGACCTGCGCCGTGGCGGCCAGCAAGGCCATGCGCGCACAGGCCAGCCCGGCATCGGCAACCAAGAAGCGCTCGCTGGCATAGTAGGTGTGCAAGGCTGCGGCCAACTCGCGCAGGTAAAAGGCCACATCATGGGGCGCGCGATCGGCACAGGCGCGCTTGAGCATGTCGGGATACTGCCCGAGTTTGAGCATGAGTGCGCTCTCACTGGGCGCTACGAGCAGACCCAAGTTGGCATGTGCCCACTGGCTGGGGTGACCCGCGTGATCGCGTTGCCATTGGGCCAGCACCGAACAAATCCGCGCGTGGGCGTATTGCACGTAGTACACGGGATTTTCGTCGTTGTGCTGCAGGGCCAAGTCCACATCAAATGTGAACTCGGTATCGGCCTTACGACTGGCCAGAAAAAACCGCACCGCATCGCGTCCGGTCCACTCGATGAGATCGCGCAAGGTGACGTAGCTGCCCGCGCGCTTGGAAATCTTGACCTCTTGGCCGCCGCGCATGACCGTGACCATCTTGTAGAGCACATAGTCGGGATACCCAGGCGGGATGCCCACACCCACCGCTTGCAATCCGGCGCGCACTCGGGCTACCGTGCCGTGGTGGTCACTGCCCTGCACATTGATGACCTGCCCGTAGCCGCGCTCAAACTTGCGGATGTGATAGGCCACATCGGGCACGAAGTAGGTGTAGCTGCCATCGGACTTGCGCATCACGCGGTCTTTGTCATCACCGTACTCGGTGGTTTTCAGCCACAGCGCCCCGCCATCTTCAAAGGTTTTACCAGAGTCGATCAGCCGCTTGACGGTGTCAGGCACATGACCGTCGCGGTACAGGCTGGACTCCAAGAAGTAATGATCAAAGCGAACGCCGAAGGCCTGCAAATCGAGGTCTTGTTCGCGACGCAGGTACGCCACCGCGAATTCGCGTAAAGACTCCAGATCCTGCACATCGCCCGTGGCGGTGGTGTGTCGATCATCGCAGTGCACGGTGCGGCGAGCGAGGAACTCAGCGGCGATGTCGGCCACGTACTCGCCGTTGTAGGCCGACTCGGGCCACTGCGCATCTCCCGGCTTCAGGCCAAGCGCACGCGCTTGCGTCGATACCGCCAGGGTGTGAATTTGCGCACCCGCATCGTTGTAATAGAACTCTCGCGTGACCTCATAGCCTTGTGAGGCCAGCAAATTGCACAAGGTATCGCCCAATGCAGCGTTGCGGCCGTGGCCCACATGCAAGGGTCCGGTGGGATTGGCCGACACAAACTCCACCATCACCCGCTGGCCGTTGGCGGGTTGACACCCATAGGCAAGCTGCTCTTCCAGCACCTGCGACACCACGGCCTGCTTGGCGGCATCAGACAGGCGCAAATTGATGAAACCTGCCCCGGCAATCTCCATGGACTGCACCCAGCGGGCCACTTCGGGTTGTTTTTGCAAGCTGCTCAGCAGCGACTGCGCCACATCACGCGGATTTCGTCGCAGTGGCCGAGCCAATGGCATGGCGCAGGTGATGGCCAGGTCGCCGTGGGCGGCCTGTCGAGGCTGTTCAAAGCCGGCGTCAAAGGGGTGGTCAGGGGCGACTTCGGCAAGCGCTGCGCGCAATGCATCCAGCAGCGCCCGGGTGGCCTGTTGCATAAAGGCCGATTCTACGGGTGGCCCGCGATGCCAGCGCGCGCATCGGGCATGGTCAAGGTGCGGGGCCTATGGCATGCTTGAGAGTGTTCGCAACACAGGGAGACAGCTGATGAACCGTTGGATACTGCGCAAAAGCGCTTTTGTCTTGATCGCGGTCTGGGCTCCCGTGGCCTGGGCAGCGGCTGACTGCGAGGCGCAGGCGGCCGAGAAAAAACTGGCTGGCGCGGCCAAGGCCAGCTTTGTGAAAAAGTGCCAGTCCGATGCCGCCTCACCCCAGGCAGCGGCGGCTGCTTGCGAGAAGTCCGCAGCCGACAAGAAATTGGCCGGTGCGGCCAAGACCAGTCACATCAAGAAGTGCATGGAAGACGCCTCGGCGGCTCCCGCCGCGCCGGCCAAAAAGTAATCTCTTGCCCCTCGGGGCATCGGCCCTCAGGGTCCGTCGTGGGCGCTGTTGGCCTGACGCGACCAGTATTGGGGCTCGCTGTAGCTGCGCTTGAGATAGTCCACCCACAGCCGGATACGCAGCGGCAGGTGTTTGGCGTGGGCAAATACGGCATAGATGCCATTGGCTGGTGCCGCGAAGTCCTCCAGTACCGCGACGAGGCGGCCTGCCTGGACATCGGCGCTGACTTCCCAGGTGCTGCGCCAAGCGATTCCCAGGCCCGCCAAGCACCATTCGTGCAGCACCTGCCCGTCATTGCACTGCAAGCGCCCTGGAGGCCGAATGTGGGTGATCTGGCCCTGCGCCGCAAACGCCCAGCCGCGAGGCTGGCTGCCTTCCGGGCCCAGCGTCAGGCACTGGTGGTTGAGCAAATCCGAAGGGCGCACGGGAATGCCCTCGCGCTGCAAGTAGCCAGGAGAGGCCACGCACAGGCGGCGGTTGTCGGCCAGGCGCACGCTGATGAGGCTCGAGTCGGGCAGGTCGCCAACCCGAACGGCGCAGTCATAGCCTTCGTTGACCAGGTCGACAACGCGGTCCGACAGGTTCAGCGAGACGTTGAGCTGCGGGTGCAGCGCCGTGAAACCGGGCACCAAGGGGGCGACGTGTCGCCTTCCAAATCCAGCGGGTGCTGTGAGCTTGAGGTGTCCGCTGGCGCGGGCTCCGCCGGCGCTCACGCTGGCTTCGGCCTGGCCGAGATCGGCCAACAAGCGTTGGCAGTCTTCCAAAAAGGCGCTGCCCTCGGGGGTTAGCGTGATGCGGCGCGTGGTGCGCACCAGCAACTTGACGCCCAGCCTTTCCTCCAGAGCATCAATGCGCCGCCCGATGACCGCGGCGGCCACGCCCTCGGCCTGAGCGGTGGCCGTTAGGCTGCCTTTGAGCGCGACCGTGACAAAAGATTCGATTTGCTTGAGTTTGTCCATGCGCCACGCCCTCCCAGACCTGATTCTTGCAAAAAAGTCATCAATCATTTGAGTTTTTGGCCCTAAACCATTGCCCAAGGTGCAAATAAAGTACGAACTTGGTGATCAGGAGAACGCCCATGACCTCACATCAAACGGTGCACGGCCTGCAGGTGGCCACCGAGTTGCAAGCCTTTGTGGATCGGCGCGTCTTGCCCGGCACGGGCGTTGACCGCGAACACTTCTGGCGTGGGTTTTCCCAGTTGGTGCATCGGCTGGCCCCGCGCAACGCCGCCTTATTGGCCGAGCGCGATCGCTTGCAAACGGCCTTGGACGACTGGCATCGTGCCCATCCAGGCGCCATTCGCAAGCCAGCCGCCTATGAGGCCTTCTTGCGCAAAATCGGCTACCTGGTACCCGAACCCGCCCGGGTGAGGGTGCGCACGCGGGGTGTGGACGCCGAGCTCAGTCGCCAGGCCGGGCCGCAGTTGGTGGTGCCCATCACCAATGCGCGCTACGCGCTGAACGCCGCCAACGCCCGCTGGGGATCGTTGTATGACGCGCTGTACGGCACCGATGTGATCTCGCAGGATGCCGGCGCCACCCGGCAAGGGCCCTACAACCCAGTGCGCGGCGCTCGGGTGATCGAGTACGCGCGCCACGTATTGGACCGCACGGTGCCGCTGCGGCGGGGCTCCCATGTGAACTCGGTGGGCTATGCCGTGCGTGACGGACAGCTGTGGGTGCGACTGAAAGACGGCACGCAGTCCCCCCTGCAGCGAAAAGCCCAGCTGGTGGGCTGGCAAGGGTCTGAGCAGGCGCCACAGGCGGTGTTGATGGTGCATCACGGCCTGCACCTGGAGCTGCGCATCGATCGCGCCACTCCCATTGGCCAGTCCGACCCGGCGGGCGTGTGCGATCTGGTGCTCGAAGCGGCCTTGTCCACCATCTTGGACCTGGAAGACTCGGTGGCGGTGGTGGATGCAGCCGACAAGGTGCAGGCCTACTCGAACTGGTTGGGTATCTTGCAAGGCACCCTCACCGAGCAGGTGACCAAGGCAGGACAGACCTTCACACGCGGACTCCACCCCGACCGGGTCTACCGCACACCTCAGGGCGGCTCGCTGACCCTGCCGGGGCGTTCCTTGCTTTTCGTGCGCAACGTCGGACACCTCATGACGCACCCGGCGATATTGTGGGGACCACAGGCTCAGCCCATACCAGAGGGCTTATTGGATGCGGTGATCACCACCACCATTGCCTTGCACGACCTGCGCGCCCAGCCCAGCGCGGGCATCCGCAACAGCCGCACAGGCAGCGTCTACATCGTCAAGCCCAAGATGCACGGGCCCGCCGAGGTGGCCTTTGCCGATGAGCTGTTCACCGAGGTAGAAAAGTTGCTCTCCTTGCCTCGGCACACCGTCAAGCTGGGCATCATGGATGAGGAGCGTCGAACGAGCGTCAACCTCAAGGCGTGTATCGCGGCGGCGGCCTCGCGGGTGGCCTTCATCAATACCGGCTTCCTGGACCGAACGGGCGACGAGATTCACACGGCCATGCAGGCGGGTCCGATGTTGCGCAAAGCCGATATGAAGGCAACAGCCTGGATTTCGGCGTACGAGCGCAACAATGTCTTGGTGGGGTTGAATTGTGGCCTGCGTGGACGCGCCCAAATCGGCAAGGGCATGTGGGCCATGCCCGACCTCATGCGTGCCATGCTGGAGCAAAAGATAGCGCACCCCTTGGCTGGCGCCAACACCGCGTGGGTGCCCAGCCCCACGGCCGCCACGCTGCACGCCTTGCATTACCACCAGGTAGATGTGGCCGCGGTGCAAAAGCAACTGGAGTCCACCGATGCCGATGCACAGCGAGCCGAGCTGCTTCGTGGCTTGCTCAGTGTTCCTGTGGCCACGTCACCGCGCTGGAGTGAACAAGACAAACAGCAGGAGTTGGACAACAACGCCCAGGGCATCTTGGGCTATGTGGTGCGTTGGGTGGATCAGGGAGTTGGCTGCTCCAAGGTACCCGACATTCACAATGTCGGCTTGATGGAGGACCGCGCCACCCTGCGCATCAGCAGCCAACACATGGCCAATTGGCTGTTACATGGAGTGGTCACCCCCGCACAGGTACGCGCCACGTTGCAACGTATGGCCCGCGTGGTGGACAAGCAAAACGCGGCAGATCCCGCCTACCGTCCCATGGCCGGCCAGTTCAAGACCTCCGCGGCGTTTGCGGCCGCCAGCGACTTGGTGTTCAAGGGCGTGGCGCAGCCCAGTGGCTATACCGAACCCCTCCTGCACGCCTGGCGCTTGAAGGTCAAGGCTCGGACTTAGACGGATACAACACCATCTGAGAACACCGAAACACCATCAGCTTGCGTGCGGTTTCTCGGTGGGTGACCACCGCGTCCCACACCTGTGTGGTGCGCCCGACATGAACGGGCGTGGCCACGCAGTCCACATGCCCTTGCAGCGCCGTCCCCACGTGGTTGGACTTGAGCTCTAGGGTGGTGAACCCGCTGGCCGAAGCGGGCAGGTTGGCCACACAGCCATAGCCACAGGCGGTGTCAGCCAGGCTGACCAGGGCGCCGGCATGCAAAAAGCCATTGGGTGCCGTGTGATGGGGGGCTATGGCCATGCTCAGCCGCACCTCATGGGGCTGCATGCTGTCCACCTGCATGCCCAGCCACCCTGGCAACCTCCCCTGACCCAGTTCATGAAAACGGGCGGCGTCTAAGGGCACTCCGGCAAAGGCACTGGCTTGGGCATGTCGGGTCATGGTGGGCTCCTGGTCAAGGCAACGTGCGGGTGTGGGCAGGCTTTATCGCGGCAAGAGCCCAACGGCCGAGCGGGGCAAGGTCAACTCAACCCATTGGCCGACCTGCAGCGGTTGCTGGCCGCGCGCATGGGTTCGGTCTGCCAACAAGGTGTGGGGACCCCAGCGCAACCGGTGTCGGGTGAACTCGCCACAAAACTCACTGGACTCGATTTGCGCCTTGCCCTGTAGGGCTGTGAGACGCGCTGCATCGGCTGGCGGGGCTGAGTCGTGCGTGGACCACTGCAGCGCGTGTGGCCGAAAACTCAGCCACGCGGGCGTGCCAGCTGAGGCCCATGCCGCGCCAGGCAGACTCAACTCGCCCACACCGTCGATGTGCACGTTCACCTCCACGTCGCCCGTCGGGTTGGCTTGAACGCGCGATATCGTCGCTGGCCAGAGGGTGGCCGTTCCGACGAACCGGGCCACAAAGGCATTGACTGGCTCGTCATAGAGGTCTCGAGGAGACCCCACTTGCTGCATGACACCTTGGTCCAGCACGGCCATGCGATCGGCCGTGGTCATGGCCTCTTCCTGATCGTGGGTGACAAACACGGTGGTCAAGCCCAGGCGCCGCTGCATGTCCCACAACTCCTGGCGCATTTGAACGCGCAGCGACTTGTCCAGATTGGACAACGGCTCGTCAAGCAGCAGCACCTGAGGCTCAATCACCAAGGTCCGTGCCAAGGCCACGCGCTGCTGCTGGCCTCCCGATAGCTGGTGGGGTTTGCGCTGTCCATACGGAGCCAAGTCCACCAGTTCCAGGGCCTGGGTCACCTTGCGCCGCACTTCGTTAGCGCTGGTGCGCCGCTCTACCAGCCCAAAGGCCACGTTGTCCCATACGCTCAAGTGGGGCCACAACGCATAGTTTTGAAACACCATGCCCACCGGGCGTTGCCAAGCGGGCAGGCCACTGATGTCGCGGCCATCTACCAAGAGCTGACCGTGCTCGGCGTTATTGAATCCGGCAATCAGTCGCAGTAGGGTGCTCTTGCCTGAGCCTGAAGGCCCGAGCAATGCAAAGAATTCTCCCGGCTCAATTCGCAAGTTCAAAGATCGCAGCACCGGCTGAGATCCGTAAGACACGCTGATACCGCGGCACTCCACGCTCACTTTTTTCATGTCGACCCCCGTGCCGAAACCTGTGTGCTGGAGGCTCGCTCCACAATGCGGTGAGACCACCACGTGCCCAGGGCCACCACCACCACAGCGATCACGCCCAAAGCGGCGCCCGGTCCCCGCCCTGCCACACTTTGCATGTACAAATAGATGCCGTAGCTCATGGGGGCCTGCGAGTCGCCTGAGACCAGCAGCAGCGTCGCAGACAATTCCACCGCGGCGGTGATGAAGCTGCTGACAAAGCCAGCCAAGATACCGCCGGTCATCAAGGGCAGCACCACGCGACGCACCGTGCGCCACCGGGTGGCCCCCAGGTTTTGGGCGGCTTCTTCGAGCGTGATGTGCAACTGCTGCAGCGCCGCCATGCACGAGCGCAGGGCATAGGGCAGGCGGCGCACCGCATAGGCCAACATGATCAGCACCCAGGTGCTGGTGAACAGGATGTCGGTGCCGGGCAAGGTCACCCCCTTGAACAATCTCAGATAGCCAATGGCCAATACGATGCCAGGCACTGCCAGTGAGGCGGTGGCGACATAGTCCAGCCAACGCCGTGCGGGCAGCGGCGTGCGCAAAATCAAATAGGCCATGGACACGCCCAGCACCACATCCAGCGCCGCCGCCAGACCACAGTACACCAGTGTGTTGCGGATCAGGCCGCTGGAGTCTTGAAAGACGCTGGCGTAGTGGTCCAAGGTCCAGGCGTCGGGCAGCGGAGAAAAGCTCCACACCTTGGCCAGGGACAGCAGCAGCAAGCCCACATGGGGGGCCAGGGTGACCAGCAGCACGACAGCAATCCAACCGTAGGCCAGCACCGCCTGCGTGGGCAGCAGTGCCCGCCTGGCCAATGACGAGCCTCCCTTTTGAACACTGGCGTATTCGCGCCCCGACATCAAACGTGCCGACAGGGCCATGGCGGCAATCGAAAAGCCAATCATGATGACGCTGATCACATAGCCCAGGGGGTCTTCCAAGCCTACCTGCGTGATGCGCAAATACGCTTGCGGAGCCAGGAGGTTGGTTTGGCCCATGACCAGGGGCGTCCCCAGGTCATCAAAGACTTTGACAAACACCAGCGAAGCACCCGCCATATAGCCTGGCAAGGCCAGCGGAAAGACCACCCGGACAAACAGCCGCCAGCCGCGGCAGCCCAGATTCACGGCCGCCTCTTCCAGGGCCGCATCGATGTTGCGAAGCGCCACCGTGAGGTTCATCAAAATGAAAGGAAAGTAGTGAATCGCCTCCACAAAGATCAAACCCGAGAGGCCGTCCATCAACGGTACGGTGAACCCCAGATATTGATCGAGTAACAAATTGACCGAACCCGATCGTCCGAAGATGAGTTGTAAGGCCACAGCACCCACAAAGGGAGGCATGACCAAGGGCAGTACGCCCAGGGTTTGTATCAGCACTGCGCCGCGAAACTCGAAACGCACAGTGAAATAAGCCAATGGAACGGCGATGAGGCTGGCCACCACGGTGGAGACACTGGCCACCCACAGGCTGTTAAAGAAGGATTCGCGCATCAGCCCCTGGCTGAAAAACGCGCCAAAGTGTCCCCAGGTCAGGGAGCCATCGGCCTCCATGAAGGCGGCCTGGAACACCCGCCCAACGGGCAAGACCAAAAACAGCAGCAAAAAGGCGGCCACGGCGGCCGCCAGCAGCCAGGTGCCCAGTCCGATGCGATGCGCCGTAGCGCTCAACGCAACAGTCCGAGGGCCTGCTCAGCCAGGGCCTTGGCACGAGCGTAGTTCTCGCGTGCCGTGGCGTTCCAGCGGTCTTCCAATCCCGTGACCTGCTTGTTGACCGCCGCATCCTTCTTGTTGGCCGCAAACAGGGCCAAGAAGTCTTTGTCGCCGGCCAGGCGCAGACTGACCACGGGAGCGTAAGCGGTATCGCGTGCTTGCTTGATCAGGGCCTGCGCTTGCGCCTGGGGCTTGCGTGCCAGGGCCGCCTCGGCCTCGTGGATGACTTTGGTGGCGGCTTGGAGTTCTTTGAGGCGAAAGGTAATGGCCTGATCGAACAGGGCGGAGACCACGTTGTAGCGCGCCTCGGACAGGTCGGAGTCGAACTTCACCTTGGCGCGCTTGGCAATCTCAAACGGGTCGGGGTAGCCCGATGGTGTTTTGCCTCCCATGGCCTGTGGGGGCAAGATGGGCAGGCGCGAAATCTTGGGGTCATACAGCAGTTGTTGGCCTTCCAAGGACACGCTATAGGCGATGAACTTCTTGGCCTCACTCGGATTCTTGGAGCCGCTGATCAAAGCGATATTGGCCGGTACCACGGCCGTCACATCCGGATAGACAAAGTCCACCGGAAAGCCCGAGTACTTACCAGCCAGACCAAAAAAGTCGATGACCAATCCGATGCCGAATTGGCCGTTGTTCACACCGTCGGGCACCCCGAAGCTGCGCTCGGTGATGGCCGCGCAATTGCCCGCGATTTGCAAGATCTGCGACCAGCCCTTGTCCCAGCCCTCGCCTTGCAACAAGGTCTCCACCGTGAGGTGGGTGGTGCCAGAGCGTGAAGGAGAACTCATGGCCAGGTGACCGAAGTACACGGGCCGCACCAACTCCGCCCACTGTCGCGCCACCGGCAGCTTGTGGGCTTGCATGTAGCGGGTGTTGTACATCAGGCCGTAGCCCGCCAGCGCCTGGCCCAGATAGCGACCCTGCGGGTCGTTGATGGGGTAGCTACCCACACGCTGCGGCGCGGCCTTGTTGGCCAGATCAGCAATGGGCTCGAGCAGCGATTGCCCGGCCAGCACCTCAAAGGCATCGGGCGCGGAGGCCCAAAAGATTTCGGGCCGCTGTCCGGCGGGCAATTCGCGCACATAGGCCATGCCCTGAACCGTATTTTTGTTCAGGATCTCCAGCTTGATGCCCGGGTGGGCCTTCTCGAAGGCGCTCTTGTAGGCTTGCGTCAGCTCCTTAGGAAAGGAGGTCACGACCGAGACGGTGCCGGCGCCGGCAGCGGTGCTGGCGGCCCAAGCGGCCATTGCAATCACCAGCACGGCCAAGCGCTGATGTAAGCGAAGGGGGGAGGGTACGTAGGAGAACATGGTGGGATGTGCTTGCCAAACAGGGGTATTTACCTTAACCCGAATCGGTCAACCCGTGCATAGGGTCTAGTCTGGAAGCCCGTGCTGACCATCAGGACAGGCGGCGCGGCCCGTGGCCTGCTGCCCTGCGACAATGACTTCATGACCGAATCTCCCGAGCCGAAATCGCCATTGCCGTTGGCATGCGAAGTGTTGGTCCTGGGCGCTGGGCCGGCCGGCAGCGCCTGCGCGCAGACCCTGGCCCAGCAGGGCTGGGATGTGGTGCTGGTCGATCAGCATGACTTCCCTCGTGACAAGGTGTGTGGTGATGGCTTGATCCCCGATGCTCACCGCGCGCTGCAACGTCTGGGCGTTGCCGAGGAGGTGCGCAGCCGGGCCCACCCGGTGCCGCATGTGCGGTGTTTCAGCCCCTCGGGGCGCCATGTGGACGTGCCCGGCGAGCTGGCCGTCTTGCCCCGACGCGAACTCGATCACATCTTGGTGCGCGCCGCGCAGCGCGCGGGTGCTGCCCTGTATACGCCCTGGCGGTTGGAGTCGTTGATTCGCGATGGCGATCGCGTGGTGGGAGCCCGACTGGTGGGCAAGGGCGGCACAGCGTCGGTGCACGCCGGCCACGTCGTGCTGGCCACGGGCGCCTCGGCCCAACCTTTGCAGGCCAGTGGTTTGTGCACGCGGCGCAGCCCCAGCGCGATGGCCTTGCGTGGCTATGTCTACCACCCAAGTCTGCAGCCCTCGATGCCCCACCTGCAGGTGGTGTGGCATCGGCGATTGGCGCCCGGCTATGGGTGGATCTTTCCCTGTGGCCAGGGGCGTTTCAATATCGGTGTGGGCATCATCGACAGCCACCATCACCGCCATGGTCGCAAACGGGAGGTCAACCTGCGGCAGGTGCTGGACGATTTCATGGCCCTGCACCCCAGTGCTCGGGTGTTGGCCCAAGAGGGCCAATGGCTGGGTCCGCCCAAAGGGGCGCCGTTGCGCAGCTCTTTGGCCGGCGCTGTCGTGGCCGCCCCCGGCGTCTTGGTGACGGGAGAGGCCGCCGGTAGCACCTACGCCTTCACGGGCGAGGGCATAGGCAAGGCGCTGGAGACGGGCATTTTGGCCGCCCAGGCGCTGCACATGGCCCGCACCGAACGGTGGGATGAGCCCGCTTTGGCGGCTCACTACCGCGCGCAACTGGCCGTATTGCAGCCCAAATTCGACCTGTATGAAAAGGGCAACCGAATCAATTACCACCCGTGGTTGACGCAACTGTTGATCTGGCGTGCATCGCGCAGCCCCAGGCTGCAACAGCGCATGGCCTCGGTCTTGGAAGAACGCGCCACGCCCGCTCACCTCATCACGGCGCGCGGGCTGTACCGACTGTTTGTGGAGTAAGCCACCGTATGAGCAAGCCGCCGCTGCCAGCGTTTCGCTTTGATCAGTTCTACCGCTATGAGGAGCTCACAGCGCTGTTGCGCGAGTGCGTGCAGGCGAGGCCGCAACTGCTTCGCATGGAGTCCATAGGCAAGAGTTATGAAGGCCGGGAGTTGTGGTTGTTGGTGGTGACCCAGCAAGCCACCGGGCCCGATACCGACAAGCCGGCCTTCTGGGTAGACGGCAACATCCACGCTGCCGAGCTCACGGCCAGTACGGCTTGTTTGTATTGGCTTGATCAGCTGCTCAAGGGCTATGGCCACGATGAAGCGGTGACGCACTTGTTGGACACACGCGTGGTGTATCTGGTGCCACGCCTGTGTCCCGATGGTGCTGAGTTGGCTTTGGCCAAGCGGCCGCGCCACATTCGCTCGTCCACGCGCGCCTATCCCTGGGATGAACCCGTGGTGGAAGGTCTGGTGTCTGAGGATATGGACGGCGATGGGCGCATCCTCACCATGCGCATTCAAGACCCGCACGGCACCTACAAAGCCTGCAGTGCAGACGCCCGTTTGATGGTGCCTCGAGAGCCGGGCGAATTTGGCGGCACTTACTACCGCCTGATTCCAGAGGGTCGACTGTTGAATTACGACGGCGTGCGTATTCAGTGGCAGCCCGATCGCGAGGGGCTGGATCTGAACCGCAATTTCCCGGCGTACTGGCGCCAGGAGTTTGAGCAAAAAGGCGCCGGCCCTTACCCCACCAGTGAGCCCGAGGTGCGGGCCATGGTGGACTTCATTGCCCGACATCCCAATATTGGCGCCGCTGTGAGCTTTCACACCCACAGCGGTGTGATCTTGCGGCCCATGGGCACGCAAAGCGATGATGACATGACGCCTGAGGACTTGTGGATGATCAAGCGTTTGTCGGATCTGGGCCAGCAGCTCACGGGCTACCCGGCCGTGAGCATCTTTCACGAATTCAAGTACCACCCCAAAGAGACGATCACTGGCACGCAAGACTGGGTCTACGAACACCAGGGCGCCCTGTTTTGGACGGTCGAAATCTGGGCGCCGAACAAAGAGGCGGGCATACAGGACTACCAATGGATCGAGTGGTACCGCGACCATCCGGTAGAAGACGACCTGAAGCTGCTGCAGTGGAGCGATGAGCACTGTGGGGGGCAGGCCCATGTGGACTGGTACCCCTATGAGCATCCGCAGCTGGGCCCCGTGGAGCTTGGCGGCTGGGACCGCATGAACTTTTGGCGCAACCCGCCGGCGCACTTGCGAGAGCGTGAGGTGGCGCGCTTTCCGGGGTGGTTGCAGCAATTGGCGCTGTCATTGCCGCGCTTGGAATTGCTGCACACCCAGGTGCAGGCATTGGGTGAGGACACCTACCGTGTGCGTGTGGCCGTGGCCAACGCCGGCTACCTGCCCAGTTTCGTGACCCGCCGCGCTTTGGAGCGCAAGATCGTTCGCGGCACGGTGTTTGAATTGAGCCTGCCTCCAGGGGCGCAGCTGGTCTCGGGCAGCACGCGTGTGGTGGGGCCCCATCTGGAAGGGCATGCCCCCAAGACCACATTGCAATCTGTGCCCGAGCGCAATGTCACGGCAGATCGCGCCGTGGCCGAATGGTGGGTACGCGGGCAGCCTGGAATGGAGCTCAGCTGCCGCGTCACGGCTGACCGTGCTGGCAGTGTGGTGACCCAGGTTCGGCTGGCGTGAGACGGCGCACTTGGTTGTTGGCCGGGGTTGCCGCCTCGGGCGCCTGCGTGCTGGGGTGGTCCATGCTGCCCCTGCGCAGCCGCCTGGGCGATGCGCGCAGTTGGGGCCCAGTTGGTCAAGCACTGCAAAACGAGTCGCTCGCGCTCAATGGCTGGATCCGGCTGGGCGTGGATGGACGCGTTCAGTTGGCCATGCCACGCAGTGAGATGGGTCAGGGCGTGCACACGGCCTTGGCGGTGTTGGTGGCAGAAGAGTTGGAAGTCGATCCACGCGACATACAGCTGCTCACGGCCGGCCACGACAGTCTGTATGGCAATGTGGCGGTGCTCACCATGGCGTTGCCCGTGCATCCCCAAGACGCCGAGCCCGGCCATGAAACGGCCACTGTGCGCGTGGGCCGCTGGATGTTGTCCAAGGTGGCCCGAGAGCTGGGCCTGCAAATGACAGGGGGCTCCACCAGCGTGGCCGATGCCTGGGAGCCGCTGCGATGGGCGGCGGCCATGGCGCGCGCCCAGCTCTTGCGCGCCGCAGCACAACACTGGAAAGTCAGTGAGCAGTCACTCCTTCTTCAAGACTCTCAAATCCGTCACCCTGAGCGAGGGGTGCTCAGTTTTGCCGAGCTGGCAACCCAGATGATGCGGGACCAAGGCCCCTGGGTGACCGGGCCATTTCAGCCCAAGCCGGTGCAGGCCTGGAGCCGTCTGGCGCATCGATCTTTTCGCGTCGACAGCCTGCCCAAGAGCCGAGGCGAAGCTCTGTTTGGTCAGGATGTGCGTTTGCCGGGCCAGTGGTTTGCCGCTGTGCATCACCACCCCGTGCGGGGCGCGCGTGAGTTTCCGGTTGACCCCCGGGCGCAGCAGCAGGCCTTGGCGCAATCGGGGGTGCGCCAAGTGGTGGCCCTGCCCAGCGTGGCGGGATCCACCGCCGCCGTGGCGGTGGTGGCCACCCACAGCCACGCCGCATTGCGGGTCGCCGCCGCCTGGCCCGATCCGCCCGACGGCTCAAGCGGACCCGGGGCTACCGATGGACCCGCAGCGGACTCCTCTGGCGTTGAGGTGCAATTGGTACAACGTACGCGACAGGCACGGGGACATGTCTTTCACCACCGCGGCCAACCCGATGCGGTGTGGCCCACATCCGCCAGGCAACTGGAGGCGGTCTACACCGCGCCCTATTTGGCGCACGCCCCCATGGAGACCATGAACTGCACAGCGCAGGTCAGTGAGGGTCGCGTGCAG
This sequence comes from uncultured Rubrivivax sp., assembly GCA_964400135.1. GTDB lineage: Bacteria > Pseudomonadota > Gammaproteobacteria > Burkholderiales > Burkholderiaceae_C > Rubrivivax. The sequence goes on along the minus strand of CAYNSW010000004.1, from coordinate 99,086 downwards.
GTGTGGGTGCCCACGCAGGTGCCGGGCCTCGCGCGTCGATTGGCCGCCGAGGTGGCCGGGGTGGAACCCGAGGCGGTGACGGTCCACGTCACCTACCTGGGGGGCGCCTTCGGTCGACGCCTGGACATAGATTTTGTGGGCCAGGCGGTGCGCGTGGCCATGGCGGTGAGCCCCCGGCCGGTACAGCTGCTGTGGTCTCGCAGCGAGGACCTGCGCCATGACTTTTACCGCCCGGCCGCTGCAGCTCGCCTGCAAGCGGCTTTGGATGCGCAGGGCCGCTGCTTGGCCTTGCGCATTGACAGTGCCTCAGACGCCATCACGCCCCGGCATATGGCGCGAGCCATGCCGCATCTGGCAGGCCCGGTGGACATGCCCGATGCCACCGCAGCGCAGGGCTTGTTCGATTTGCCCTACGAGATTGCCCATCAACGCATCGCCCACGAAGCCACCCGCAGTGGGATACCCGTGGGCTTTTGGCGCTCGGTGGGGCATTCGCACAACGCGTTTTTCAGTGAAGGCTTCATCGACGAGCTGGCCCACGCCGCCGGCATGGACCCATTGAACTACCGACTCAGCCTGCTGCAACAGCGGCCACGCCACCGGGCGGTGCTGATGCTGGCAGCCCAGCAGGCGCAGTGGGATCAACCGCTGCCACCAGGCGTGGCGCGTGGGGTCTCATTGCACGAGAGTTTTGGCACCATCGTCGCCCAGGTCTTGGAGGTGCGCCTGCTTGATGGGCAGCCCCAGGTGCTGCGAGCCGTGTGTGCCGTTGATTGTGGCGTGCCTGTTCATCCCCAGGGGGTCGCCCAGCAAATGGAGTCCGCGGTCACCTTCGGTCTCACGGCAGCACTGTATGGGCGCATCGACGTGCGTAACGGGCGTGTGCAGCAGAGCAATTTTCACGACTACCCCATGTTGCGTATGGCCCAAGCGCCGCTGGTGCAAACCCACATCGTGGCCAGCACGCGTGCCCCCACCGGCATGGGCGAGCCGGGAACACCTGGCGTGGCCCCTGCTTTGGCGCAGGCACTCTTTGTATTGACGGGGCAACGGTTGCGCTCGCTGCCCCTGCGCCTGCAAACGGCAGGGGCCTTCACGCCAGGCGCTAGCGGCTCGGACAACGCCACCCGACGCTAAGGGCTCAGGCGCGCCGCGTTGAGTTCGTCGCGCGTGCGAGACGCCGCCGCGCGTGCCGCCTGCGCAAAGTCGTCATGAGCGCTGGCATACAAGATGGCCCGAGAAGAATTGACGATGATGGGGCCGCAAGTTCGTCCGGCGCTGTCGCGGCGAAAGGCGGCGCGCACTGTGGCCGCCGCATCGCCGCCTTGCGCACCCACACCGGGGATGAGCAGGGGCAACTGCGGCGCCAACTGCCTCACCCGTTCCAACTCTTGGGGGTAGGTGGCCCCCACCACCAGCCCGAGTTGTCCCCGGCGATTCCACGACTGCGCTGCCAAACGGGCTACGCGTTCAAACAAGCGCTCGCCATCGGCCAATGTTTGCAGTTGCAGGTCATCGCCACCGGGATTGGAGGTGCGGCACAACAAAAACAAGCCTTTGTCTTCGTAGTGCAAGTAGGGCTCGATCGAGTCAAACCCCATGAACGGCGAGAGCGTGAGCGCATCGGCTCCATAGCGCTCAAATGCCTCGCGTGCGTACTGCGCGGCGGTGGAGCCAATATCACCGCGCTTGGCATCCAAAATAATGGGCACATGGGGTGCAACTTGACGGATGTGGGACACCAGCCGCTCCAGCTGCCCCTCGGCACGATGAGCCGCAAAGTAAGCAATTTGCGGCTTGAAGGCCAACACCAGATCGTGGGTGGCCTCGACGATGGCCGCACAAAAATCAAAAATTCGCGATGCGTCTGCCCGCCAGGCACCCGGGAACCGCTCGGGCTCAGGATCTAGCCCCACACACAGCAGCGAGCCACTGCGGTGCTCGGCGCTCAGCAGGCGATCGGTAAAGGACTGCGCCATACGTGGCTTCAGACTCAAACGCGCGCTGCCAATGAGCGCGCCAGCCCCGTGTAGGTACCGGGAGTGAGAACCAGCAGGCGCTGCTTTTCCGCATCCGGCAAGTCCAGCGCCGATATGAACTCATGCAACAGCTCACGGCTCATGGCGCGCCCACGGCTAAAGGCCTTGAGTTGCTCATAGGGCTCAGGCAGCCCGTAGCGGCGCATGACCGTTTGAACGGCCTCGGTCAGCACTTCCCAGGCCTGATCCAAATCACTGTTCAGCCGGACTTCGTCGACTTGCAGCTTGCCCAGGCCGCGCCGCAAGCTGTCGTGAGCCAAGACGGTATGTCCCAGCGCCACTCCCATATTGCGCAAGACGGTGCTGTCGGTGAGATCGCGCTGCCAGCGGCTGATGGGCAGCTTTTGGCTCAGGTGCGACAGCAAGGCATTGGCGATGCCGTAGTTGCCTTCGGCGTTCTCGAAGTCTATGGGGTTGACCTTGTGCGGCATGGTGCTGGAGCCCACCTCGCCTTCGCGCAGGCGCTGACGAAAGTAACCCAGACTGATGTAGCCCCACACGTCACGGCACCAGTCGATGAGGATGGTGTTGCAGCGCGCTATCGCATCAAAGAACTCGGCCATACCGTCGTGGGGTTCGATTTGTATCGTGTACGGGTTGAAGCTCAGCCCGAGTTGATGCTCTACGACGCGACGGCTGAACGCCTCCCAGTCCAGCAATGGGCAGGCGGCCAGGTGCGCGTTGTAATTGCCCACCGCGCCGTTCATTTTGGCCGGCAGCACCACGCGTGCCAAACGTTCGCGGGCCCGCACCAGGCGGGCCACGACATTGGCCACCTCTTTGCCCACCGTGGTGGGACTGGCGGTTTGCCCATGGGTGCGGCTGAGCATGGCCAGCGCCGCCGTATCGTGAGCCAGCTGACGCAAGCTCTCCACAAGGCCATCCACCGCAGGCAGCAGCACCTGATCGCGAGCGGCTTGCAGCATCAGGGCGTGGCTGGTGTTGTTGATGTCTTCGCTCGTACACGCAAAATGCACAAACTCGGCATGTGCCAGCAACTCGGGGTGCCCCTCAAAACGGGCCTTGAGCCAATACTCCACCGCTTTGACATCGTGGTTGGTGGTGCGCTCAATGTCCTTGATGGCCTGAGCATCGGCGGGGCTGAAACCACTCACCCAGCCGCGCAAGATCTGGCGCGACAGATCCGACAACGGGGCGAACTGCTCGATCCCCGCGTCCGACAGCGCAATGAACCATTCCACCTCCACCTGGACCCGGCGATGAATCAGCCCCCATTCGGACAGCAGCGGTCGCAAGGCGTCCACCTTGGCTGCATAGCGACCATCCAGTGGCGAGAGGGCCTGCAGACTCGAGGCCCGCGCAGAATCGGGGGCAAGGGGGCGTGACATGACGGCGTGGTCCAGCCCATCAGAGCTGGTGAGGGTGAGAATCAGACGGAGATTCTAGGCCCCAGGCTCCTGTCCAGGCGCGGCGAGTATGGGCTGGGCGTGTACCCACACCTGCTGGACTTGCAAATCGGCATCGAGTTGCACGATGTCGGCGCAAGCCCCCGCTTGCAGTCGGCCGCGCGACGTTTCGCCAATGAAATCGGCCGCATGGGTTGAGACCAGGCGTACGGCCTCTTGGAGGGGCAAGGCCAGTGTGTGCACCAGATTGCGCAACGCCTGGTCCATGGTCAATGTGCTGCCGGCCAGCGTGCCGTCGGCCAGCCTCACCCCCCCCAGGCATTTGTGCACCATCTGGCGGCCCAGCGGATACCGTCCATCGGGCATGCCGGCCGCCGCCGTGGCATCGGTGACGCAGTGCAGTTGCGGGATGGCGCGCCAAGCGGCGCGAAGGGCGCCAGCGTGTACGTGCAAGAGGTCGGGAATGATCTCGGCATGCTGGGCATGAGCCAGGGCGGCCCCCACCAAGCCGGGGGCCCGGTGGTGCAGGGGACTCATGGCATTGAACAAGTGGGTGAATCCTTGCGCTCCCCGGCTCAGCGCCTCGACGCCGTCCTCATAGCTGGCGTTGCTGTGGCCGAGTTGCACCACAAAACCCTGGGCCACCAGTGCCTCGATCAGGTCCATGTGCGAGGGCACCTCGGGAGCCAGCGTGATCAAGCGTATGGGGGCGATGGCGTGCAAGGTTTGGACATCGTCTAGCGACCCCGCGCGGGCGAAGTCGGGCTGTGCCCCCAGTCGCTGGGCACTCAGAAAGGGGCCTTCCAGATGCATGCCCAAGACGTGGGCTGCGCCAACAGGACGCTGGCCGATGGCCGCTGCCGCTGCCTCAAAGGCCCGGACGATTTCGGACATCGGGGCGGTCATGGTGGTGGCCAGCAAGGCCGTGGTGCCATGGCGGGCGTGCAGGCGGGACATCTCGGCGACTGCCTGACCCGCTTGCATGGTGTCGACCCCCGCGCCACCATGCACATGCAAGTCGATAAAACCCGGCACATACAGCGGCTCGTCACCCGCTCGCGCACGGGCCTCGTCGACAGCCCGACCGTCGATGCGCTTGATGTGCCCGTCTTGGGTGACCAACTGCCCGTGGATGAACCCACCGGGTGTGAGGATGTGGCCTTGGAGTGTCAGCTCGTTCATGGTGCACAGGCCTCGCGTGAGATCGATCCCAGCACCAGCGAGCTGGCACCGGGGGGTTGTTCACCCAGCGTGATGGCTTGCTGCACGCTGAGCACTGCCGCCTGGGCGCTCGTCTGTTCGCCTGCATGGACCCAGGCCAAGGCATCACCAGACTGGACGTGAGCCCCCCGGGCGACCACGTCACTCAAGCCCACACGCGCATCGATAGGTTCACCCGGGCGGCTTCGTCCGCCACCCAATGTCACCACCGTCAGCCCCAGGGCCCGCACATCCATGCACTGTACGAAGCCGGCGCGTGGCGCCGGCACGGGCACGCGCACGGGAGCTTGCGGCAAATCCGCCTGGTGCAAGACATCGCGAGGACCTCCCAGGGCAGACACCATGCGGGCAAATCGCTCGGCGGCCAGGCCCTGATCCAACGCCCCTTGCAGCATCGCGGTGGCGGCAGCCTCTGTGCGGGCCAGGCCACCCAGGACCAGCAGGGCAGCGCCCAGACGCAGCGTGACCTCTAGCAAGCGCGCGTCGCGATGGCGGCCGGTGAGAAAGTCGATGCTCTCGCGTACTTCCAGAGCATTGCCAGCCGTGCGGCCCAGCACCTCGTTCATGTCGGTGATCAGGGCGCGGGTGGGCAAGCCGCACAGCGCGGCCACCTCCACCAGCGAGCGCGACAGGGTTTGGGCCTGGGCCAGGTCGGGGCACACCGCTCCGCTGCCCACTTTGACGTCCATCACCAGCGCGCGTACGCCGCCCGCTAACTTCTTGCTCAAGATGCTGGCGGTGATCAGCGGTACGCTTTCTACCGTGGCGGTCACGTCGCGCAGGGCATACAGCCGCCTGTCAGCCGGAGCCAAGGACTCGTTGGCTCCGACGATGGCGCAGCCACAGCGTTGCAGCACGCCTCGGAGTTGCGCCGCATCAACCTCGCAGGTGTAACCAGGCAGGGCCTCCAGCTTGTCCAGAGTGCCCCCGGTGTGACCCAGCCCGCGGCCACTGACCATGGGCACGAGGGCTCCACAGGCAGCCAAGGCGGGTGCCAGGATCAAGCTGACCTTATCTCCCACCCCGCCAGTGGAGTGTTTGTCCAGTACAGGCGCGTGCATGCCCTCGCCCAGCGCCTGCCAGTCCAGCACTTGCCCACTGTGGGTCATCGCCCGCGTCAGGTCGGCCGTCTCTTCCAGGTCCATGCCGCGCCAGACGATGGCCATGGCCAAGGCAGCGGCTTGGGAGTCGCTCCAGCGCCCATCGCACAAGCCACGCACAAACTCATCAATGTGCGCACGCGAGAGCCGTGCGCCATCGCGCTTGAGTCGGATCAGTTCCTGGGGCAGCATCACAAGGGGCAATGGCGGGTGGCAAAGCGGGACTGGGGACTCGGAGTATCGTTCAGCCTGCTGTCATGCGTGTTCCCGTCCCCCATCACATTGTGCTGTCCGCATTGGCCTTGGCGCTGGGCGCTGCGGTCTCGCTGGGGCTGGCCCGCTTTTCTTATGCCTTGCTGCTACCTCCCATGCGCGAGGACTTGCAGTGGTCTTATTTCACATCTGGCTTGATGAATGCGGTGAACGCGGCCGGGTACTTTGTGGGGGCCTTCACCGCGCCGGCGGGGCTCAGGCGATGGCCAGCGCATCGGCTCCTGGTGGGAGCAGCCGCTGCCGCGGCGCTGATCTTGTTGGCACACGCCTTGACCCGCAGCGACTTATTCCTGGCCCTGTGGCGTGGTGCTACAGGGGTGGTCAGCGCTTGGATGTTTGTCGCTGGCGGGGTGTTGGCGGCGGACCTGAGCACGCAACTTCCCGCGCATCGGCGGGCGTCGGCCGGATTGGTGCTGGGCTTGTACTACGGCGGCGTGGGTTGGGGCATCGTCGCTTGTGCCCTCGTACTGCCCCCGCTCCTGCACGAGGCCGCGGCCTGGCCCTTGGGATGGATGGCACTTGCGGCCTGCGCCGCCGTCGCCCTGGGTCTCATGGCCTGGAAAGTTTCTGCGCCAAGTCCCGCCGCCCCCAAGCAGGATCAGGCACCGCGCGTGCCGTGGCAGGCCTTTGGGTGGGCGCTGGCGGCGTACTTCATGTTCGGTCTGGGCTACATCGGCTACATGACCTTCATCGTCACCTTGCTGCGCGAGCGTGATCTGACAGCGCCTGTGGTGGCGGCGTTTTACGCGCTCTTGGGCGTGGGCGTGATGGCCTCGCCGTGGTTGTGGGCGGGGCTGCTGCAGCGCCATCGCGATGGCAAGGCGCTGGCGGCACTCAGCGCGCTGTTGGCGGTGGCCACCGCCATGCCGGTTGTGCTGCCTCATCCGCTGTGGGCCTTTGTGTCGGGCGCGCTGTTTGGCGCTTGTTTTCTCAGCGTGGTGGCTTCCACCACGGCCTGGGTGCGTCACAACCTGCCAGCTGCCCAGTGGGCCTCTGGCATCAGTGCCTTTACCGCCGTGTTTGCGGCCGGTCAGGTCATCGGCCCGGGCTGGGTGGGTTGGCTGGCCGATGGCCCCGCTGGGTTGTCGGGGGGCTTGAGTCTGTCGGCGGCTTTCTTGCTTTTGGGGGCGATCCTGGCTTGGCAGCAGCGCTCGCTCAGTTCAACCGTGTGATGCGGGCTTGCCCATCGACCTGAGCCGCGCCGCCACGCGCGATGTGGGCCTCCAATGCATCCACATCCATGACCCCCGTGCGGCGTTGCGTCCCCTGCCGCAGTGCCAGAAAGTTATCCCCGCCATCGGCCAAGAATGAATTGACGGTGACGCGGTAAGCGGCCTGCGGATCCAGGGGCTTGCCCCCTAGCATCACGCTGCCAGCCACGACCCGTTGGCCAGGCGGGCGCTGCGCATCCCAGGTGTAGGAAAAACCGCGTGAGACCAACAACAACCGAGCGTTGGGCTGCCGGGCCCACTGCTGCTCCAACAACTCCACGATCTGTGCGCCACTGAGGGTCATGGTGACCAGGTTGTTATAAAAGGGTTGAACTGCAAACAGGTCCTCATAGCGCACATCGCCATTGGGCTGTGGCGCCAGCGATGCCCGGATCCCTCCCGGGTTCATGAAGGCGATTTGCGCGCCGCCGCTGTCGGGGGCTTGAGTGGCTGCCAGTTGCGCATCGGCAATGACCCGCCCCAAAGCCGACTCGCCCGCGGCATTGGAGGCGCTTGACAGCGCTGAACTCATTCGACCTACGACCCGCTTGGCCAACGGGTCTGCGACGCGTTCGTAGGCTGCGATCAATTGGGTTTGCCGCGCATCTTTGGCAAAACCATCGGTGCGTATCACCACGTTATTCGCACGCATGCCGGTGATGCGACCGCTGCTGCGCTCAAGGGTGAGATCCATATCGGTGAGCATGGTGCCGTACTTGTCGGCGCTGGTCACCAGCTTGTCATCGATGCGGCAGTTGTAAGCCCGGTGTGTATGGCCGCTCACCACCACTTGAACAGCAGGATGCAGCTTCTTGACAATGTTCACGATGGGGCCGCTGATACCAGGGCACTCGTTGTAATCCCCCGTGGGAAATCCCCCTTCGTGCAGCAGCACGACAAAGGCGTTCACACCAAGTTGCTGAAGTTGAGGCACCAACTCATTGACGGTTTGCGCTTCGTCTCGAAACCGCAAGCCCGCCACACCGGCCGGGACCACGATTGATGGCGTGGCCGCCAGGGTCAGGCCAATGAAGGCAATGGGCACGCCCTCAAAGCGTCGTATTTCATAAGCCGGCAGCAGGGTGCGCCCGGTGCGCTCGTCTACGGTGCTGGCCGCCAGGTATTTGAAGGTGGCACCGGTGAAAGTCTTCGGGCCTTTGCAGCCGTCTTTGGGGTGACAGCCCCCGCGCTGCATACGCAACAACTCAGTACTGCCGCGGTCGAACTCGTGATTGCCTACAGCCGAGATGTCCAGCCCCATCAGGCTGAGCGACTCGATGGCGGGCTCATCGTTGAACAAGGCCGACAGCAAAGGCGTGGCGCCGATCAGGTCGCCTGCACCGACAAACACGCTGTTGGGATTTTGAGCGCGCAGCTGCGCGACGGCCGTGGCCAGATGCTCGGCACCCCCGGCGCTGACTTGAATCAACCGGGTGCGATCCAGCGGGTCACGAATTCGGGCGCCTCCCAGCGGCGGCTTGAGATTGCCGTGAAAGTCATTGATGGCAATCACCTTCACGGTCACCGGCCCAGCCGTGGCCGCAGGCGGCGAGGCCGGTGGGATGGCGCAACCTACCAAGGCCGCTGCTGCCAAGGCCAGCCCCGTGCTGCGCCAGGGCAGGTTGCGGCCCGTCATGCGCGCGAGTTGATCCAGTAGGGGGTGCAGTCGTCTCATGATGGGCTATCCAAAAGGTTCAAGACAAAAGGTTTAAGGATACAGATGGGCTAATAGCTCGAGCGGGATTCGTTCGCGACAGACTCGGTCGTGCCGCGCAGGACACGCTGCAGATCTTGCAGCAAGGCACTGGCCCCAAACCGCAGACGCTTGGGCGTCAGGCCAGATGCTCCCCAGTGCTGGCGTACCAATTCCACGTAGACGGCTGCCTCACTGACCGTGCGTACGCCACCAGAGGCTTTGAACCCCACCGTTGAGGTGTGCGCGCCCGCGTGTGAATCAATCTCATGCAGCATGACTTGCGCCGCCTGTGGGGTCGCGCCTGTTCCGGCCTTGCCCGTACTGGTTTTGAGAAAGTCTGCCCCACTGTCCAGCGCCAGTTGACAGGCCTGCTGCAGCGCCTGCGGATGTGGCAGGCGGCCCGATTCCAAGATCACTTTCAGGCACATCGAGCCGCTGGCGCGTCGCACGGCGCCGAGCAAGGACTGGCAGGCATGCAGGTCTTGAGCCAGCATCGTGCGCCAAGGCAAAACGACATCCACCTCTTGAGCACCTGCTTGCGCAATGAGCTCCACATCACGGATAGCCGTCTCAATATCGGGCCCGCCCTGGGGAAAGTTGGCCACTGCGGCCACCGCCACCTCACGGGGCAGGCTCTGGCGCGCTCGAGCCGCCAGGGTGGGCCACACACACACGGCAGCGGGCCGACCCCACGGCAGGGACAGGGCAGTTTCGCACAGCGCGTCTACCTGCGCAGGGCCATCGTCCTCATTCAAAGAAGTCAGGTCCAAACAGGACAGTACGACGCGGGCGCACTCAGCAAGATCGGGGGATACCGCATTCATGGTTTCAAGCCAGCAGTTGTACCACTGCCTCGATCAGGCGAGCCGTTTGGATGCGCGCCTCACCTGCTGCGCGCAGAGTTTGCGCGTGGCTCAAAGTGGTCGTGGTCAGACCGCAAGCCAAATTGGTGAACAAGGAAAGGGCCAAGACCCGCATGCCAGCGTGCCGCGCCAAGATGGTTTCCGGGACGGTACTCATACCCACCGCCTGGGCGCCCAAGCGTTGCAGCATGCGGATCTCGGCTGGAGTTTCAAATTGCGGACCGAGCATCCAGGCAAAAACCCCCTCGTGCAGGCGCACCCCCACCTGGGAGGCGGCCTGATGCGCCAGAGCCCGCAACGCGGGGTCATAGGCATGGGCCATGTCCACAAACCGCTCGTCTGTGGTTTCCAGGGTCAGCGGAGAGCGTTGCACCATATTCAAATGGTCGCTGATGACCATGCACTCGCCAGGCTGCATCGAGGCATCGAGGCTTCCCGCCGCATTGGTTTGCAGCAGCACTTCGCAGCCCAACGCTCGCAGCGTTCGCACAGCCCCGCGCATCGCGTGCACGGGTCCATCCTCGTAGGCATGCGCACGGCCCAGCAGTACGGCCACGCCTTGGCCTCCCAATCGACCCAGGCGCAGGACACCTTGGTGTCCGCCCACCCCCAATTGCGGAAACCCGGGCAGCTGGGCATAGGGCACGTCGTGAGCGTCGCTGACATGTTCAGCAGCGGCTTGCCAGCCCGAGCCCAGCAACAGGGCCACACGCGGTGCGTGGGTCACATGCGGGCGCAGCCGTTCCATGCATTGCTGCACCTCTAGCGCGTGGCCCGCCGAGTCGGCACCGGTCCGCCCGCTCATGACCCTGCGTCCGAAGAAGTGGGAGACGCCAGGTGCTGCGGCCCGAAGCTGTCGGGCAGCAAGGCGCCCAGCGTGGTGCGTCGTCTCAGCCCAGTGGGGTCGGCCAACAAGATGGGCGTGTCATCGCTGGCCAATTCGCGCAGCTTTTGTCGGCATCCGCCGCAAGGCGTGACCACCGGCAGGTGGTGGGCGCCGGCCACCACGGCCACCGCGGTGATCCGCGTGCCCCCTGAGAGCACCAGGGCACTGATCGCGCCAGCTTCTGCACATAGGCTTTGCGGGTAGGCTGCATTTTCCACATTGCATCCCCGATGGATCGCGCCGTGCTCATCGCGCAGCGCGGCCCCTACGGCAAAGTGCGAATACGGTGCGTAAGCGTGCGCCCTTGCGCTGCCAGCCGCAGCCACCAGCGCTTGTTCCTCGGTGTGGCCCATGTCCACTTAGCGCTCCTTCACATAAGCAATGCCCAGCGCACGAGGGGCGCGCGAGCGCCCCATGAAGCCGGCCAACAAAACCACAGTGAGCACGTAGGGCAGGGCCTGGATGGCCTGCACCGGTATCGCGCCCCCTCCCCACGCCGCGGGTAAGCTGACCCCTTGCATGCGAATGGAGCAGGCATCCAAGAAGCCAAACAAGAGGCAGGCAGCCAAAGCGCCTGCCGGGTGCCACTTGCCAAAGATCAAGGCCGCCAGGGCCATGTAGCCGCGGCCGGCGGTCATGTGCGGGATGAAGCTCGAATTCATGGCGGTCACCAGGTAGCCGCCGGCCAGGCCGCACAGCACGCCATTGAGGGCCAGCGCGCTGTATCGAATGGCCGCTACTGAGACGCCGGCAGCATCCACCATGGCGGGGTTTTCTCCCGTGGCACGCAGGCGCAGGCCAAAGCGCGTGCGGTAGAGCAACCACCACACCCCCCACACGCAAGCCAGCGCCACGTAGACCAGGGCGTGATGTCCACTCAGGGCCAAAGACAGGGTGCGCCCCACCTCGCCCAGGGATTGGAGCCACAGGCCCAGCTCCTGAGCCCCTATGGGTCCGCGCGCCGCCTCCGACAGCGGGCTGGTTTGCCCACCCTTGCCAAACCACGCGGCCCCCAGCACCACCGTCATGCCTGCCACGGTCATGGTGATGGCCATACCGGCAACCACCTGATCACCCTGATGCGTCACACACGCATAGCCTTGCAGCATGGACAACGCCACCGCCATGACCACCGCAGCGCCCATGGCCAGCGCCCACTGCCCGGAGATGGCGCCCACGCACCCGGCCACAAAAGCCGAAGCCAGCATCTTGCCTTCCAGGCCCAGATCAATAACGCCCGCGCGCTCGCTCAGGCAGCCTGCCAGGGCGCCCAAGACCAACGGAGTGGACACCCGCAAGGTGGAGGCGGCCAGTGAGCCAATGAGCGTGTCATCCATGGCGCTGAGGATTTTGCGGTGCTGGCGCAGTGGAGGTCGCGTGGCGCCGCGAACGCCACGCCGCGTGCCAACGGGCCAGATGGGGCGCGGCCACATGACCCAAGGCACCCGCAAACAAGACCACCAGCCCTTGCAGGGTGAAAACCATATCGCGCGAGAATCCGGGCACCTCAAAGGCCAACTCCGCGCCCCCCTGATACAGGGCCCCAAACAGCAAGGCTGCCAATACGACCCCCAGGGGGTGATTGCGGCCAATCAGACTGACGGCGATCCCGGCAAACCCCGCGCCGGCCGTAAAGTCCTGCAGCAGTCGGTGGTGAACACCAGCGATTTCATTGATGCCCACCAAGCCCGCCAGCGCGCCCGAGATACCCAATGCTGCCAAGGTGTGCCCGCGCGGCGACAAGCCGCCGTAGCGGGCCGCTTCTGGCGCAAAACCCACAGCGCGAAGCCCGTAGCCTGCGTGGGAGCGCCAGACCAGCGCCCACACCATGACCGAGGCCACCAAGGCCAGTACCAACGACACGTTCAGGGGCGTGCTGGGCCAGTCCAGCCCGGCGGCGCGCAGCACATCGTGAGCGGCGGGCAAGTGGGCACTGGCGGCAAACACTTTGGTCTCTGGTGACATATTGCCAGGCTCTTTGAGCACATCGACCAAGAGATAGACCAACACCGCACTGGCAATGAAATTGAACATGATGGTGGTGATCACCACATGGCTGCCTCGCCACGCCTGCAGCGCTGCGGGGACTGCGGCCCACAGCAGGCCCATGCCCAGGGCACCCACCACCATCAGCGGCAGCATCAGGTAGGCGCTCAAGTGATCGGCAAATGCCAGCGCCGCCAGTGCGGTGCCCACTCCACCCATGATGGCCTGACCTTCACCCCCGATATTGAACAAGCCGCCATGAAACGCCACAGCCACGGCCAAACCGGTGAAGATGAAGGTTGTCGTGTAGTACAGGGTGTAGCTCCAGCCACTGCGGCTGCCAAAGGCGCCCCGCAACAGCACACGAACCACTTCCGCGGGGTCTTGGCCCGCCCAGGTCAAAACGAGCGATGAGACCGCCAGGGCCAAGGTGATGTTCAACAGGGGCAGTACCCCCAGGTCTATCCATCGGGGAAGCTCCAGGGGCTGGCTCATGACGTGTGTGCGACGGCTGCGGCCGTCTCATGGGCGCTGGCTCCGCCCATGAGGCGACCCAAGGCTTGTTGCGTGCACTCGGCTGCACGAAGCTCGCCCACGATACGCCCTTGGTTCATCACCACGATGCGATCTGACAGCGCCAAGATCTCCTCGAGTTCCGAGGACACCAGCAACAGCGCATGGCCGGCGGCCCGCATCTCGCGCAGTCTTCCATGGATGAATTCAATGGCGCCGATATCCACGCCGCGCGTGGGCTGACCCACCAACATCACCGCAGGCTGCGCGGCGGCTTCTCGCGCCAAGATGAGCTTTTGCTGATTGCCCCCTGAAAACCGCGATGAGCGCCAGCGTGTTTGGGCTGGTCGTACGTCGTAGGCGTTCATCATTTGCTGGGCGGCCTCGTGCATGGCCTGGCGGCGCATGAACCCTCGGCGCGAATATCGAGCTTGATAGCCCAAGGCGGCTGACTCCCAGGCCTCGAAAGGCAAGACCAGACCCCGCCGATGTCGGTCTTCGGGCACATGGGCCAGGCGCAGGGCACGTGCTTGGGCGGGGTCTATCCAATGAGCCGGCGCGAAGGTGCGGCCGCCCAAACGCAGCTGGCCTTCATCGGGCACCAACAAGCCACTGAGCGCATCGAGCAATTCACTTTGCCCATTGCCCGATACCCCCGCAACCCCCACGATCTCCCCGCCATGCAGGCTCAAGCTCACCCCATCGAGTTTGATCACGCCCATCTCATCGCGCCAGCGCAGATCCTGAGCTTGCAGCAGGGCTGGTGCGCCTTCGTCCTGCGTTGTCGCGCTCAAGGGGCTAAGCGCTGCTCCCCCCTCAGACCCGGCCTGAGTGGAGGGCACGCGTTGCATGGGACTGACCTGGCGACCCACCATGGCTTGGGCCAGCCCATCCAGGCTGGTCTGATCGATAGCGCAATCGAGGACGACCTGCCCCTGTCGCATGACGGTCACCTGCTCGCACAAGGCCAATATCTCTTTGAGCTTGTGCGTGATCAGCAAGAGCGTCGTGCCACTGTCGCGCAATGAGCGCAAGGTGCCAAACAGCGCTTGCGTTTCTTGTGGTGTCAAGACGGCGGTGGGCTCATCCAAGATCAGGATGCGCGCACCCCGGTACAGCGCTTTGAGAATCTCCAGGCGCTGACGCTCACCAACGGGCAGCTTTTCCACGGGCAACTCCAGCCTGACCTGAAGACCCGTGCGAGACATCAGGGACTCCAAGCCCTCGCGGACCACCCGCCTTGCTCTACCGAGTTCCCAGTGGGGCTCGCTGCCCAACATCACATTGTCCAAAGCACTCAGCGAGTCCACCAGCATGAAGTGCTGGTGGACCATGCCAATGCCGCACGCGATCGCGTCATGGGCATTGCGAATCTGCACCTGGCGCCCATCGACTTCTATCGTGCCGCTGTCGGCTTGGTAAAAGCCGTACAGAATCGACATGAGCGTGCTCTTGCCAGCACCGTTTTCACCCACGATGCCATGAGCCGTGCCGGCCGCCACGGTCAAATCAACCGCCCGGTTGGCCTGCACCGGGCCAAAACGTTTGTGGATCCCCCGCATGCACACCGCATGCGGGCGGGCGGTGTGCATTACTTGCAGGCGTTGGCAGTCATGTAGTCGATCACCTTGATCTTGCCCGCAATGATGTCGGCCTTGGCGGCGTCTACCTGGGCCTTCATCTGGGGGGTGACGAGCTTGGCGTTGTGCTGATCCATGGCGTAGTCCACGCCACCTTCTTTCAAGCCCAGTGAGGTCACGCCCGGCTGTGTGCCCTTGAAGGCGTTGTACACGGCCACATCCACCCGCTTGACCATCGAGGTCAGCATCGTGCCTGGGTGGAGGTGATTCTGGTTGCTGTCTACGCCAATGGCGAACTTGCCTGCATCTTTGGCCGCCTGGTACACGCCGACTCCCGTGCCGCCGGCCGCTGCGAAGATCACATCAGCGCCTTTGGCAAATTGGGCCTTGGCCAACTCGCCGCCCCGCGTGGGGTCATTCCACGCCGCCGGTGTGGTACCCGTCATGTTGGCAAACACCTCGGCCTTGGGGTTGGCATGGCGAACGCCTTGCTCAAATCCACATTGAAACTTGCGAATCAGGGGAATATCCATGCCCCCAATGAAGCCCACTTTGCCGCTCTTGCTGGCCATGGCCGCCATCATGCCCACCAAAAAACTGCCCTCGTGCTCCTTGAAGACGATGGACTGCACATTGGGCAGGCCCACAACAAAGTCGATGATGGCGAACTGCAGCTTGGGGAACTCTTTGGCTGCTTTTTCCACGCTGGCGCCCTGCGCAAAACCCACGGCCACGATGGGGTTGGCGCCGCGCTCGGCCATACGCTTGACGGCCTGATCACGCTGGGTAGGGTTGGCCACCTCGAAATCCAAATAGGCCTTGCCCGTTTCTTTTTTCCAGCGCTCTGCGCCATTGAAGGCGGCCTCGTTGAAGGACTTGTCGAACTTGCCGCCCATGTCGTAGATGACGGCGGGCTGGGCCAGGGAGGTGGCAGGGCTGAGCGATCCTGCGGCCACCAGGCCCAGAACAGCCCAAACACAGCCTAGGGTGCGAAGGACGGGATGACGGGACATGCGTGTTCTCCTGTGGGTACGAATAGCTCAGGAGGATATCAATCTGGGCGGGCTTGCCTACCCCGGGCTTGCTAGCATGTCTGGGATGAACCGCACCCTGGCCCGCTGCCTGCCCAAGGTTTTGCTGCACGAGCACCTCGATGGCGGCCTGCGCGAGTCCACCCTGCTGGAGTTGCTCCAAGCCCGTGGGCTGAAGGCACCGGCCGCCGACCTGGCCGGCCTGGTGGCGTGGTTGGATGCCCGCGCTCACGCCGGCTCTTTGGAGGCCTATTTGGAAGGCTTCGGCCTGACGGTGGCGGCCATGGCCAGCTGCCAGGGCTTGCGCCGCGTGGCCTTTGAGGCGGCACAAGACGCCTTTGACGACGGCTGCGTGCTGGCCGAGTTTCGCATTGCCCCCCTGTTGTTTGGCCCTTGGGGCCTGTCGCCAGACGCCGTCGTCGAGGCGCTGTTGGAGGGCCTGAGCCAGTGCCCTTTACCCACGGGTCTCATCGTGTGCGCCATGCGCCACCAGCCCGATACCGTTGCCCAGGCGGTGGATCTGGCGCTGCGTTGGCAGGGGCGCGGTGTGGTCGGGTTTGATCTGGCGGGGCCCGAGGCCGGTTGGCCCGCTGTGGCCTATGCCCCGGACCTCGCGCGCGTGACCGATGCCGGGCTGGGCTTGACCCTGCACGCAGGCGAAGCCGATGGCCCGCACCGTGTCCTGGAGGCCGTCATGCTTGGCGCGCGGCGGATTGGCCATGGTGTGCGTTTGGCCGATTGGCTCGAAGAGGGTCAACACCCCGACGACCTGGCGCTCTTGCGTCAGCGCGGCATCCACTTGGAGGTATGCCCCACCAGCAATGTGCACACGGGGGTGGCCACCAGCGTATCGGCACATCCCATTGCCGCCTTGTGGCGCTCGGGTCTGAGCCTGTCGTTTCACACCGACAACCGGCTCATCTCACGTGTGAGCCCCAGCAGCGAGGCCTTGGCCCTGGTCGAGCAGGCCCACCTGGGGTGGAACGATTTGCAGGCCATGGGTGTGGCAGCGGCCCGGGCGTCGTTCTTGCCCGAAGCGATGCGGACCCAAGCCGAAGAGGCGGTGCGTCGCTGGGCGCGCCCGGATTTGTCGGTTGGGTGAGACCGCCAGGAGTGGGCAGCCCGCCCTGGTGGAAACCCTGGGACCTTTTTTCGCAGACTTTCACCGCCCGGTCATAAGGCTGCACTAGCATCAGGGTTTTGTGGGACGCGCCCTTGGGCCGCGCACCGCTTGGTCTGTTTCTGTCCAGGAGAATTCCCGTGAGCACTCACCTGCCTTGCTCCCTGTTCGCCCGCTCTGCTGTGGGCTTGGCTGCCGCGGCAGTCTTGGCCGCCCCCGCGTTGGCGCAAAACACCACAGCGGCCGTGGGCGGTCGTGTCACAGGGGCCGATGGGCAACCCGTGGCGGGAGCCAGCGTCACCATCTTGCACGTGGAGTCGCGCACCACTAGCGCAGCCACCACCGACGGCGAGGGCCGTTATGCCGCGCGGGGTTTGCGTGTGGGCGGGCCTTACACCATTACGTTTTCCAAGGCGGGCGTCAGCGAGCGCCGCGACAACGTGTTTTTGGCTTTGGCCGAGACCCTGACGCTTGACGCCAGGCTGGGCGCGCCGGTGACCACCGTGACCATCACCGGACAAGCCGCCAGCCAGCGATTCAGCAGCGACAGCATGGGCGCAGGTACCAGTATCGGCAGCGCGCAGCTCAATGCCTTGGCCTCCATTCAGCGCAATTTGCAAGACTATGCACGCACCGATCCGCGATTGGCGCAAACTGATAAAGAGCGTGGCGAAATGTCTGCCCTGGGGCAGAACACGCGCTACAACAGCATCACGATTGACGGGGTCACCACCAATGACACCTTTGGCCTGGAGAGCAACAACTTGCCCACGGCCAAGCAGCCGATCTCGATTGACGCCATACAGTCGGTGCAGGTCAATGTCAGCAATTACGACGTGACTCAAAAGGGCTACACCGGAGCCAATATCAACGCCATCACCAAGAGTGGCACGAACGAGCTCAAGGGCAGTGTCTTTTATATCCGCCGAGGCGATGAGACCGCCGGCAGCCGCTACAACGCCACGACCGACGTTTTCACCCGACCGGCAGCGTTTTCTGAGGAAACGAAGGGCTTTACTCTTGGTGGCCCGCTCGTCAAAGACAAGCTATTTTTCTTTGCGGCCTACGAGGAGCTCAAGAGCTCCAGGACCTCTCCGGACTTCGGGCCCATTGGCGGCTCGCTGACCAATGTGGGGATCACCACCTCGGCCATCGACGGCGTGCGCAAGATCGCTCAAGACACCTGGAAGTTTGATGCGGGCACCTCCGCCGTTCCTCAGGGCACGGCCATGACGGTGAAAGACTCGCTGCTCAAGCTCGATTGGGCCATCAACGACAACCACCGCGCCAACATCCGCCTCACCCGGACCGAGCAGAGTGAGCCGTTCTTCAACAACTTCGGCACCCGCTCTCTGTCGCTGAGCTCGCACTGGTACGACCAGAAGAAATCCATTGAGAGTGTGGTCGCTCAGTGGTTTGGAGACTGGTCTCCTAACTTCTCAACGGAGGTCAAGATCTCCAAACGCGATTACGCCAGTGAGCCGTTGAACTACGCGACCCTACCGGCCATAGCCTTTGACTTTGGCGGCACCGTCCCCACGGGGGTGGCCACCGGTGAGCGGACGTTGTGGATCGGCACCGAGCGCAGTCGCCACTTCAACCAGTTGTTCACCAAAACACTAGACGGCTACTTGGGGGCCACCTGGACAATGGGCCGGCACGAGGTGAAGTTCGGTACCGACTTCTCGCGCAACGAGGTCTTCAACGCCTTCTTGCAAGACGTCAATGGCCAATACAAGTTCCAGTGCGAGTCTTCGTACA
Organism: uncultured Rubrivivax sp.; assembly: GCA_964400135.1. GTDB lineage: Bacteria > Pseudomonadota > Gammaproteobacteria > Burkholderiales > Burkholderiaceae_C > Rubrivivax. Next base: position 80,439 of record CAYNSW010000004.1, on the reverse strand, counting down.
GCTACACCTTTGGCACTATCAACTGCGCTACCGCAACCACGGCACAAATCGAGACTGCAGTTCTGGAAAACTTCCAGCGCGGCCGGCCGTCGGCTTACCAGGCGCAGTTGCCACTGGCGGGCAAGACCCGATCTGACGGTGTGGCGCAGTGGAACCTCAACGGCCAGGGCGGGTTCATTCAAGACACCTGGAAGGTGGACCCCAAGTTGACCGTGGTGGTAGGCGCGCGTATCGATCAGACCCAGATGCCCGACAAACCGCTGTACAACGCTGCGGTGGCTGCGGCGACGGTTGCGGGCGTGGCCGCCACCAATACCCGCCAGACCGGGGGATTTGGACTGAACAATACGCAGACCCTGGATGGCGAAACGTTGATCCAGCCCCGGTTGGGATTTAACTGGAACCTCAGCCAGCCGGGACGGCGCGCTCAGCTGCGGGGGGGCTTGGGCTTGTTTGAGGGTGCCGCCGCCAATGTGTGGCTGTCTAACCCCTACTCCAATACGGGCATGGCCATGGGCTTTTTCGGGTGTGGCTCCAGCAGCGAGCTCTCGGGCGGAACGGCCAGCCGCGCAGCATGTCTGAATAGCGTCACCTTCAATCCGGACCCTTCCAAGCAGCCTCAGCCCGCGGGTACGCCACCGGCGCCCAGCGTGGATTTGTTGGCCGATAACCTGTCGCAGCCTGCCATCATGAAAATGAATCTGGCCTTTGACAGCGAGCTTCCCTGGTGGGGGTTGGTGGGTGGGGCCGAGTGGGTCCACACCCAGGTGCGCCAGGGCGTCTATTACGAGCATCTGAATCTCGGTGCAGTCACCAAGACGGGAACCGATGGGCGGCAGCTGTTCTACAACGCCAATGGCTACAACACCAACTGCTGGGGCACCACCGGGTCAACCAATACCTCGGCGGCAGGTTGTGGTGGGTCGGTGACCTCCCGATCTCTTAACAACGCCAACTTCGGCAATGTGCTGTTGGCCAAGGGCACCTCCATGGGAGGTGGCAATGCCGTGACCCTGAGTGTTTCCCAACAGCCCTTGCGCGAGCTGAACTGGTCGCTCGCCTATACCCGCACCACCGCCAAGGAGGTCAGCCCCCTCACCTCGTCGGTGGCCAACTCCAACTTCAATGCGCGCTCGATCTTCAACCCCAACGAAGAGGTGGCAGGCAACTCAGCCTATTTGGTGCGTGACCGCGTCAATGCTTCGGTCACCTGGTCTAAGGCCTTCTTCGCCTCCTACCGCACAACGGTGGGGCTGTTCTATGAAGGACGTAAAGGCAAGCCCTACAGCTGGACCTACTACAACGACCTCAATGGGGATGGCGTGTCGGGTAACGACTTGATGTACATCCCGTCAGGGCCGGGTTTGGGCGAGGTGGTCTTTGCAGGCGGCGCAGCCGAGGAGACGCGATTCTGGGACATCGTCAACGCCAACCCTGAGCTGTCGGCGGCCAAGGGCAAGATCGTTTCACGAAATGGAAGTTACGCCCCGTGGGTGAACAATTTTGACTTGCGTATTTCGCAGGAGTTGCCTGGGCTGTTCTCCAAAAAGCACAAGGGCGTCATTTCCCTGGACATCCTGAACTTCGGCAATATGCTGAGTTCTTACTGGGGGCACATCAACGAGATTGGGTTCCAAAGCGGAGGCGGTGCTGCGCGCAGCTTTGTGAACTACAAGGGTGTGGATGCCAACGGCAAGTACATCTACAGCTTGGGCAGCAGCGATAGCCTGGAGAAATTCATCACGCGCCAAACGCGTGGCGAGTCGCAGTGGGCACTGCAGGTTTCACTGCGCTACGAGTTCTAAGCAGCGCTGGGGGTGGTTGCGGGCGGCGCTGACCTGCCCACCCCGTCAGCCCATGAGCGGCGGGCGAGTGTTGCGTTGCAGCCAGTTATCTTCAGACCATGTACACGCAGCATCGGCTGCGTGTACGGCATAGGCCAGACGTGATCGGGCCGATCGGTTGGGTGCGCTGTAGTGCGGCAGCAGACCGTGCAGGCACACCAGGGCCCCGGCGCTCACTTCCACCGGCACTGCTTGCTCGAGGGTGGGCCACGGCTCGTCGCTGAGTTTTTGCAGTTGCATCAACGGCCCCTCGGCGGCTCCGTGCCGCCTCACAAATCGCTCGCGCAGGGGTCCGCGGTGGGCCCCTGGCGCCACCCACAGGCAGCCGTTGTCCCGGTCGGCGTCTTCCAGTGCAAACCAAAATCCCACCACGCACTGCGGCGTGGTGTGTAAAAAGGTCGCGTCTTGGTGCCAGCGCACTTCTGCGCCAATGCCCGGTGGCTTGATGATGACCATGGACTGCCACAAGACAGGGTCCACCAGGCCCAGGCTCTGCGCCACGGCCTGCAACGAGGCCTCGGCAGTAAAGCGAGCAAAGACCGGATCGAGCTCGTGCAGCGCATGACCAATCTTGTTGACGGCAACTTCTTTGGGCCGCAACAGCTCACCATTCGCGTCTACGGCCTCTTCCTCTAAGAAGCATTCAATGCCCTGTGCCGAGTTCAAAAAGGCTTGATCGGCGCTGCGGCGCGCCTGGTCGTGCGTGGCAAAGACACTGCGCTGTTTGGCAGGGTCAAATGCGGCCACGATCTCCTGCGCGCGCTGCCGCAGTGCAGCCAGCTCACGGGCCGACTTGAAGCCTGGCAACACCACATAGCCCTGGTCCTGCCAGAACGCACGTTCAGCGGCACCCAACCCCGCTGACCACAGCCCCGCGTTGGGAGCGGGGGTGCTGGTGGACGAGCGCTCAATCGCCATGCCCATATTGTCAGGGGCTTTGGCCCAACTGCAATAATGATCTATCACCGTTGTTCCTGGAGCCCTGCTCATGAAGCGAGTTGAAATGACCCGACGTCGCCTGTTGCCGTGGTTGCTCGCGCCGGTTGTGGCCGCTGCCTGGGCCAGCTCGGGCGTGCAAGCGCAGCCCACTTGGCCGAGCAAGGCCGTGCGTCTCATCGTGGGCTTTCCCGGGGGGTCCACGCCAGATATCGCCGCGCGGGCGCTGGCCGACGGTCTGGCCAGAGCATGGGGACAGCCTGTGGTGGTCGAGGCCAAGCCCGGTGCCGGCGGCAATGTGGCGGCCGACTTTGTGGCCAAAGCCAATGACGATCACACGCTGGGCGTGGTCATCAACGGCAATCTCACCACCGCGCGCCAGCTCAACCCGAAATTGCCCTACGACCCCACCAAAGACTTGCTGCCCGTGAGCCTCATCGCCACCGCGCCTTTGGTTCTGGTGGCGCCGCCCGATCAACCCGCCGGCGCGGCCTGGGTGGCAGCGGCGCGATCTGCCGGCGACAAATGGAGCTACGGCTCGGTGGGTGTGGGATCAGTGGGCCACCTGGGTGTGGAGGTGATCAAGGCCGCCGTGGGCAACACGGCCGCTGTGCACGTTCCCTACAACGGCAACCCGGCCGTCGTGACCGCCATGCTCGGCGGCCAGGTGCAGATGGCCCTCATGCCACCTGGCGTGGCCTTGCCCCAGGTCAAGGCGGGCAAGCTGCAAGCTGTGGGGCTGGCCGGGCCTCGCAGCCCCTTGGCACCTGATGTGCCATCCCTCACCGAAGCCGGTGTGCGCATGAACCCGCTGGAGGTCTGGGTGGCGTTGGTGGGGCCTTCCTCCATGAGCAAGGCGGCTCAGGACCGTCTGGCGCGAGATGTACCGGCCTTACTCAGAGAGGCCGAGACCCGACAGCGCTTGTTGGCCGGTGGCTGGGACCCGCAGGGCACCACCGGTGCGACTTTGGCCTCACGCGTGCGCGAGGAGACGCGCATCTTGGGCGACATCATCCTCGCGCGTGGCATCAAGCTCGAGTAGCGTGCATGACCGCACCCGTGGCGGGCCCATGTCACTCTATGGCGCAACGCAAAGGGTCAGGTCGTTGAGGCTACCGATGCGCAACCACTGAGCGCTATCGGAGTCCCGGCGCGTTATGCTCATCGGCATGAGTCAAGATCCCCTGAAATCCCTGTGGCAACCCGCCACCATGGCCTGCCGCGCAGCGGCTGTGCTCAAAGCCGCGCAAGAGGGCAATAGCCCGCACTTTCGCATCAACTTGCCCGCACTGACGCACTGGGTGCACGAGCGCTTGCGACCATCGATGGCTCAGGCGTCTGCTCCTTTTGTCGACGTGCCCCGCCCATGGGCGCAACAGGCTCCCAGCGACGCTGCGCGCAGTGCAGCCGACTTTGCGGTGGTCGCCAGCTTGCTCAGTGCGCATCCGGGCCCCGCCTGGTCGTTCGATCCGACCCAGCAAGATCCATTGGCCATGCCGCAGCATCGACAAACCAGCGATGACTTGCTGGCCCTGCTCAACGCCGCTTCAACACCAGCGGCTTCTCCAAGCGTCGCCCCTTCGCCCACACCCTCTTCAGTGGCACCCCAGGTGCCTGCACAAAACGAGGCTTTGCGGTGGTCGGGCGCTCGGGGCATGCTGCGGGCCACTGCGCAGGCCTTTGATGCGGGAGCCTTTTCCTCAGACCCGCATCAGCCTTGGCGAGCCGATGCGCGGGCATTGCTTCAGTTGGATACCGCCGCCTTGCGCGCCATGTTCCAGGCCGGTCCGGCCAATGCCTGGGTGGGTTTGGAAGGTCGCACGGCGCTGCTGCGTGGCTGGGCTGATGTCATCGCGCACTCGCCTGGGTCAACTGCCACTGACGGCAACGCCCGTGCCAGCGAACCCTTTTGCGCAGCGTTAAGCGGCGAGGAGCCGCCACCATCGGCCCAATGGGTGCTCGACACGGTCATGCGCCTGTGGGCGCGGGCCCACCCCAATGCCAACCGGGTGCTGGGCTTGCCTGCTGGCGATGTGTGGCCGCACCGCTGGGCCGGGTGTGACATCGGAGCGCCAGGCCAAACCGACTGGGGAACCTCGGGCATGATGCCCTTGCACCACCAGGCCTTGGTCATGGTGCAGGCTTTGGGCGAGGTCATCGCTCAAGTTCACGGTGTGCGTGCGCCTGAGTGTGTGCTGCCACCGGCCACCGACGCATCAGCGGTTCAAGCCATGCTCGATGCAGGCGCCCTGCAGCCCCGGCATGCCGGCGATATGCAGCGCACCTGGCAACCCCAAGACGAGTGGGCAGTGGAGGCGCGCGCGCTGAGCATGGCGCTGTGGAATTTGGCGGCTGAACAACTGCGCGCATCGGCATCCCCCGATGAAGGCCGCGCTTTGCCGGTTCGCACATTGCAAAGCGGGTATGCGGCCGCCTACCCCTCGTCTTCCGAGTCGGCTGCGCTTGCCATGCTCAGTGGGCAGGGGGTTTATTTCTAGACCGGGCCGCCTAAGGCGAATCGGAGGGGTGTTGCCGGGGGCCTTCCAACCAGGCCAGAGCCAGCGTGTAGGTCACAGCCAGCAACACCGGGCCCACGAAGATACCCACCAGGCCCAATGAGATCAAGCCGCCCACCACGCCCACGAAGATCAGAATCAAGGGCAGATCGGCTCCGCGCCGAATCAACATCGGGCGCAGGATATTGTCCAGCGTGCCCACCATGGCCGACCACACCAACATGAATATGCCCCACCCGGCCTGATCGTTCCAAAACAACCACCCGGCTGCGGGAACCAAAACGATCAAGGGCCCGATCTGGGCGATGCAGGCCACAAACATCAAGGCAGTGAAAACGCTCACATAGGGAATGCCTGCCAGAAACAAGCCCAGGGCCGCCAGCGCGGTTTGCACCACCGCCGTGACCCCAACGCCCAGGGCCACTCCTCGGATGGCCTGAGAACACAAGACCACGGCATCACGCCCCGAATCACCGCCCAGTCGCTGACCCAGGTGCAAGACGGCCTTGGCATAACGCTCTCCGTGCAGGTACAGCACAGCCGCCATGATCACGGTCATGAGGAACTGCATCAAGGCGCCCCCCAGCGAACCCAGCTGCCCCACCACCCAGGCGGCCAGCCGGCTGGCATAAGGCGCCACCTGGGACACGCTGTCTTTCAAGTCGCCGTCAACCACGTGCTGCCAAGCGTCGCGCAGGTAAGCCCCTATCAACGGAAGCTCACCCACCCAGCTGGGAAGTGTCACTGACTGCAAATGGGCCAGTGCCCGCACCCACTCGGCAATCAAGGGGGCATGAGCAGCCAAGGTGGCCACCAGCAGTGTCAGGGGCACGACAAACAGCAGCAGCAGCAAAACAGACATCACCGTCACGGCCAGTGCGCGCCTGTTCCATAAACGGGCCTGCAGTGCGCGCATCAAGGGCCAGGTGGCCACCACGATGAGCACCGACCAGATCAGTGCAGCGGCAAATGGCCACAGCACCCACACCGATCCCGCCATGAGCAAGCCAATGCTCAGCACCGCCAAGGTGGTGCGGGTCAAATCAAAGCCAGTGCCATTGCGCATGCTGTCATTGTGCCCGCTTGCCAGAGGCCATGGGGTCAAGCACTAGAATCGCCAGCTGTGACGACTTCAGCTCGAGTTTTTCCATGCCCATGAAACTGATCGGCGCCTACACCAGTCCCTACGTGCGCAAGGTGCGCATCGTCATGGCCGAAAAGAAGCTTGACTTCGAACTCGTGCTCGAGGATGTGTGGAAGAGCGACGATATCTTGCGCGCCAACCCCTTGGGCAAGATCCCCTGTTTGGTGATGGAAGGTGGTGAAGCGGTGTTTGATTCTCGGGTCATCGTCGAATACCTGGATACGCTGTCTCCGGTTGGCAAGCTCATCCCGTCGGCGGGTCGCGAGCGTGCGGAGGTGCGCACCTGGGAGGCTCTGGCCGATGGCGTGTTGGACGCCAGCATCTTGGCCCGGCTGGAGGCGACGTGGTCGGGGCGCACCGAGGCGCAGCGCTCGCAAGCCTGGATTGAGCGGCAGCTCAGCCGGGTCGACTCTGCCTTGGCCGCCATGGCCAACGGATTGGGCGATCGCAGCTGGTGCTCTGGGAGCCATTTCTCTTTGGCCGATATCTCCGTGGGATGTGCTTTGGGTTATCTGGACTTCCGCTTTCCTCAGATCCACTGGCGGGATCGCCACGACAACCTCTCGCGTCTGTTTGACAAGCTCAGTGCGCGACCGAGCTTTGCCGAGACTGTCCCCCCCAAGGCCTAAGTAGGCATCCTGGCGGCTCACGCCGGGCTGAAACTGTCACTGCGCGCACGCGTCCAGTGATCACGGAAGATGGGCAAGGGCCACTCTCCCCTGCCTTGTATGGCGGCCAGCAGCGAGCCTTGCCCGACGAAAGGCAGTTGCTGAGCCAGGGTACCCACCTGCTGATTGGGCATGCGGCGCATGATGTGGGCGGCCGTGATCTCGTTGGGGTGCTGCAGCCCCGCTGCTTGTATCAACTCTCGCAACGCTTCGAGCGTGAGGTGGTGAAAGCGAGCTACCCGTTCGAGCTTATCGGGCACATGCAGCGCCTGCTGGCGCACCGGGTCTTGGGTGGCCACGCCAGTGGGGCACCGGTCGGTGTGGCAGTGCAAGGACTGGATGCAGCCCAGCGCAAACATGAAGCCGCGGGCCGAGTTGCACCAATCGGCGCCCAGGGCCATGGCCTTGGCAATGTCAAAGGCGCTGATGACCTTGCCCGCGCAGCCGATCTTGATTTGATCGCGCAGGTTCAGGCCCACCAGCGTGTTGTGAACCAGCAGCAGGCCTTCCTGTAGAGGCGAACCGATGTGGTCGGTAAATTCCAGCGGCGCTGCTCCCGTGCCGCCCTCGGCCCCATCCACCACGATGAAATCTGGCAGGATTTGCGTCTCCAGCATGGCCTTGGCAATGCCCATCCACTCCCAGGGGTGACCGATACACAACTTGAATCCCGTGGGCTTGCCGCCCGATAAGTCGCGCAGCTGCTGCAAGAACGTGAGCAATTCTCGCGGCGTGGAAAATGCGCTGTGTTTGGCAGGGCTGATGCAGTCCACCCCCACCGGTACGCCACGCGCCGTAGCAATTTCTACACTCACCTTGGGGCCGGGCAGGACACCGCCGTGACCAGGCTTGGCGCCTTGGCTGAGTTTGATCTCCACCATCTTGACCTGAGGGTCGGTGGCGTTTTGGCGAAATTTTTCGGCATTGAACGTACCGTCCTCGTGACGGCAGCCAAAGTAGCCTGAGCCGATCTCCCAAATCAGATCGCCGCCGTGCACCCGGTGATGTTGGCTGATGGACCCTTCGCCCGTGTCGTGGGCGAATCCGCCCCGGCGTGCACCACCGTTGAGCGCCAAAATCGCATTGGCGCTGAGGGCGCCAAAACTCATGGCCGAGATATTGAAGACGCTGGCCTGATAGGGTTGTGGCCGCTGAGCGCCTATGGTGATACGAAAGTCAGCACTGGGCACCACAGAGGGCGCCATTGAGTGGTTGATCCACTCGTAGCCTTGGGCTCCCACATCGAGTTGTGTACCAAAAGGCCGTTTGTCCTGCGCACCCTTGGCCCGTTGGTACACCAGCGAGCGCTGCTGGCGCGAAAAGGGCGCAGCCTCCGCGTCGCTTTCCAGAAAGTACTGGCGGATTTCGGGCCGGATGTATTCGAGCAAGAAGCGCATGTGCCCAATGACAGGGTAGTTGCGCAAAATGGCGTGGTGGTGCTGAGACCGGTCACGCCATCCGATCACGCCAATGCTCAGCCCTGCCAGCGCCCACCATCCGCCATGCCCGGAGGTCAGCCACACCAAGGCGGCCAAGACCCCCACGGCGGTTCCCAACAGCCACACCGAGTAGCGCACCGGCACACTCTGGTCCCATTTGTCGATCATGGCGCGCATGCGTTCTCCCATCGATTTGTCACCGCCCGTGCATGCTAGGCGTGTACAGCGGGCTTGGGATTCGGGTTTTTCCTGCCCGCCCCGTTGCGGGCCGCTATAGTGCGCGTGCACCATGAGATCCGTCGGAGACGTCACCCCCCAGTCGATGCACTTTTCGCAGCCCCTTCGGCTGCAAAGCGGTGCGACCCTGTCGGACTACACCTTGGTATATGAAACCTACGGCAGCCTCAACGCCCAGCGCAGCAACGCCGTGTTGGTGTGCCATGCGCTCAACGCCAGCCACCATGTGGCCGGCACCTACGCCGGCCAGCCCCGCAGTCACGGCTGGTGGGACAACCTGGTGGGGCCGGGAAAGCCTCTGGACACCGAGCGGTTTTTCGTCATTGGCATCAACAACCTCGGCTCTTGCTTTGGCTCGACCGGTCCCATGCATCCCCATCCCGCCAGTGGCCGGCCTTGGGGGGCCGATTTTCCTGTGGTCACGGTGGAAGATTGGGTGGATGCCCAGGCCCGGCTGATCACGGCCCTGGGCATTGACACCTTGGCCGCCGTGGTGGGGGGAAGCTTGGGTGGCATGCAGGCCCTGGCCTGGACGCTCAGGCACCCGCAGCGAGTGCGGCACTGTGTGGCGGTGGCCACGGCCCCCAACCTGTCAGCACAAAACATCGCTTTTAACGAGGTGGCGCGCCGCGCCATCGTCACCGACCCGGATTTTCACGGGGGGCACTTCTATGAGCATGGGGTGATCCCCCGGCGTGGCCTGAGGGTGGCTCGCATGATTGGTCACATCACCTACTTGTCGGATGACGCCATGGAAGCCAAGTTCGGCCGTCGCACGCAAGCTGATCTGGTCGATACCGATCCCGGCGTGTCGGGGCCCGCGTCCTCCTCAGACGGCTCCTCGGCGGGCTTTGCCTACAGCACGCAAGATGTCGAATTTCAAATCGAGAGCTACCTGCGGCATCAGGGCGACAAATTCAGCGAGTACTTTGACGCCAATACCTATTTGCTCATCACGCGGGCGCTGGATTACTTTGATCCAGCGCGCGCATACGGCCACGACCTCTCGCGCGCATTCGCGAGCGCGCAAGGCGTGGGTTTCTTGCTGGTGAGCTTCACCACCGATTGGCGATTTTCGCCCGCGCGCTCACGCGAGATCGTCAAGGCGCTGGTAGACAATCGGATTGAGGTGAGCTACGCCGAAATCGACGCACCCCATGGTCACGACGCCTTTTTGCTTGACGATCGCCGGTACCACGCGGTCTTGCGCGCCTACTTCGAGCGACTGACCCAGGAAGTGGATCATGTCTGAGCGCAAAGACCTGGAGGTGATCGCCGATTGGGTACCGGCCGGATCGCGCGTGCTCGATCTGGGCTGTGGCAACGGTGAGTTGTTGGCGTATTTGCGTGATCACAAGGGCTGCACGGGCTATGGGGTCGAGATTGACGATGCCAACATTCCCGCCTGTGTGGCACGCGGTGTAAACGTCATCCAATTCAACCTGGAAGACGGCCTGGCCTTGTTTGACGATCACAGCTTTGATGTGGTGCTGCAACTCGACACCTTGCAGCACCTGCGTCACACCCAGGAAATGTTGCGCGAGACGGCGCGCGTGGGGCGCATCGGCATCGTGAGCTTTCCCAATTTTGCACACTGGCCCAATCGCTGGCGGGTGGCCACCGGGCGCATGCCAGTGACCAAAGCCATGCCATTTGAGTGGTACGACACGCCCAATGTGCGTTTTGGCACGTGGGCCGATTTCGAGGTGCTCACCCGCAAGATGGGCCTGCGTGTCACCGACAGCTTTGGGCTGCAAGACGGCCAGGTGGTGAGGCGCTGGCCCAATCTACGGGCCAGCGTCGCGGTCTTTAAGTTTGAGCGCTGAGCCCGAGTGATGCGGTCAAGGTGAGCTCAGCAGGGGGGCAAGACTGCGCATCAGACCAATGGCCGCCGGCCCCACCAGCACAACAAACAGCGCCGGGAACAGCGTCAGCAGCAGTGGAAACAGCAGCTGCACCGGCAGTCGGGCCGCCGCTTCTTCGGCACGACGCTGTCGGCGCAAACGGAAGTCTTTGGCATGAACGCGCAGTGCCTGCGCCAGGGGGGTGCCATACCGATCAGACTGCAACATGGCCGAGACGAGCCAGCCCACATCGCTCAGGCCGGTTCGCAACACCAGTTGCCGCAGGGCCTGCGCGCGCGATGAGCCCACGCGCAGCTGTGTGGTCACAAATTCCAGCTCCCGTGCCAGCTGAGGGCACTGCAACTGCATCTGTGCCGCAGTGCGTTGCAGCGCCATGTCCAGCCCCAAGCCGGCTTCCATGCACACCACCAGCAAATCCACTGCATCGGGCAAGAAAGTGCCGATGTCTTGTTGGCGCTCACGCACGCGATACGCCAGCACCCACCGCGGCAGGCTATAGCCCAAGACGGCCAAAACCGTGAGCATGGCGTAGGGCTGTCTGTGCACCAGACCGGGCATGGGCAGGGCCTGCATCATCGCCCAGCCTGCCAATGGGAATATCAACGTCAGTGCCACGCGCCAGGCCAAGAAAGTTGCCAGCGCTGAGGGTGAAGCCCATCCCGCTTGCCACAGCGCCATGCGCAGGCGGGAGGTGACTTGGGCTTCTTGTGGAAGCGCCAGCCGCGCCAAAGGCTCGCGAACGCCCTGCAACCAGGCCCGCCAGCCCCGCGCTGGGCTTGGGCCCGACGCCACATCGCGGTGTGCCTGCGCATGTATGCGCTGGCGCAGCCGTTGGGCCAATGCCTGGTGATGCATCCACCTGCTCAGCGAGCTCCAGGCCAGACCAAAGGTCAGCACTGCGCAGCCCAGCAGCCAAGCCGCTTCATACCCACTGAGGTTCATCGGCAAGCCTCCTTACTGTGGCAGGCGTATCAGTCTGGCGATCCAGATCACACCCACGAGGTACAACACCGCACAAAAGCGCAGCAGCGTCAAGCCGGTGGGGTCGGTCCACAACACGGAAACGAAACCCGGGTTGACAGCATGCAAGACCACACCCACCAGCAAAGGCAAGGCGCCCAACACCCAGGCCGACAGCCGCCCCTCGGCTGACAGCACCCGCATCTTGTCGGCCAGGCGCAGACGCTCGCGCACCAGCTCGGCCATGGCGGACAGCACCTCGGCCAGCTGTCCGCCCGTGCTGCGTTGAAGAATGACGGCCATGGTCAAGAAGCGCACCTCCGGCAAAGGGACACGTTGAGCCAACTGCCGCATGGCCTCATCCCATCCCACGCCAATTTGCATCTGCTCATGCAGCTGACGAAACTCACTGCTCAAAGGCTCGGCACACTCTTGCGACACCATGAGCAAGGCCGCGGGCAAGGCATGACCAGCCCGCAGTGCGCGCGCGATTTGGTCCACAGCCTCGGGCCACTGTTCCCGCAGCGCATGCAATCGACGCTGTCGGCGAAATGCCAACGCCCCCTTCACCCCGACCACCACCACCAGGCCCAGGGCAAGCGAGGCTGTCGCGCCCGCCCCCCCCCACCAAGCCCCAAGCCCGATGGTCGCCGCCATCAGGCCCACGCCACCGATGAATCTCAACGAGCCCCAGCTACGCCAGCCCGAGGCGGCGTTTCGGTCCAAGGAGGTGGCATCCTGCGCGGTCAAGGGCAAGCTCAACTGCCGCAAGCGCTGCTGCAAACGCATAGCGAAAGCACGCCGAGGAGCTCCCAGTGCGGTGATCACCAGAGCGGGCACACCCAGCGCCAAGATGGCCCAGGCCGTCAGGGCCGTCGCGTCGGTCATGAGGCGGCCCCTGCTGCGGGCCGATACAGCGCATCAGGCAGGTGCAAGCCTCTGGCTTCCAACTGCTCGTGGAATTGTGGCCGCACGCCTGTGGCCTTGAAGCGCCCCAAGACGCGGCCATCGGGGCTGAGCCCCATGCGCTCGAACGTAAAGATCTCCTGCAGGGTGATGACATCGCCCTCCATGCCTGCCACCTCACTCAAGCTGGTGATACAGCGCCGCCCGTCTGGCAGCCGCTGCAGCTGAATGACGGCAGACAACGCCGAGGCGATTTGTGTGCGCAGGCTGCGTGAGGGCAGCGTGGAGCCGGCCATGCCCACCATGTTTTCGATGCGCATGAGTGCATCGCGTGGGGTGTTGGCATGGACTGTGGCCATGGAGCCGTCATGCCCGGTGTTCATCGCCTGCAGCATGTCCAGCACCTCATCGGCGCGGACTTCACCCAAGATAATGCGATCGGGCCGCATGCGCAGCGCATTGCGCAGCAGCGCACGCTGGGTGACCTCCCCATGGCCTTCCAGATTCGGTGGTCGCGTCTCCAATCGCACCACATGGGGCTGCTGCAGTTGGAGCTCGGCGGCATCTTCCAGCGTGACGATGCGCTCTTGTGGACTGATAAAGCCCGACATCACATTCAGCAGGGTGGTCTTTCCACTGCCCGTGCCGCCGGAGATCAGCACATTGAGCCGCGCCTGCACCATGGCCTGAATCAGCACTGCCATATCCTCGGTCAAGGCGCCAAAGTGCAACAGGTCTGGCATCCGCAGCGGGATGCGCGAAAACTTGCGTATCGAGAGCAAGGGGCCGTCTACCGCCAGAGGAGGAATGATGGCGTTGGCACGCGAGCCATCAGCCAACCTGGCATCCACCATCGGACTGGACTCGTCCACTCGGCGACCCACCCGCGAGACGATGCGGTCGATGATGCGCAACAGGTGCTCGGTATCGTCAAACCGTGTGGAGGCCAACTCCAGACGGCCGTGACGCTCGACATAAATTTGGCTGGGCCCATTGACCAAAATGTCGCACACCGTGGGGTCTGCCAGGAGCGGCTCCAGGGGACCCAAGCCCAACACCTCGTGCTCCAGCTCGTCGGCCAGTTCCCGCAGCTCGCGTTGATTCAGCGGCAGTGTGCTGTCGCTGATCACCGTCTGAATAAGGGAGCGAAGCGGCGCGCGCAGTTGGGCAGCAGGCAGTTGGCCCAGGGCCTGGGGATCGATGCGTTCTAGCAGCTGCTGGCTGAGGCGTTGGCGCAGACCCGCCGCTTCACTGTCGCGACGACCCGCGAGACGATCGGGAACTAGCATCGGTGCATCCTCATGCCGGTTGGACAGTCAACCACTTGGACTCCTGGCCGCGCGCCCAGGGCCACCAGCTGCGCTTGTGAGGCTGGCCCACCCACTCTCGGCTCCATTGGGCCAACGCCTTGGCCACCGGGTCAGAGCGGCTATGGGTCAGCAGTGGCATCCCGTGATTGGTCGCATAGGTCACCGCACGGGGACTGTGCGGAATTTCACGGGCCCGCTCAAAGTGAAGTGTCTGCCGCACAGTCTCCGTGCTGATGGCGCTGTGCGGGTGCACATGATTGACCACCAAAGACAGTCGGGACCGAAGATCCGGCAGGTTGTGGGCCCGCTGCAGCCACCGCTGCGCGGCTCGCAGATCTGCCAGGTGGTTATTGACGACCAAAAAGACGCTATCGGCCTGATGCGCCGCCTCCTGGGGGGCCTCTTCCCAACTGGTGGGCAGGTCAACCACCGTGGTGCCAAAGCGTGCGCGCATGAGAGACAACACGCGGGATACCGCCTCGGCCGTAGGCTTCTCCTCGGGGCTGTTTTCTGCTGATCCCGGCAGCAGACGCAGGTGCGGTGCGCAGTCGATCAAGCTCGCTTCGAGCAAGGCGGTGTCCAGACGATGGAGCTGGTGCGACAACTCCAATAGTCCCGTTGTCGCAGCGGTATCGCTCAGGTACCAGGCCGCATCGCCTGAGCCAGCATGCAAATCCAGCACGGCCACCTCCACGCCGCGCAGCGATATGGCATGCGCCAAACTGGTGGCCAGGAACGTGACCCCACAGCCGCCCTTGGCGCCCACCAGGGCCATGACCCGAGAGCGGTGGGCCTGTGGTGTGGCTTGTATGCGCAGCTGCTGGAGTTGTTCCTGGCAGACCCGATCCAGCGCAGCAGAGGACACGGGCAGGCCCAGAACTTCACGAACGCCAGCGCGCAAGGCGTGCCGCAGCATTTGGGCGCTCTCGTCGCGGGTGAGCAGCACAACCCGCATCGAAGGGCGGCTGTTGAGGATGCTACCCAGTTGCTGCCATTGGCTGGCATTAGGCGAGGAGATCGCAATGACCAACAAATCGGTGGGGTGAGACAGGGCATGCGAGCAGGCTTGGTCCAAGCCGCCAGACACCCGTTGCCAACGTACCGATTCAGAAGTGGCCGCTTGGCTCACCTCGGGCCATTGAGGCAGGGTGTCATCGTCAGCCACAAGGCAGGCCTGCACGGCCGCAAAGGGCTGAGGGGAGATTTCAGTTGCAAGTGGGGAGGTCATGGCTGTTGAGCAGTTCGCGCGGCAAGGCTGCGCTGAGGGTGGGCAGACTCCAATAGGAGGCGAAAGGGGCGGTGGACTTCACCGCAAAACCTTCAAGCGTGACGCGCACGGTCTGGCAGGCTGACTGCCCCGGTAGCGCCTCGGGCACGCAGCCCACAGGCTCGTAGGCCACCGCGACCGAACCAGATTGGGCGGTGCTCAACCAGGCCTGCATGCGATTGCGAATGGCCGTATTGTTCAAGCTGCACACCGAAGCCGCCCGCACGCCTTCGCGAAGTGCTGCGCTCGACCCATGCAAGGCATACAGCCAGCGGCTGACGTCGGCAAAGCCCATGACCAGCGTCAGCCAGATGGGCAGCACCAAGGCCATCTCCACAGCGGTGGCGCCCTGAGGGCGTGGGCGAACGTCAGACATACACCATGCTCAAGCTGATGGGGCCCCACGTCAGCGCCGTGGGCCACACCCACCCGAGGGTGGGCCAGCGAACAACCGAGACCGACACGGTCACCAGGTTCACCACGCCGTGGCCGGTAGCCAAGGCCCGTACCGATTCGTGGGCGCCGGGCTCGAAAATCTGCACCTGTTGGGGCCTCAGGCCTGCTACCCAGGGTGCCGCCAGACAATCCACGCCATTCCAATCGGGCTTACCGGTGATGGCCAGGCACCGTGCCTGCGATTGACGCAGGGGGTCTGAGGCCTGACCGGTGGCCAGATGACGTACGGCAGCGCGAACGGACAGACACAGCCGGTCATAAGCCCACAGCGCGCGACCCACCTCCACGCAGCCCATGGCCATGACCAGCAGCACCGGCAGCACCCAGGCCAACTCAACCGTCACATTGCCCACTGCCCTGCGGCGATGGCTCCATAACGGCCCACACATCATCGCTTCAACCTTGCTCATCCGGCCAAGGCCGGTACCCGCGGCCCATTGAAGCCTCCCGGCATCCCCGCCGTCGCGCAAGGCGTGCCGGGCGCCCCGGCCAGACCCAGGAACTCCATGTCCATCGAGCTGCTGGTGTGGGTCCAGGCGTTGGCCGAGCCGCCATCGCGCACAGGGGCCAGCAGCAAGACGCAAGCGAAGTCCAAGATGGGCACTTGCGCCGAACCGTTGTTGTCCCACGCGGAGCAATTCACCACCGGCACCGTCATGATGCGTCGCTGTTGCCCCCACTGCCTGTGTTCGGCGGCGCTCAGGGCCACGCGGTTGGTGGCGACTTTGCCTTGAAAGCCTTCTCGCTGCGCGCGCTTGGTCACAAAGTCCGCAAAGCGATCGGGGGGCGCTCCGGTGGGGTAGCTGTAGCCCGTGAAATCAGGCGGCGACGCTGCGCTGGAGACCTTGCTGTCGTAAATGCCAAATCGCGTATTCCAGCTCGACTCCAGACTGGAGACGACGCCCGGCTGGCCCACGAGCTGGCCCACGGCCACGCCGCAATAGCCAGTACCCGCCACACGCTCACGCAATCGATTGGCTCCCCCTTTGTCAAAGTCCACCCACCCCATACTGCTGGTGGCGCCAAACTTGTTGCTCGGATTGCTCACGGCGGTCAATCGCTGTCCGATTTTCTTTCCCCACAGGGTCGAGGCCGTAGATCGGGCTTCGGCACACAGGCCAGCTGGAAAGACGCAAGCCTGCTGCGCGCCGCCGAGCGTGGCCACCGCCGTTGCCCCAACCCGTAAAGACTCGGGTACGTCCATGCCCAGCACCATCAAAGCCGTGGCCAGCCCCGAGGAGCTTGCTGTCTGGTTGAAGCGGCACCGAGCAAAGCGTGCTGCCTCGGCAGACAGGCCTGCACTCTGGGCGCCGGTGGCGGCCACCCATGGCTGCCCCGAGGCGGCCGCGCTGAACTCCACGACAAGCTCATGGGGCTCGATGCGCAGCTTTTGAAATCCCGATCGGTTAAGCGATGCATCCGGTCGGCTGACCGGGCCTTGAATCTGCGGATCCACCAATGCCAGGGCTGCAGCGCGGGCCACATCAAAGATGTTGGGATCCCCGAGTGTGCTCAAGGGCGCAGCCGCTGCCAGCGCGCAGGCATCCATGGCACTTTGCACCTCGGTCTTGTGAATCAGCAGCCGACCCACATCCACAGCCAGGGCGGCCAGCCCCAGCAAGGCAGGCAGCAGCAGGGCCGTCATCAGGGCCACCCCGCCGCGTTGGTGATTGGGACCACAGGGCAAGCGCATGCAAGACCGCCTAGCGTGTACCCACAGCAGACGGCATGCCATCGGCTACCAGGCCCGAGCCGGCGCTCGCGCCGGAGCCCTGACGAAACGACTCCCGGTATTGGAGCAAGATGTGGCGTGCTGCCGCGCCATCCAGGCTGGGCATTGGCCGTTGTGCATCGGCCAGCGCCGTCTCATGCAGCCGTTGTGCCGCCAGCAGCTGACGCACGCTGTGCCCGTGCGGCAAAGCCTTGGGATTCCCATCGGCAGCGCAGGCCACTGTGCTGGCAAACAGCGCAGCCGCGAGGCCGATGCCGCGCAACAGCCGCACGCGGGTGTGGAGGTTCAAGGTCATGGTGTTGATCCTGTTGAGGCGGATGTGGTGGCCTCCAAGGGTGAGGCGCTGAATAGGCGCTGCGTTCGGCTGGCGGGTACAAAACCGTCGGTAGGCAATTTGGCTGTACCCGGTTGCAGCGGTTTGACCAGCCGCGGCGTGATCAAGAACACGAGCTCAGTGCGATCAGACTGAAATTCGGTGGATCGAAACAGGGCCCCCAGGATGGGTAATTCACCTAGAAAGGGAAAGCGACTGACGTTCTGGGCGACGTTGTCTTTGATGAGTCCGGCAATCACCAGGCTTTGACCATCGTGCAACTGCACCGTCGTTTGTGCGCGTCGGGTGGTGAAGCTGGGCAGTACAGCGCTGACCCCCGCGCTGGACACAAAGGGCGAACCGGTACGAGAAAGCTCTGACACCTCGGGGGCCACACGCAAGTGAATGAGGTCATCGTCTAGCACGATGGGCGTGAAGCGCAACCCGATGCCAAATTCTTTCTCTTCTAATGTGATGGTGGTACCCGAGCCTTCGTTGCTTCGCGCCACCGGAATGAAGACTTTGCCTCCCGCCAGGAAACTCGCTTCCTGACCACTGACCGATACGATGGTGGGCTCGGCCAGAATCTTGATCACCCCATCATCGACCTTGCCATCTACCGTGACGCGGCTGCCATTGCTGTTCTTGGTGACCCTCAGGCTGCCAAAGACATCGCGCAGCTGAGAGGTGATCAGCCCATAGGTCACAGCCCCTTGCGCCTTGGTCAGGTCCAAGCTGATCCCCAACTGGTCCAGCACTGAACGAGACACCTCCGCTACTTGCACTTCCAACATGACCTGTTGAGGTTGATTCACTCGCAGCAAGTTCACCACCCGAGACGACCCGGCACGTGTCGGCCCGCCTGTGGTGAGGCGTGCGTGGGTCCGGACAAAACTGTCGGCCATCGCCACGGCGTGGTCGGCGCGTGTGATGCTGCTGATTCGTCCCGACAGCACCACGCTGTCGCCCGCGGCGTGAATGCCGATGTCGGCCTCCTGCGGCAAGACCGCGTGCAGCTGCTGCTTGAGCAACATCACGTCCCACTGCACTGAGGCATCCAGCACCTGCACACCCGAGCCCGCTTGCCACAGCATGAGGTTGGTGCTGCCCACAGACTTACCCAGCACAAACAATTCCTGCGGGCTCACCAGCGTGACATCCAATACGTCCGGGTTGCCCACGCTGACCCGGGTCATGGGACTGTTCAGCCGCAACAGCAACGACTTGCCAGCTGTGAGCAGCAATGGGCCTGCGGGGACGACCCCTTCGTGAACTGCGGCGCTAGTGGGGGCTGCGGCCGGGTCAGCGGCCGTCGCCAGCGCCGGCCGCGGCGCTTGTCCCTGCGCCTGCACCTCCGAGGGGGTGACGACCCCCATCCCCAGTGCGACGATACCCGCCGCGCTCAGCAGCCCAGGCCTGACGGGCCCCACCCAATTCCATCTCATAGCGCTCCTTCATTGCCCCACGGGCTCATCAGCGGCAGGTGGCCGCATCTCGACCGCAACACGTGTCAAGCCTTTGAACACCTCCACCTGTGACCCGGCCGGTGACCGCTGGGGTGTGGCGGATATGGCCGGTGGCGCCGGGGGCACGCGCCCCACCGCCGCCTGCTCTCGCGCCACCGACGCCCGCGCGGCGCGGGGTGCAGGTGCAGGTACAGGTGCGGGCGGTGTGGCCGCTGGTGCTGCATTGCCCCACAGGTCGGGCTTGGACTTGCCACTGGTCGCAGAGGTTTGGGCATCGGCTGGGCTGCGCAAGACCAGCGAGAGCTGACCCACAGAGCGCGCCACATCGAGCAACTCTGCTTGGTCGGGCGTGACCTCCAGTGTCACGGCATTGGCCAGTTTGGGCCGCTCCTCGTCCCGGCGAGACTCTTGTGCCACTGCCAACACCAAAATGCGTTCCAGCACGATTCGAGATACGGGCAGCGGTGGCTTGCCCGCAGACTCCTCGCGCACCGTGTGCACCATCACATCCACGTGGCTGCCCGGCAGCGCAAAGCCGGCCACTCCCACCACCTCGTTGACTTTTACGGTCATGGCCCGCCGACCCGGGGCAATCACTGCCGACAGGCCGGCCTTGGCACCCTGGGCTGCCAGTTTGATTTCCATGACAGGTTCATCGCGGTACAGCGCTGCGCGCAGGACCCGACCCTGAGCGGCGTTGAGGTCTTGCATCACGCCTTGGGGCAGGGGACCTGCTGGCCAATCCACCAGCCGAAGCGTGTCCGTTTGTAAAACCGTCCCCGGTTCCAGATCATGGGCGGCCACCACCACTTGGCGGCGGGCCAGAGCGTCGGCTTGGAGCGATCGTGAGGCCAACCAGACGGCTGCGCCGGCGCAGGCCAACGCTACGATCAGCACGGCTACTGTGCGAAGGGACAAGGGCATCATGCGGGCCTCACGTGCTGGCTGCTGAGGTCTGTCGCCAGGCTTCCCAGGCAAACGCAGTGGCGATCGCCCACGAATAGGGCAGCTTGCGACCGCGCATCAGGTGGGGGCGTTGTCGAATTTGACGAAAACTCATCACGCCCAGAGCCAATATGCCGCCGCTGACCAATGTGGCCGCCAACAGCCATCCGGTCCGCTCGACGCCCAAGAAGGGACCGATGGCCATCAGGAGCTTGGCATCCCCTCCTCCGAAGGCGCCCACACGCCACAGCGGCACGACCAGCAGCGTCATCACGCACAACGCCCACAACGCGGACCCCCACGCCCCAACCGTAAAACCTTGACCCATGAATACTGCGCACACCACCCCCACGACAAATAGCCCATTGGGAATCCGGCGCTGCGTGCAGTCGGTGATGCAAGCCGCCAACAAAACGCCCGCCGGGACCCACCATGCTGCCTGCATGCGCGTGTGACGCGTTGCGTTGGCTCAAGCGCTGTGGCGAACCCAGCGCTGCGGGATCCCGGCGGGCAAGCCGCCTCAGATGGTGGTGGGTAGGCTGTCGCCCAGCAACTTGAAGAAGTTGCTCAGGTCGGTGCCCAATTCGGTGGCGCCTACTGCAATGCCCACGCCCACGAGTGCGGCGATGAGAGCGTACTCAATGGCCGCCGCACCGTCTTCATCAGACCAAAAGCGTTGAATCAGTGACTTCATACACAAGACTCCAAGAGAACAAAGGAGTCTTCAGTGTGTCGATCTCCGCAGACCTGCACCACCCTCCAAACAAGGGGGGTGGTACAGGCTAGGGGGGAGCGCTTGAGCGCGTCAAAGACCGACGAATACCACGGCGGTTCGAGCCGGCACCTTGAAGCTGCCCGAACCTGCCGAGAAGGTGGCTTCTCGTGCGCGCGTATCGGCCGCATCGGCGCGCGTGTGAACCGGGTGCAGCACCAGCGACTTGCCTTGCAAAGCCGCAACGGTTACCACGCGCTCTACCGTATCGACATTGATGAGGTAGACCAGCTCCTTGAACTGCGCTGCGGGGTAGCCGCTGCCATCCACACGGCCCATGAGCACCGTTGAGACCTGCTCAGGGCCGCTGTTGGGAAAGCTCAGCCGCTGCACGATATCTTCCGTAGTCCGCAGACGCAGCAAGGTGGTACTGGCACGAATGCGTAGCAGATCGCGAAAGGCGTCTCGCGTCCAGGCGATCTCGGCTGCGGTGGGCTTGATGCTACTGTTGGACAAAATGGGTCGCATCGTGGACCAGCTGTTGCCATTGTCAGCAGACATGGGCAAGCCCACGCCAAAGTTATTGTCGGAGTAGGTCCAATCCAGGCGGTTGAACCAGTCGCCCGCGTCATAGCTGTTGCGATCCAGGCTCTTGCTTCGCAATGTTTCGATGCCCGCGTGGTAGTACGCGATGCCTTGGCTGAAGGCGGTGATGGCTGCTCCGAGAATCTGCACACGCGCCCGGTCTTGGCGCGAAGTACCCGACGGCAGTTTCATGGCGTTGATGTCAAACAGGGTCTGGTTGTCGTGGTTTTCCACGTAGTTGACCACCTCGCTGGGCTGACTCACATAGCCGGCGCTTTGCCCCGGATACACCCACACCTCATCGAGCCGGCGTGCCACGCCTTGGTGGGTGGGCAAGACAAAGGGCCGCACCGAGCCTGCCAAGCCCGCGCGAATGATGTCGCCCTGCCAGCGCAAGTCCGCCAAAGTCTGGGTGCCGGCTTGTGCGTTGGGGTCAAAGAACAATCCGTTGATAAAGCCTTGCCGGGCGACCAAGCTGCTGCCGCTGTCAAAAGGGCTGCCGCCTCGAACGGCGTCACGCGCATACGGGTTGAAGGTGCCGATGCCCGAGCCATTGAGACTGAACATGGAGGCTTGAACAAAGCGCGCACCATCGGCCACCTCACCAAAATTCCAACCTTCTCCAATCAGGTGGATGTCCCGACCCACCGCCGTTTTCAATCGCGCCTTGATCTCCTCCATGACCGAACGCGGCTGATGGCCCATGATGTCAAATCGAAACGAGCTGATCTTGTAATCGCGCGCCCACACCAGCAGCGAGTCGCTCATGAGTTTGCCCATCATGAGGTTTTCGGTGGCGGTGTTGTCGCAGCAGGTGGATGTGGTCACTGCGCCCACCGCATCCAAACGGTGGTAGTAGCCGGGAACGATGCGGTCCAAGACGGACTTGGCGTTTTGGCCCGAGGCCGTGGTGTGGTTGTAGACCACATCCATGCCCACCCGCAGTCCCGCCGCATGTAAGGCCATGACCATGGCACGAAACTCCAGGATGCGACGAGCGCCATCATCGGCACTGCTGGCATAGCTGCCCTCGGGCGCGGTGAAGTGCCAGGGGTCATAGCCCCAGTTGAAGCAGTCGGTGCTGGCGGTGGCGGCCACCGTGGCCTGCTGAGACTCGCTGTCGCTTGCCCCATTAGGTGATGGCGTGACACAACCCTGTTCAGGCACCGAGGCGATGTCAAAGGTGGGCAGCAAGTGGACATCGGTCATCCCGGCGTCCGCCAACATCTTCAGATGCCGCATTCCGTTGCTACTGCCTTCCGTGAAGGCGAGATACTTGCCCCGATTGGCGGCGCTGACGGTGTTGTCTTGAGCGGAAAAATCCCGCACATGCAGCTCATAGATCATCAAGTCAGTGGGCCCAGACACTTTGGCCGGTGGCGTACTGGCATCCCAGCCCGCGGGCTTGAGTGCAGCCGAGTCCAGTTGCGCGATATAGCTGCGCTGGGACTGGGTATTGAGCGAAATCGAGTACGGATCGGTCACCAAATTTCGCACCACCCCAACGCCTCGCACAAACACCTCCACCGCATAGCGGTAGTACTGTCCGGACAAATCACCACTGCGGCTTGCACTCCACACACCTGTTTGGGCATCAAAGCTCATTTCGTCTACGGTTTGTGCGGCGCCCGTACTGCTGCCATAGGTGAAGACGCTCACCTTCTGTGCGGTGGGCGCCCACAGCTTGAAGCCCGTGGTGCCGGCGCTGACGCTCACTCCAAGGTCGGGGACCTGAGCGGCTGCGGCATACAGGTCGTCGAGCGCGCCGGGTACTTGGGTGAGCGTGGCGTTGCGCACCTTTCCGGCGCCATCTTCTTGGACGAGAACCAGCTGCATCTTGTGCAATTGACCAAGCTGACCCAGGTCGTTGCTTTTCACTGCGAATACAGCGCCGGACCCGACCCACTTGAATCGGGTGGCCACCGCCGAGGGAACAGCGCCGCTGAAGGCCTCCAGACTCAGGACGCCATCGTGCCCACTCACGGCGGTGTCCAGCCGTGCCTTGATGGCACCAGTAGCCGACCAATACAGCTTGGTGTTCAAGTGGCGCGGCGCTGCAGGCCACTGCACCAACTGCCGGTTGAGCCACACAGCACGCGCCTGCTTGAGGTTGGAGACCCCAGCAACGCTGGGGTCGCTGCCCAGAGGGTTGCTGGTGTAGGTAACGGCGTCGCCTTCGATGCGCCAAATTTCATTGGCACCGGCTTGTAATGTCCAGGCCTGATCCACGCCGCCGTGATCTTTGGTGTCGCCCTTGTGAAAGAGGTAGCCCACCGATCCCGATGTGGCGGTCAAGGGAACTTGATAGACGGCGCCAAAGCTGTCGCTTCCTTGGGCGTTCCAGCCCTGGTTCCAGCCTGGGTCTTGCGCGGCGCCCCAGGTGTGCAGCTGCCAGCCGCTGTATTGCCCGTCCGCACGACGGTAGTGCACCGTCAGGGTGGTGGTGCCCGATCCACCGGCGCTACCGCCACCGTCGGCGTCAGTGGGTACTGCATGCAATACCGTGGCGTGTTGGGTGCTGTTGCCCACCTCCAAAGCCGCATTGCCTGTACCGCCAGACCCGCCAGACCCGCCGGATACGGGGGGTGTCATCCCGCCAGATCCACCGCCACCGCCGCAGGCCGCCAAGCACACACTGAGCACCAGGCCCCAGAAGGCTGGAGCCCACGCGGCCCCGACCTGTCGGGCCCATACGGTCCCCGCGCGATACCGCTGTGCGAATACGGTCCACTTCATGGCAGCACCCACACGACAGCCGTGCGGGCAGGAACGGTAAACGTACCGCGCTGCGCGTCAAATCGTGAAAGGGCCGCACGCGCATCCGCCGCACCGGGCGCCAGGTGTACCGGGTGCAGCTGCCATGGCTGCTGGCGCACGGCAGCGTCGTCCACGGTACGCTCTCGAACATCGGCGTTGAGCAACACCACCAGGCTGGAGAACCCGGCACCCGGGTACCCCACCCCATCCACGTGGGCGCCTATGACGGTACCCGGGCTCGAGGGGTCTGAGTTGAAAAATCGCAGCCGCTTGACGATGTCTTCACGGGTGCGAAGGCGCAACAGCGTGGTGCTTTTGCGAATCTGCAGTAAATCCAGGAACGCCCGTCTCGTCCAGTCGATTTCGGCGGGCGTGGGTTTGATTCGGTGGTCCGCCAATCGAGGACGCATCCACTCCCACACGGCGGCGTTTTCACCCTTGGGCGGCAGCCCCGCTCCGAAGCCATTGTCTTGATAGGTCCAATCCAATCGATTGAACCAGTCTCCGGAGTCGTAGCTGTTGCGATCCAGACTCTTGCTGCGCAAAATCTCCTGACCGGCGTGGAAGTAGGCAATGCCCTGAGACAGCGCCACCACCGCCTGGCCCAGATGCTGAACGCGTGCGCGGTCCTCGCGCGATGTGCTCATCGGCAGCTTCATCACGTTGATATCGAACAGCGTGGGGTTGTCGTGGTTTTCGATGTAGTTCACCACCTCGGCGGGATCCGAGGCATAGCCTGCGGCGGCAGTGCCATAAGGCAACTGCTCGCCGGTTACCGATGCGCCGCCAGTGCGCACGATCCGTGCCTGCCGCAAGGTACCGGCCAACATGAGCCGCACCAAGTCGGCACTGTGGTGCAAGGCTTCGCGCAGGGCGGCGGGTGAGAACGCGGCGTGGCCGGCTGCTTGCGCTTGTTCAACAGCCTCATTGGGGGCGTAGCCCAAACCATTGACCCAACCCTGGCGCAGCACGACATCGGCTCCGCCATCGCAGCAACCCCCGCCGCGCAGGGCATCGCGCCCGCGGTCGTTGAAAGTGGCAATCCCTGATCCGGTGAGCGACTGTTGTGAGGCCTGCACGAAGCGCTGACCTTGCTGGACCTCTCCAAAGTCCCATCCCTCCCCAATGAGATGAATGTGGCGACCCGCCGCGCGATTGACCGCGCGCTGCAATTGCTCCATGGCCGCGCGCGGTTGGTGCCCCATCAAATCAAAGCGAAATGAGTCCATGCCATAGTCGCGTGCCCACACCACGGCCGAGTCCACCATGAGCTTGGCCATCATGAGGTGCTCGGTGGCCGTGTTGTCACAACACGTGGAGCGCTCCACCTCGCCTTTTGCGTTGAGGCGGTGGTAGTAGCCTGGCACGATACGGTCCAGCACCGACTGGGGGTGCTGTCCCGAGGCCGTGGTGTGGTTGTAGACCACGTCCATGCCCACCCGAAGCCCGGCGCGGTGAAGCGATTGCACCATCTGTCGAAACTCGATCACGCGGCGCTTGGCGTCCTGCGCGTCGGTCGCGTAGCTGCCCTCCGGAACGGTGTAATGCCAGGGGTCGTAGCCCCAATTGAAGCAGTCCTGCGCTTGGGTCTGCGCCACCAGGGCTTGTGGCTGCTCGCTATCGGGTTCGGCCTGAAGCCTCGCAATGTCGGGACTCACGCATCCGGCCTCGGGTACGCTGGCCAGGTCAAAAGCGGGCAAGAGGTGCACATCGGTCAGCCCGGCTTGAGCCAGTTGACGAAGGTGTTGCATGCCACGGCTTTGATCGTGGGTGAAGGCCAGATACTTGCCCCGGTGTGACGCCGGTACGGACTGGTCCTGGGCAGAAAAGTCCCGCACATGCAGCTCGTAGATAACCTGGTCGGTCGGCGAGGCCAAGACAGCCGGTCGTGGCGTGCGGCCCCACTGTGCGGGCTGCCACGCGGCCGACTGCAGATCCGCCACAACCGAGCGCTGCGAGTTGGCATTCAAGCCCAACGCATAGGGATCTGTGACGCGGTTGCGCACCCGGCCAGCTCCGCGCACGTGCACGTCTACCAAGAAGCTGTAGGCCATCTCGCTGCGCGACCCGGACAGCTGCGCGCGCCAGACGCCCGTTTTCGCGTCGCGCTTCATCGCCACCAGCCCACTGGCGCCTTGCGCAGAAGCGCCGTAAGCACACAGATGCACCGACACTGCCGTGGGAGCCCACAGGGCAAAGCGCGTGTGGGCACCGCCTCGCGAGGACGACGACTTCGCCACCACCGCCCCCAGATCGGTCAATCTTTGAGCCGGCGCGTACAGGGCATCGAGTGCACCGGCCACCTGCACGTGCGTTGCAGCCAGCACGCGCCCCGAGGCGTCTTCCTGCGTAATCACGGTTTGACCCCGCAGCATGGCACTCAGGCGTGGTGCATCGGTCAGGCGCAGCGACAGTGTCACGCCAGGCCCGATGTGGCTGAATCGTCTGACGCTGTCGGGAGCCGGCCCCGACCCCGAGGCCGCAGGCGTGACCACTTGCAAACGCAAGGCCTGGTCATTGCCGCGCACGCGTTCACCCACCTTGACGTGCAGTTGCGCACTGCGAGAGCCATACAACTTGAACACGCCGGATGCCTTCTGGCCGGCCCAGCGCAAGGTCTTGTCATCCAGCCACGCGGCGCGCGCACTCAGGATCTCGGGGTCCAGCACCCGTTCGGCGCGCAGCACGGTCGAGGTGGGCCCGTCGCAATCCGACAGGCGAGCGGCCGCGGCGTGGACGCCCGTGGTCAACGCGGCCAGTGCCACCAGCCACAGTCCCCGTCGCGCGGGTGGCTTCAGGGCCGGGCGGCCCAGGCCGCAGTGGGTCGATTCCGGGCGCAGGCAAGGAAGGTGGCGGGGGAGCATAGGCAAGTCGTCATAAAAAATTGCCCGAATCCTAATGAAACAAAACTACATTGCCAACTCAGAACCTCTGGTTCATAAGGAAATTCCGTGTATAGGTAATTTCCAGGGTTTTAATCTGTGGGCGATACGTAAAAGTAGTGAAATTACATATCAGCCCCCCCCTCAATGTGATCATGAACTCCGCACACCACCGTTTGTGGGCGGTCTTGGGCGCCGCTGGGCGCTGGGCCGGCTGGGGCGCACTGCTCTGGGCGCTGGCCGCCTGTAGCACGGGTGCCGATGGCCGCGATGCCGCCGCACAGGCGGTGGAGGTCTCCCCGGTGCCTGCGCGCATCGCCCCGGCCCATCTCGACGCCCACTGGCATCACGGTGCCTTCATGGAAATCTTTGTTCGCGCCTATCAAGACAGTGATGGCGACGGAGTGGGTGATTTGCGGGGCTTGATATCACGCCTGGATTACCTGCGGGATTTGGGGGTGCGGGGTCTGTGGCTGATGCCCATCATGCCCAGCGCCGATCGTGACCACGGCTACGCCACCACCGACTACCGTGGTATCGAGCCCGACTACGGCAGCATGGCCGACTTTGATGAGTTGTTGCGCCAGGCGCACGCCCGCGGTATCGGCGTGGTGGTGGACTACGTCATCAATCACAGCGCAGCCGAGCACCCCATGTTTCAGCAGGCGCTTCAGGGCCCTCGCAACCGCTTCTACGACTGGTTTGTCTGGTCAGACGTGCCGCCCCAGGGCTGGGATATCTGGGGCAAGAACCCCTGGTACCACGCCGCCTCGCGACCCTGGTTGCACCGCGGCCCCCTTCAGACACTGCCCCCGCCCCCACCTGGTGCGCAGGGCTTTTACTTTGGTACCTTTGGCCCGCACATGCCCGACTTCAATTTGCGGCACCCGCAGGCAGTGGCCTATCACGCCGACAGCCTGCGGTTTTGGCTCAACCGGGGACTGGATGGCTTTCGGCTCGACGCCGTTCCCCACATGATCGAAAACAGCGCCCGGGATTGGAACGATCAGCCCGAAAGCCGCCAGCTCACCCGCAAGTTCAAAGAGCTGGTACACGCCTACCCCCATCGCTACTTGGTGTGTGAGGCCACAGCCCAGCCGCAGGACTGGGGCGACCCCGAGGTCTGTGGCGGCGCCTTTGCCTTTGGCTATGCCCACCACTTTGTTCAGGCGGCCCAAGGCCAGGCCGACTCCGTGCAGGCGCTGGCGTCGTACTACCAGCGGGCGCGTCCCACCATGGCCACCTTCGTGTCCAACCACGACATCTTTGCCGGCCAGCGTCTGTGGGATCAAGTGCAAGGCGATGAGGCCCGATACAAGCTGGCCGCGGCGGGCTATTTGCTGCAACCTGGAACCCCCTTCATCTACTACGGGGAGGAGGTCGGGCAGGCCGGCATCCCCAATCTGTCAGGAGATTTGCCGCTGCGGGGTCCCATGAGCTGGACGCGTGAGCCCGACCGAGCCGGCTTCACGTCGGGCCGACCCTTTCGCCCGGTCGCCCCGAACCTGAAGCGCTACAACGCCCAGGAGCAAGCGGCGGACCCGGGCTCGCTGCTGTCGTTCTACAAAGCCATGCTCAAGATTCGAAACACGCGAGCCTCGGTTGCCCGTGGACGGTTTGAAAACGCATGGGCCCAGGGTCTGGTGCTGGGATTTGAGCGCACCTGGGGTCAGGAGCGTACGTTGGTGCTGATCAACTACGACACACGGTCGGCGCGGGTGGACCTGTCGTCGCGGCAGGGTCTGGCCCGGCGTCTGTTTGCCAGCCACGAGCCCACACGGTCGGAATCGGCCACCGCGCAGCCTCTGACGGTGATGACGCTGCCGCCCCAATCGGTACAGATCTGGGACCTGAGCACCCGTTAGGCCGCGCAGCCGCCGCTCAGGTTGCTCACGCCAACAATTGTTCGGGGGCCAGGTAATTCACCCGGTAGGCCTCGAAGTCTGTGGAGTCGGCCGCTTCGCGTCGACGCTGTTCGGCCAGCGAGGCCTCGCCTTGGGCTTGCCACTGCGCCATCTGGGAGGCCGACAACTCCTCCTGTAGCGCTTGGGTGCGCGCCAGCACCGAACGCTCAATCCCAAACCGCAAGAACGACGGATCGGGCAGCGCTTGCATTGCCGCCAAGGCCCGGGCCGAAGGTGTCTCCTCCATATGGGCCAATCGATGGGTGGCGTTTTGCAGCGCTTGCACGTGCGGGTTGCCGGACTGCGCCTGATCCAGAGCCAGCGCGATGGGCATGCACTCCTGCAGAATCTGTGCGGCCCAATCTTGCGCTCGCACGTCTTGTCCTGAGCGTTCCAGCCGCAATCCGGCTTCGCGGCCCTGCGAGGCCACCCGCTGCTGATTGCGGGCCAGCTCGGCGGTCTCTTGAGGTGTGTCTGGCGCACTGTCGCTGAGTAGGCAGTGCAGCAAGAACACATCCAAGAATTGCAATGTACTCGCGGCGATACCGACCGGCTCAAAAGGGTCCAGGTCCAGACAGCGCACCTCCACGTACTCCACACCGCGCTCTCTTAAGGCATGCAAGGGGCGCTCACCGCTGCGAATCGTGCGCTTGGGCCGAATCGTGCCGTAAAACTCGTTCTCAATCTGCAGCAAGCTGGTGGCCAGTTGGTTGTATTCACCTCCCAGATTGCGAACACCAATACGCTCATACGGTGGATGTGGGGTGGTCAGCGCGCCGTGCAGCGATGCGGCGTAGCCTTCCAAGCTGTTGTAGCTGACATTCAGCGCCGCCTGCGCATCGCTTTGATATCCCAGTCGGCCCATGCGCAAGGAGGTGGCGTGCGGCAGAAAAAAGCTGTCAAGGCCCAGCGGCTGCAAAGGATGGTTGCGGCCGGCCACAAAACTCGCCGCCACGGCGGGCGACGCCCCGAACAACATCAGCAAGACAAATGAGTGGCGCCGGAAGTTGCGAATGAGGCCAAAATAATCTTCATTACTCAGCCCGGGCAGTGACCAGTTGTAGTG
The DNA here is from genome assembly GCA_964400135.1 of uncultured Rubrivivax sp. Classification (GTDB taxonomy): domain Bacteria; phylum Pseudomonadota; class Gammaproteobacteria; order Burkholderiales; family Burkholderiaceae_C; genus Rubrivivax. Next base: position 50,529 of record CAYNSW010000004.1, on the reverse strand, counting down.
GATGCCGCAAATGGTTTGCATGCGCCGACCGTAGCGGTGTCCCAATCCCATGCGGTACACACTCTTGGCGCGGCCCACATGAGAAGAGCCGTAGCTGCCGATGGGGATGTTTTCGTCTGCGGGCAGGTCACAAGGCATGCTGCACACCCACAGCATCTCCTGGCCGATGGCGCGGTAGACAAAGCGGTGCGTGTCGGTGAGCTCTCGGATGCACTCGGCCGCATTGGCGTGAGGTGCGGTGATCAGCTCCAGCTGTGATTCGCTGAAGTCGGTGGTGATCGACGGGTGTGTCAGCGCTGATCCCAAGGTCCGCGGATGGGGCGTCATGGCCAATGCCCCGCTGAGCGTGGCGCGCAGGCTTTCTTTTTCGAGGCCGCGTCGGATTTGGTCGAGTCGACCGGCACCCAGGGCCTGGAGTGCCTGGGCCAGGGTCGAGGAAGACAGAGGGGAGTTCATGGACGCGATCATAGGTGGCCGCGCCCAAATGTGCTGGAGCCTGCTACATGCCGATCGGTGTCAATAGCCCGTCACCGGCTCGGCTTTGGGTGGCCGCCCAATCCCCAGCCGCTCAAAGGGGCCGCGGCCGCTGGCTGCACTGAGCAAGCCCAGCACACGCGCAGGCTCCGGCCCCACCTGTTCCCACGTAAATCGCCACGTCCAATTGCGGCCTCCCAGGGTTCCGGGCGTATTCATGCGGTGCTCGCTGTTGAGCCCCAGGATGTCTTGCATGGGAAACACTGCCATATTGGCCACCGAATTCATGGCCGCGCGGATCATGGCCCAGTGCACATCGTGGGGCCCGCACGACAGGTAAGTGCCCGCGTAGTGTTGTTGGGCCGCCGGCGCTTGATCCCACCAGCCACGCGCCGTGTCGTTGTCGTGGGTTCCCGTGTACACCACCACATGGCGAGGGTAGTTGTGGGGCAAGAACTCGTGCTCTGCATCATTGCCAAACGCAAACTGCAAGATCTTCATGCCCGGAAATCCGCATCCGTCACGCAAGGCATGCACGTCGGGCGTGATAAAGCCCAAGTCTTCGGCCACGATCGGCAATTCGCCGAGCTCGCGCGCAATGGCGTCAAACAGCGCTTGTCCTGGCCCCGTCACCCAGCGACCCACCTCGGCCGTGGGGCTGTCTGCAGGAATTTCCCAATAGGCAGCAAAGCCCCGGAAGTGATCGATCCGAAACACATCGGCTTGGCCCAGAGCACGCCGTACTCGCTGAGTCCACCAGGCGTAGTTCTCCTGAGCCATGCGGTCCCAGCGGTACAGCGGATTGCCCCAGCGCTGGCCCAGCGGCCCCAGGTCATCGGGCGGTACACCGGCTACCACCAAGGGCTGGTGGTGTGCGTCGAGCTGATACAGGTCTGGGCGGGCCCAACAGTCAGCGCTGTGGTGCGCAATGAAGATCGGCAAATCACCCATCAGATGCACGCCTCGTGCATTGGCATAGCGCTTGAGCGCTTCGCATTGCGTATCAAAACACCACTGCACAAATTCCCAAAACTCAATTTCTGCGGCGTGGGCCTTGCGCGCATGGGCCAACGCCTGTGGGTCACGCTGTGCCAGCGCCGGGCTCCAAGCCCACCAGGGTTGGCCACCATGTGCCGTCTCCAGGGCCATGAACAGGCTGTAGTCGTCCAGCCAATACGATTGCGCTTCTCGCCAGGTGGCCAGTGCCTCTCGCTGCGCTGGTGTGGCGCCGCGCTCAAAGCCGGCAGCCGCCCGACGCAACTGCGCCAACCGCCAGGGCACCACCCGCGCAAAGTCCACCCACTGCGCATCAAACCCTTGCGCAGGCAGGATAGGCGGTGTCAGCCACCCGTGCTCGACCAAGGGCTCCAGTGCCACCATCAGTGGGCTGCCGGCAAACGCACTCACACTCTGATACGGAGAATCACCCGGTCCGATGGGGGTGGTAGGCAGCCATTGCCACAGGCGTTGTCCACATTGCGCCAGCCAGTCCACAAACGCATAGGCTTGTGGGCCCAAGTCGCCCACGCCGTGTGGCCCGGGCAGTGAGGTGATGTGCAGCAAGATGCCGCTGGAGCGTTGGTGCAAATTCATCGTCGATCTCGTTTAAAAGGACAGTACCAGCAGGCTGTGTGCGGGCACTGTGCACACGTTGGCAACACGGGTGTCGCGCCGCCAGGTGCCGCTGGTGTCAAGCGCCACGCGCCATGAGGCAGTGCCCGCGAAGGCGCCGGCTGAAAATGCAGGCAAGGCAAAGTCCACAGGCTGGGCGTGTGGGTTAAATGCCAACAGCAGCGCTTGGCTGCCCCGCCCACCGTCACCGGCTCCTGGGCGGTCTTGCGCATCGTCACCCCTGCCGGTGCGGATGTGGCAGGCAAATGCCGACTGGCTCAGATCTTCCCAGCAGGCCCTGTCCATGACGAGGCCCTCGGGCGTGATCCATGACAAGGCGTGATCGGCCTGCGTCTGGGGGGCGTGACCAAACCAACGGTCGTGCCGCAAGGCGGGCTCCCTACGCCGCAGTGCCAGGGCATCGGCCAAGAGGTCACGCATACCGCTATCGAGAGTCGACCAATTCAGCCAACTCACTTCACTGTCTTGGCTCCAGGCGTTGTTGTTGCCCCCTTGGCTGTGACCCATCTCGTCGCCGCTGAGCACCATGGGCGTGCCCTGAGCCAGCGCCAAGGTGGCCAATATGGCCCGCCGCACCCGCTGTCTGACGGCCGGGTCACCCACCTCGGTACTCAACTCATCATCGCGCCCATCCCGATTGTTCTCGCCGTTGGCGTGGTTGTGCTTGTGTCGGTATTGCGTGAAGTCGGCCAAGGTAAAACCGTCGTGCGCGCTGATGAAGTTCACACTGGCCGTGGGATGACGCCCGCTGTGATGGAACAGGTCACTGGAGGCACAAAAGCGCCTGGCAAATTCTCCCCGACTGATGGGGCCAGCCTGTTCAATGCGGCTGGGGGCCGAGCTTGCGCCGCTGTGGTCACTGTCCTGAGGCGGGACCGCATGCGTGGGCCACAGCCAGTAGCGCCTGACCGCATCACGAAAGCGATCGTTCCATTCCAGCCACCCGAGAGGGAATCTCCCCACCTGATAACCCTGGGGTCCGCTGTCCCAGCTCTCGGCGATCCAACGGGCCCGAGACAGCACCGGATCTTGCGCCAGCGCGGCAAAGAAGTGGCTGCGGCTGTCAAAGTGCGGATGGGTGCGCCCCAGCACCGCTGCCAGATCAAAGCGAAAGCCATCTACCCCCATCTCCCAGACCCAGTAGCGCAAGCTGTCCATCACCCACTGCAAGACGCGAGGGTGGGTGATGTTCAACGTATTGCCGCAGCCCGAGAAGTTGACGCAAGCCGAGGGGTCCTGGGCGTCCAGGCGATACCAACTGCGGTGATCCAAACCCCGAAAGCTCAGTGTGGGCCCCCACTCATTGCCCTCGGCGGTGTGGTTGTAGACCACATCGAGCACCACCTCCAGGCCATGGGCGTGCAAGGTGTGCACCATGTCTTGAAACTCGCGCTGTGCGCCCGCTGCAGCGGGGTCGCGTCGGGCCAGTCGTGGATCGGGACAAAAGAAACCCAACGTGTTGTAGCCCCAATGATTCACCAGCCCCAGGGGTGCCAAGAAGGCCTCGCTGAGTCGGTAATGCACGGGCAGCAGCGACAAGGTGGTGACACCCAGGCGCACAAAGTGTTCGATGGCCGCCGGATGGGCCAGCGCGGCGTAGGTGCCTTGCAACTCGCTCGGGATACCGGGGTGACGCTGACTGAACGACTTCACATGTACTTCATAGAGCACCACGTCAGCGCGATCGTGACGCGGCGCGTTGTGCCAACCTGGCGCCGCCGTAGGTGCAGACCCCACACGCGCTTTCAAGGCCCACGGCGCGTTGTCGCGGTCGTCAAACGAGCGTGGTCCATCGGGGTGGCCCACGGTATAGCCGTGGTGCTCGTCGCGCCATTCAAACGATCCAACGATGTCGCGCGCCCAGGGGTCGAGCAGCAGTTTGTTCGGATTGAATCGGTGACCCTCATGCGGCGCATAAGGACCATCTGCCCGCAGGCCATACACCAGACCCGGACCACAGCCCGGCAAAAAGCCGTGCCAGACCCCGTCGCGCGGGCCATGCAAGGCATAGCGACGTAACTCCTGCTGCCCCTGGCCATCAAACACACATACCCACACCCGCTGGGCATGCTCGGAAAACACAGCAAAGTTCACGCCCGTGTCACGGGCGGTGGCGCCCAAGGGCTCGGCTTGCCCCGGGAGCATGTACTCGGGCAGTGCTTGCGCGGCCCTTTCCAGCGCAGATCGGGGGTTGTGTGCGCCTAGCATGGTGACAAGAACAAGGTCGCCAGTGGCGGCAAGGTCAGGCAAATGGACTGCGCGCGCGCGTGCCAAGGCACGGCTTGTACGGGCAGGGCCTGCGAGCCGTTACCCGCGTTGCTGCCGCCGTAGACGGCCGCATCGGTGTTCAATACCTCACGCCAGGCCGTCGTACCGTCGGGGACGCCCAAGCGAAAGTTTTGGCGCACCACTGGCGTCATATTCGCCACCACGATCACCCGACGGCCTGCTGCATCTTGCCGCAGCCATGACAAGACACACGACGAGGCATCGTGGGCGTCGATCCACTCAAAGCCGCTGGCTTCGCAGTCGAGCTGGTGCAAAGCGCTTTCCTGACGATAAAGACCATTGAGATCTCGAATGAGGTGTTGCACACCACGATGATGGTCGTAGCGCAGCAGCCACCAGGGCAGCTCACTACCGTGGTCCCACTCGGTACCCTGGGCAAACTCTTGCCCCATGAAGAGCAGCTTCTTGCCCGGGTGGCCCCACATAAAGCCGTAGTAGGCGCGCAAATTGGCCCGTCGTTGCCACTCGTCACCCGGCATGCGCGCCAACAAAGAGCCTTTGCCGTGAACCACCTCATCGTGAGAAAGCGGCAGCACAAAGTTTTCGCTGAACGCGTACATCAGGCCAAAGGTCATACGCTCATGGTGCCAGCGTCGGTGCACTGGGTCCTGAGCCATATAGCGCAAGGTGTCGTTCATCCAGCCCATGTTCCACTTGAAGTGAAAGCCCAGTCCGCCAGCCCATGTGGGGGCGCTCACGCCCGCAAAGGCCGTGGATTCCTCCGCCACCGTGAAGGCAGCCGGTTGCTCGCGACCCAGCGCCTCGTTGAGGTAGCGCAGCAGCGCCATGGCTTCGAGGTTTTCTCGACCCCCGTGAACATTGGCAATCCACTGCCCCGGGGCACGAGAGTAGTCGCGATACAGCATCGAGGCCACCGCGTCGACTCGCAATCCGTCTGCGCCCATGCGTTCCACCCAGTACAGCGCACTGCTGGCCAAGAAGTTGCGCACCTCGTGGCGGGCGTAGTTGTAGATCAGGGTGTTCCAGTCCGGGTGAAAGCCCTCACGGGGATCGGCGTATTCGTACAGCGCCGTCCCGTCAAATTGCGCCAAGCCGTGGGCATCGGCTGGAAAGTGCGCGGGCACCCAGTCCACGAGCAGGCCCAGTCCGTGTTCTCGGCAGGCACTCACAAAGCGGTGCCAGCCGGCTGGATCACCCATACGCGCGGTAGGCGCGAACAGGCCCAGGCTCTGATAGCCCCACGACGCATCCAAGGGGTGCTCGCTGACGGGCAGCAGCTCGATGTGGGTAAAGCCCAGATCAGCCGCATAGGCCGGCAGGCTCTGGGCCAATTCGTCCCACGAGTAAAACCGCCCATCGGGATGGCGTCGCCAGGAGCTCGCGTGCACCTCATAGATGGACAGCGGCTGTTGGCGCAGCGCCGAAGTGGGCGCGGGCCGAGGCGCCGGGCGCGGACCCAAGCCGGGGGCCACCACACAGGCGGTATCGGGCCGCGACTGGGTTGCTCTGGCATAGGGGTCGATCTTCAGCGGCAACACCTCGCCTTGCGCGCTGCGCACTTCAAATTTGTACAGATCACCCACCTGTACATGGGGAACAAACAGCTCCCACACCCCGCTGCCGCCTCGGCCGCGCATGGGGTGACGGCGGCCATCCCACGCATTGAAGTCGCCCACCACACTCACGCGTGTGGCATTGGGGGCCCACACGGCAAAACGCACGCCGTGAACCGCCTGCGGGCCATCGCCCAGGGTCATGGGGTGCGCCCCCAGTACCTCATGAGCGCGCAAGTGTGTGCCCTGGGCCAGGGCGCTCAGGTCGGCCTCGTCAATCAAGGGTCCGTAGGCGTAGGGGTCGGCCAACTCGGTGGCGTCACCCTGACGCCATTGGGTGCGCAGTCGGTAGTCGAAGGCTCGGCGCCGCCGGGCCATCGCGCCTTCAAACAGACCGGTAGCGCCTCGCTCGTGCAGCCTCGCCACCCTGCGCCCTGACCGGGCGTCCACGACCTCTACCTGCTGGGCATCGGGCAAGAATGCCCGCACCCACCATTGGCCCTCTGGGTTGCAGCGCATCCCCAGTACGGCAAATGGATCGGGGTGGCGCGCGTGTTCCAGCGCCTGAAGATCGTCCTCACTCAGCATGTCAGCGCGACAGGCCTCCAGTGGCCACGGCACGTTGCCAACAGCTTAACTTGCGGCCGCCCAGACGTGACGAACGTATTCACCAATGGTGCGGTCCACGCTGAAGTGTCCCATGCCGGCAATGTTGTGCAACGCTTGGGTGGCCCAGGCGGCGGGTTGTGCGTACACCGCGTCCACGTCGCGCTGGCGCTGAACATACCCAGTGAAGTCGGCCATCAGGAAGTAGGGGTCGCGCTGTCGCAGCGTTTGCACCAGACCTTGGTAGCGCGAGGGCTCGTGGGGGCTGAAGACCCCGTTATCCAGGGCCTGCAAGACCTGCTGCAGCGCGATGTTTTCTTCTATATACAGGCTGGGATCGTAGCCCAGGGCCTTGAGATGCGCGACTTGTTCGGTACGCAATCCGAATACGAACATGTGCTGCTCGCCCATGGCTTGGGCCATCTCGATATTGGCGCCGTCCCACGTGCCGATGGTGCACGCCCCATTGAGCGCAAACTTCATATTGCCTGTACCGGAGGCCTCGGTCCCAGCCGTGGAGATCTGCTCTGACAAATCGGCCGCTGGAATGATGACTTCGGCCAGGCTCACGCCGTAGTTGGGCAAGAACGCCACCTTGAGCCTGTCGCCCACCCGTGGATCACTGTTAACCACCTTGGCCACATCGTGAATCAACTGCACCACCTGCTTGGCCGCCACATAGGCCGAAGCGGCCTTGCCCGCAAAGATCACCGTACGCGGCTGCCACGCGGTATTGGGCTGGCTCAGGATGGCTTGATAGCGGGCTATCACATGCAGCACATTGAGCAGCTGGCGCTTGTATTCGTGGATGCGCTTGATTTGCACGTCAAACAGGCTGTCCTCACTGACCAGCAGCCCCAACTCGCGCCGGATCACCTGCGCCAGGCGTTGCTTGTTGCGCCGTTTGACATCGCGAAAGGCCTGACCCAAGTCGGCCTGATGGGCCACCTCGTGCAGCCGCTTGAGCTCGGTCAGATCAGACCGCCAGCCCGTTCCTACATGGGCATCGAGCAGGCTTGACAGTCCGGGGTTGGCCTGCATGAGCCAGCGCCGGGGCGTCACGCCATTGGTGACGTTGATAAACCGCTCGGGCCACAGCTGGGCAAACTCGGCAAACAGGGTGCGCACCATCAAATCCGAGTGCAATGCCGAGACCCCGTTGATGCGATGCGATGCCACCACCGCCAAATGGGCCATGCGCACACGACGCTCGCCAGCCTCGTCGATGAGAGACAGCCGCTGAACGCGCCCCTCATCGTGTGGGAAGCGCCGGCGCACTTCCTCAAGGAAACGCGCATTGATCTCGTAGACGATTTCCAAGTGTCGGGGCAGCATCTGCTCAAACATGGGCAGGCCCCAGGTTTCCAAGGCCTCGGGCATCAGGGTGTGATTGGTGTAGCTCACCGCCTGCTGGGTGATGCGCCAGGCGTCATCCCATCCCAGGGCATGCTCGTCTAGCAGCAGGCGCATCAACTCGGCGGGCGCCAGTGCAGGGTGGGTGTCGTTCAGGTGAACGGCATTGAGGCGGCCGAAGCTGCGCACCTCGCCGGTTTCGCGCACATGCCGCTGCAGCATGTCTTGAAGCGAGGCGCTGACCAGGAAGAACTCTTGGCGTAAACGCAATTCACGCCCAGCAGGGGTGGAGTCATCGGGGTACAGCACCCAATTCAGCGCATCGGCCGAATGCAGATGTTGGGCCGATGCGGCGTGCTCGCCGCGGCAAAACGCCGCAAAGTCTATGGGCTGCGAGGCCTGTGCATTCCATTGCCGAAGGGTGGATACGCGTGGGGTGTCGTGTCCGGGCACGATGAAATCAAAGGCCTGTGCGATCAGGGTCTCGGCCGGCAGCCAACGCCGCAGGCCCGCTTCGGTGGCCACACGGCCGCCAAACCCCACCTCAAAGCGCACCTCAGGCCGCATGAGTTCCCAAGGCGAGCCGTGGCGCAGCCAGTCGTCGGGGATCTCCACCTGGCGGCCGTCTTGAATCACTTGAGCAAACATGCCGTGCTCATAGCGCAGCCCATAGCCAAACGAGGGCAGGCCCAGACGGGCAAAGGCATCTAAGAAGCAAGCGGCCAGCCGACCCAGGCCACCGTTGCCCAGCGCTGCATCGGGTTCGTGCTCCACCAGCACTGACAAGGCGGGCGCCTGGGGGCCCAGCACCTGGCCCAACTGCGTTTGCACGCCCAAGGCGGCCAAGGCGTTGTGCATGGCCCGACCCATGAGGAATTCCATAGACAGGTAATGCACCCGCCGGCAAGACCCCACCGGCCCGCCCGCGCGGGCCTGCTGGGCATCTTCGGCCTGAGTGGCCGCCCAGCGCTCGGCCAGGACTGTACGCGCGGCCGCCGCCGCCGCTGCCGAGCAGGCCGCCGCCGCCGGCGCATCACTGCGCTGGCCCAGCTCTCGGCGGTAGGCGCGCGAGAATTCGGTTTGCTCGCCCGCCGACGCGGCAATGCTCGCAGGTGGGGGCAGGGTCGTCACAGTGTTCATGGGCTTACTTTCAGGTGGAATTTGGGTGACCAAACCAGACCGATCAAAATGTAGTTCTGCTACATCCTCAATCCCGAGAGATAACACTAACCTATTGATTTCAAATATAAATTTGATTTAAACGCGGGTCAATTCTCGTTGTCAAGCAGCGACTGCGCTTGTATATTATCTACATACAGGGCATCTTCCCTTTCGGGCTGATGGAGACGACATCGTGGCCGATGTGCAGTTGAGCAAGGTACAGAAATCCTACGGCGACACGCAGGTGCTGCGCGACATCGACTTGCAGGTGCGTGACGGCGAATTCATGGTCTTTGTCGGCCCCTCGGGCTGTGGCAAGAGTACCTTGTTGCGCACCATCGCCGGACTGGAGGACATCACCGCTGGCGAGTTGCGCATAGGCGGGCAGCTCGTCAACGACGTACCGCCCGCACAGCGCGGAATTGCCATGGTGTTCCAAAGCTATGCGCTGTACCCGCACATGAATCTGTACGACAACATGGCCTTTGGGCTTCAGCTGGCCAAGCTCCCCAAGGCGGAGATCGACGCAGCAGTACGCCATGCGGCGCGCATCTTGCACATCGAGCACCTGTTGGAGCGCAAGCCCAAAGACCTCTCGGGCGGGCAGCGTCAACGCGTGGCCATCGGCCGGGCCATCGTGCGCAAGCCGCAGGTGTTCCTGTTCGACGAGCCCTTGTCCAATCTGGATGCGGCCCTGCGCGTGAAGATGCGCTATGAGTTTGCCAAACTGCATGAGGAACTGGGCGCCACCATGATCTATGTCACCCACGATCAGGTAGAGGCCATGACCTTGGCCGATCGCATCGTGGTGCTGTCGGCCGGGTGCATTGAACAGGTGGGCACGCCCCTGGAGCTGTACGAGCGCCCTGATAACCTGTTCGTGGCCGGTTTCATTGGCAGCCCACGCATGAACTTCATGGACGCGCAGGTGGTGGCCGCAGACGCTCACGGCACACAGGTGCGGCTGGCTGACGGGACCTTGATCCGCTGTGCCGTGGACGGCAGTGGGGGGCATCCGGGGCAACACGTCACCCTTGGTGTGCGCCCGGAGCACTTTGTCGCGGGCGGGGCGTCCAACGCCTTGCGCGTCACGGTGTCCTTTGTCGAATCCCTGGGCAGCACCACGCATGCGTATGCGCCCTTTGAGGGTGCGGCCGAGGACCTCACCATCGAGCTCGACGGCAGATGCCGGCCGCATCAGGGCGAGGAACTTGTCTTGGGCGTGCCCGAGTCAGCGTGCTATGTGTTCGATGAGAGCGGCCGTGCCTGGCGCCGGCTTGCGGTGACTGAGCCGCCCGCATCTGCTCGGGCCGATTGACAGGGGCCGGTATGCGTTGGTCATCCTTGTGCACAGCAGCAGTGGCACTCGGCCTGTGGAGTGGGGCGTGCCTGGGGGCAGCCAATGCGCCCACGCTGCTGGTGTGGATCAACGGCGACAAGGGCTACAACGGCCTGCAAAAGGTGGGCGATGCCTTTGAGCGCGTCTCGGGCGTGAAGGTGGTGGTCCAGCATCCAGAAGGGGCACCAGACAAGTTTCAAGCTGCTGCTGGAGCGGGTAAAGGCCCCGATATCTTTTGTTGGCCGCACGATCGCGTGGGGGAATGGGCCAAATCGGGCCTGATCGTGGCGGTGCAACCTCGGCGGCGTGTGCGCGAGGAAATCGAGGAGACGGCGTGGCAGGCGTTCACCTGGCGAGGCAAGGTCTGGGGCTACCCGCTGGCCATCGAGGCCGTGGGTCTGATCTACAACAAGGCACTGGTCCCCACCCCCCCGTCAGATTGGCAGGACGTCTTTGCCCTGGATCGCACGCTGGCCGCGCAGGGGGTTCGCGCCATCTTGTGGCCCTATGCCATGTCGTTCTTTTCCTGGCCGGTGCTGGCGGGCCCTGGGGGATTCGTGTTTGCGCGCAATCCCCAGGGCGAGTATGACCCTGGCGTGATTGGCGTGAACAACGCTGGCGCTTTGGCGGGCGCTCAGCTCATCGACCGCTTGGTGCGCGAGGGTCTCATGCCGCGTGGTGCGCGTTACTCCGATATGGAGGCTCAGTTTGCATCGGGCAAGGTGGCGATGATGATCTCTGGGCCCTGGGCCTGGGACAACGCGCGCAAGAAGCGCATCGACTTTGCTGTGACCGCCGTTCCCGCGCTCAACGGCAAGCCCGCCAAGCCCTTTGTGGGCGTTCTGGGCTGCATGATCACAGCGCCCAGTCGCCACAAGGACCTCGCACGCGAGTTCATTGAAAACCACCTCTTGCGAGTCGACTCGCTCAAGATCATCTCTGCCGATGTTCCGCTGGGCACACCCGCCAATAAAGCGTATTTTCAGGAGTTGGCCAACGACCCGCACATCCGGGCCACCATGGCCAATGCGCGCGCGGGCGAACCCATTCCCAACATACCGGAGACGGGCCGATTTTTTCCGGCCATGGACGCAGCGTTGGAGGCCATCATGCAGGGCCGGCAGACGCCTCAGCAGGCGCTGGACGCGGCCGCTGCCCGCATGAGGGCCAGATGAAGGTGATCAGGACAGCACTGGCAGCGCTGGGCGCCTTGGCTTTGTTGTGGGCTGTCACGGCCCTGTACCTGTCTGGCCAGCCGGTGTGGGCGGCCACCACCTTGGCCCTGGGCAGCATCGTGTGGTGGGTATACACCTCTTCCAAGACTTTGGCCTGGCGCTACCTGCTGCCCGGTGTGGCCGGCATGCTGGTGTTTGTGGCCTTGCCGCTGGTGTACACCGTGCAGATTGGCTTTACGAACTACTCATCAGCCCACCTGCTCGAGCAAAACCGCGCACGCGCCTACCTGCTGGACCAATTTGAAGTCGAACCGCAAAGCGTGATGCATGCTGAGCTGTTGCGATCACCTGACTCGGCCACAGGCGTGCGGCTTCGATTGTCGGCTCAGGATGCCCAAGACCCAGCCCGTGGCAGCTGGATCACGCCCCCACTGGCCTTGCAAGCAGGGGTCCCGTGGAGCGGCCCGGCGCTGACCGTGTTGGCCGAGGACGCATCCAGCCCGAGTGCCCATCACCACGCCTTGACCTTGCGTGAAACCATCGCGCTACGTGAGGCCTTGCGTACGCTTCGGATTCGGATGCATGACGGGCGCGAGCTCAGCTACACGGGCGTGAACGAATTCGCAGTCGCCCAGCCCGTGTGGGTGGGCCAAGCACAAGGGGCGCTGCTGCATCGTGGCTCGGGCCAGCTGTACCGGCCCAATGTGGAAACGGGATATTTTGAGAACGCCCAGGGTGAGCGTATCTTGCCGGGATTCAAAGTAGGCATTGGGTGGGACAACTATCGGCGGTTGCTGTCGGATGCCAATATTCGAGGCCCCTTTGCGGCCATCTTCGTATGGACGGTGGTGTTCGCGGGCTTGACGGTCTTGCTGGCCACAGCCCTGGGCATGACATTGGCTGTGGCCTTGAACTGGGAAGCGCTGCGATACCGAACCCTCTACCGCACCTTGCTGTTCTTGCCCTACGCGGTGCCCGGCTTCATCTCCATCTTGGTCTTCAAGGGACTGTTCAACCAAAATTTCGGTGAAATCAACGCCTTGCTCGACATGCTCTTTGGTGTTCGGCCCGCCTGGTTTGCCGATCCATTGCTGGCCAAGGTGATGATCTTGATCGTCAACACCTGGCTGGGCTATCCGTACATCATGGTCTTGTGCACGGGCTTGATCAAGTCCATTCCTGCAGACCTGTATGAGGCATCGGCCATTGCCGGGGCCACACCTTGGCAGAACTTCTGGCGGATCACCGCCCCATTGATCATGCGCCCGCTCACGCCGCTGCTGATCTCGGCGTTTGCCTTTAACTTCAATAACTTTGTGCTCATCTCTTTGCTCACCGATGGGCGTCCCGACTTTCTCAACACCCAGCTGCCCGCAGGCACGACCGACATCTTGGTGTCCTACACCTACCGCATTGCCTTTACCGACTCGGGGCAAAACTTTGGCTTGGCAGCGGCCATCAGCACACTGATCTTCCTCATGATTGCCCTCATGTCGCTGGCACAACTCAAGCTCATGCCCAAAAACTCTAGCAAGCCATGAAATCTCCACCCGTCTGGGAGTTTGTCCCATGCCCATAGTCGCCGGTCAACAGCAGCGTTGGCGCCTGCGCCTGACCCACGCCCTGTTATGGGTGTTGTTGGCGCTGACCTTGTTTCCCCTTCTGGCCATCATCTCCATTTCCTTGCGCCCGGGTAATTTCGCCACCGGCTCGCTAATTCCCACCGAGATCAGCTGGGAACACTGGAAGCTCGCCTTGGGGATGGGCTACACCGACGCTCAGGGCGTGCGGGTGGAGCCTCCCTTCCCGGTGCTGCTGTGGCTGTGGAATTCGGTGAAGATTGCCACCGTCTCGGCTGCCTTGATCGTGGCCATCTCCACCACGGCCGCCTATGCCTTTGCGCGTTTGCGTTTTGCGCACAAGACCTGGCTGCTCAACAGCATGCTGGTATTGCAGATGTTTCCCGTGGCGGTGGCGCTGGTGGCCGTCTACGCCATCTTTGAGGGGGTCGGCCAGGTCATTCCCGCCTTGGGCGTGGAAACGCACGGTGCCGTCATCGTGGCGTACCTGGGTGGTGTGGCCATGCACATCTGGACCATCAAGGGCTATTTTGAGACCATCCCGGTAGAAATCGAAGAGAACGCCAAGGTCGATGGCGCCACGCACTGGCAGGCCTTTTATCGGGTGTTGCTGCCCATGGCGGTTCCGATTCTGATGGTGGTGTTTGTGCTGGCGTTTATCGGCACCATCATCGAGTACCCTGTGGCCTCCATCCTCTTGCGAGAAGAGCCCAATCTCACTTTGGCGGTGGGCAGCAAGTTCTATCTGTACGAACAGCGCTATCTCTGGGGCGATTTTGCCGCCGCCGCTGTGCTGTCGGGCTTGCCCATCACCCTGGTCTTTGTCTGGGCCCAAAAGTGGATCGTCTCGGGTCTGACCTCAGGAGGTGTCAAAGGATGAGTCCAATAAGGGACAGCTTCAAAGCGGCAGTGCTCACGGCCCTATGCGCAACCCTGTGCTCGCTATCCAATGCCAACACCATGAATGAGCCATCACCTTCCTGGGCCAACCGAACCGACACGGCCGTGGCCAACTCTTACGAGCGCCGTGAGGCCGACTGGCGCAACGGCGCTATCGTCTACCAGGTGCTGGTGGACCGGTTTGCACCATCGGCTCGATTGGAGGCCAAGCGATCGCTCTATCCCGCGCCCAAAGTGCTCAAGCGATGGGAGGAGCTGCCGCGCCAGGGCCACTATCTAGACGACCAGCGCCTGTGGAGTCACGAAATCGAGTTTTGGGGCGGCGACCTACCCAGCGTGACAGCGCGCTTGGATTACATCAAGCGCCTAGGTGCCGATGTCTTGTATTTGAATCCGATTCATCTGGCCTACACCAATCACAAGTACGACGCGTGGGACTATCAGGAGGTGTCGCCAGAGTTTGGGACCCGAGAAGATGTCAAGACTTTGGCCCGCGAGCTCAAATCACGGGGCATGAAGTTGGTTTTAGATGGCGTGTTCAATCACATGGGCCGCCAATCTCCCATGTTCCGCGAAGCACAGCGTGACCCGGCCAGCCCCTACCGAGACTGGTTCTTCTTTGGCCCCGAATTCCCTTCCGGGGCTCGCTCTTGGTGGAATGTGGAGAACCTCCCAGAGATCAACCTGGAAAACCCCGCTGTACGCCGCCACGTCTGGGACTCACCCAACTCGGTGGTGCGTCGCTATCTGAGAGAGGGCGTCGACGGTTGGCGTTTGGATGTGGCATTTGACATCGGTTTTCGCTGGCTGGAGGCGCTCACCCAAGCGGCTCATACCGAAAAGCCGGGCTCTTTGGTTGTCGGTGAAATTGCCAACTATCCCAAAGAGTGGTTCCCCTCTGTGGATGCGGTGATGCACTTCACGCTGCGGCATTTGCTGCTGCGCACAGCACGAGGGCAGCTAGACGCCGCCACGGCTGAACGCATGATCTCCCGGCTTATTCATGATGCGGGCTTGGAGCCGATGCTCAAGAGTTGGATCTATCTGGACAACCACGATACCCCTCGCCTGGCCACCGAGCTCCCTGACGAGCACCAGCGGCGACTGGCCCAGGTGCTTCAGTTCACGCTACCCGGGTCGCCCAACCTCTACTACGGCAGTGAAGTTGCCATGACTGGTGGCGATGACCCCCAGATGCGCGCTCCCATGCGATGGGACCTGATCGAAAAAGGTCACCCGTGGCTGGACTGGACTCGTCGCTTGATCTCGATGCGTCAGGCGCATCGGGCTTTGCGAGTGGGTGACTATCGCACCGTATCGTCACGGCACCTGCTGGCATTTGAGCGCTACACGGATCGTGCGGCGGATACGGTCATCGTGGTTGTCAACCCCTCGTCGCAGGAAGTACGAGAAACGCTCATGGTGGCCAACTCCAAGCTGATGGATGGCAGCCGGATGATCGACTTGTTGGGCACTTCGAAAGCCCAAATCACGGTGCAGTCATCGCTGATGGATGTGGCATTGCCGCCCTTTGGCGTGTTGGTGCTCAAGCCCAACACTTCCGCGACCGCTGGAGGCTACACCAACTACAAGCGCGTTCAATAGACCCAGAGGGCCTCCAGTCACTAACCTTCAGCGCCACGAGATGGCGTGAGATAGACGCGCTTGAAAATCGGTGAAGCCATCAACGTCGTCACGATCGCCATGAGCACCATGACGGTGAACAGGGTCGGACTAATGATGCCGCGTTGTAGTCCAATATTGAGAATAATCAGCTCCATCAAGCCGCGTGCGTTCATCAGCGCGCCAATGGCCAAACTCTCGCGCTGCGTCTCGCCTGACCACCGAGCAGCCAGGTAACACGCGCCACCTTTGCCGGCAATGGCCGCCACGAGCACGACGGCGGTCAGGGCCCACAACGCTGGCGTGTCCACCAAGCCGATGCGCGTGTTCAGCCCCGAGTAGGTGAAAAAGCAAGGCAGCAACAGGGCGGTGGTCAGCGGATAGATCATCCGGTGCAACTCCTGAGCAAAGCGGCCTCGGGGCATGGCCAAACCGGCCAAGAAGGCGCCAAACACCGCATAAACCTGAATGATGTCGGTGAACCAGGCTGACAGCATCACGATCACCAGCACACCCACCAGCACA
Source organism: uncultured Rubrivivax sp. (assembly GCA_964400135.1). Taxonomy (GTDB): domain Bacteria; phylum Pseudomonadota; class Gammaproteobacteria; order Burkholderiales; family Burkholderiaceae_C; genus Rubrivivax. Next base: position 34,358 of record CAYNSW010000004.1, on the reverse strand, counting down.
TTCATGTCCATCTGACCTTCGCGTGCCACGCGCTCACCCAGCGGCAGCAGCAAGCGGCGAAGCACCAGCAGACAAAACAGCGCAAAAGCGATGCCCCCGCCGATCGCGATCACAGCAATACTCGGGTCACCCTGGAAGCTGGCCAGCACCACGGCCAGCACGGTCCATGCGGCCACATCGTCAATCGAACCGGCGGCCAGGGCCAGCGTACCCAACGAGGTGCGAGCCAGCCCTTGCTCGAAGATGATGCGCGCCAACATGGGAAAGGCGGTGATCGACATGGCCGCCCCCATGAAGAGCATGGCCTGGTGCGTCGTGGTCTTGTCGCCGAACAAGCCGGCGGGGCCCGAGCCGTTCATCAAACTCCAGGCCAGCCCCACCCCCAGGGCAAAGGGCGCTGCAATACCCGCCAAAGAGACGGCGGCGGCGCTGCGCAGTCGCGACCGGATGAGTTCAAAGTCGAACTCCACACCGATGAGAAACATGTACAGCACCAGACCCAACTGGCACACCGCAAACAAGATGGGGCGTGACTCGGGCGGAAACAACCACGCGCTCACCCCGGGAGCCAACCACCCCAGCAGCGAAGGACCCAGCATAACGCCGGCAATCATCTCGCTGACCACCTGCGGTTGACCAAAGTGGCGAAACACCCAGCCACACACGCGGCAGGTCGTCAGGATGACGGCCAGCTGCAAAAAGAACAGAACGGACAGATCGAAGGCGGACATCAGATTGGCGACACGGGTGGGTTACATCTTGGGAGCTGCGCAGTGCTTGGCGATGAACTCCGCGTGGGAGGGCATCACGTCAACGCACTTGCGTATGACATCGGCAATGCCGCGCAGGAATTCGTCGATCTCATGCTCCGGGTAGATGTCCACCAGAGGGTGGTAACCCAAGGGTTTGAGGCCCTGGCCATGCATGACCTGCAGCCAACTTACGGGGGTGAACAAATCGGCGCCTTCGCGGAAAATCCGGCCATGCTGCCGGTATAAGGCCATGCGCTGCGTGAGTGACTCGGGCACCTCCATGTCGCGGCAACGACGCCAAAATGGGGAGTCGTCGCGCTGGGTGAGTTTGTAGTGCAAGATGATGAAGTCTCGTATGCGGACAAACTCAAAGTCCATTTGCGCGTTGAATTCGTCGATGTCGCGCTGACTGAACCCACGGTCCGGGAAAAATGTGATGAGCTTGTCAATTGCGGTTTGAATGAGGTGAATGCTAGTGGACTCCAGCGGCTCCAAAAAACCACTGGACAAGCCCACGGCCACCACATTGCGGTTCCACACCTTGTGGCGTTTGCCGGTGACAAAGCGCAGCGGCCGCGGCTCGGCGCGCGGCGCTCCGTCTAGATTGCCCATGAGCACTGCGGTGGCCTCGTCATCGCTGATGAAGTCGCTGCAATAGACATGGCCGTTGCCAATGCGGTGTTGCAGCGGAATGCGCCACTGCCAGCCGCTGGCATGAGCCGTCGCCCGGGTGTACGGGGTGAACTCGCCGCCATGGTCACAAGGCACGGCCACGGCGCGATTGACGGGCAGCCACTGCGACCAATCTTCATAGCCGGTCTTCAATGCCTGCTCGATCAGCAAGCCACGAAAGCCCGAGCAGTCGATGAACAAATCGCCCTCCAGGCGCTTGCCGTCTTCCAGGACCACACACTCGACGGCCCCGTCCGCTCGCAGCGGAACATGCGCAATCTTGCCTTCAGTACGCACAACGCCTCGCGCTTGCGCATAGCGGCGCAGGTACTTGGCGTACAAGCCGGCGTCGAAGTGAAAGGCATGCACGATTTCCGACAGAGGCGACTTGGGCATATCAGTGGCCGCGCGCATGAACTTACCCGCCTGACAGGCCACGCGATTGATGGAGTAGCTCTCCAAATCTTCCGCCTTACCTGCCAGCCACATCTTCAGCCAATACTGATAGAAGTCGGTCGTCCACAGCTGTTGACCGAACACGCCAAAGCCGTGGATGTATCGCTCACCCAATCGACCCCAATTGACGAATTCGATGCCCAGCTTGAAGCTGGCTTGCGTCTCCCGCACAAATTCGTCTTCGTCAATTTCCAGAATCTGGTTGTACAGCCGAATCATCGGGATCGTGGCCTCGCCCACCCCCACGGTGCCAATTTCATCGGACTCCACCAGGTGCAACTCGAAGCGGCCCTGCAAGACCTTGGACAGGGCTGCAGCCGACATCCAGCCGGCCGTGCCACCGCCTACGATCACAATCCGCCGCAAGGGGGCATTGGTTAAATCTTCCATAGGTGACATTCTCGCCTGCCCGCCGATAGCCGGTGCGAGCTCCAAAGAAAAAGCCCCGCTCCGCAAGGGAGAGGGGCTTGAGGTTCCAGCGCAGCACCACCCGCGCGGGGTGATGCCGCCACAGACCGATTAGAGCTTGTAGTTGATGCCCAGCAGGTAAGTCTTGCCGTACTTGACCTTTTCGATCACGTTGCTCGGCGTTTCCTTGTAGCGCTGGAACTCCGCGTTGGTCAGGTTGTTGGCCTGGAACAGCACCGACAGACCCTTCAAGGGACCGCGTGGCAGCTCGTAGCCGATCTGGAAGTCCACAATGGCCTCGCCCTTGACGAAGGTCAGCTGGCGGTTGTCCTGGAAGTCGGTGATCTCACCCAGGAAGTCCGAGCGCTGACGCTGCGCTACGCGCACCTGCAAGCCGTGCTTCTCGTAGTAGAACTGCAGGCTGGTCACCTGACGCGACAGGCCCGGTAGCGGCAATGTCGCCACACCAACGTCATTGGTGCTGAAGCCAGATGTAGGCGGCTTGATCGAGCTGGACGTATCCGAGTGCGTGACCTGGACGCCAAAGCCATCCAGAGGCTTGGCCACCATACCCAGCGGGAACGACGCGGTCAACTCCAGACCAGAGATGTTGCCACCATTGCCGTTGACTGGCTTGGTCAGGATGCCCGCCGTCTTGGGAACGACGCCCGTGGGAAAGGTTTGAGCCGATGTGTAGCCGGCATAGTCAAACGCGGTACCCTGCTGAATGATGTAGGTGTCCAAATTCTTGTAGAAACCGGCCACGGCGAAGTAGGCCTTGTTACCCCAGTACTTCTCGTAAGACACGTCCAGGGCACTGGCACGGAAGGGCTCGACCTCAGGGTTGCCACCGCTGCCCCTGAGCCGCTTTTCTTCGTTGTTCCAGCCAAACCCAAAGGCCGAGCGCATGTCAGCCATGTTGGGGCGGGCCATGATCTTGGCTGCACCCACGCGCACCACCGAGTCATTGCCCACATCGAAGTTCACATTCAGGCTGGGCAGGATGTCGTTGTACGACTTTCCGCCCTTGGAGACGGTCTCAACGCAGGTATGCGCACCGCCATCACACCGGGCCGTGTCGATGTTGTAGCCCTGAGAGGACTGACTGGTCTTCACCAGCTGCACGCCCACATTGCCCTTGTAGTCAACCTTACCCAGCTTGCCGTCCAAATCGCCGCGCAAGTAGCCGGTGGTGACCTCCTCGGTCACCTTCCAGTTTTTGGCCAGGATGTCTGGGTCGCGCCAGGCAGCCTTTTGATAGACCGAGCCCATGGAGCCGATGGGGTTCCACGCCAAGATGGGGATGCCTGTCGAACCGGCGACCGTCGCGTAGCTGTTGGGCATGGTGGCCGAGAAGCCCGAGTTGGCTCCAGGGTTGCCCACCAACAGCAAAGCGCCTTCTACCGTGGTGCGCTCCTTGGTGCGGTCGGTGATGTTCAAACCGAATTCCAACGCTGACACCGGCCCCAGGGTGAGATCGCGCTTACCGGTGACGCGAACGGCATTGATCTTGTCGTCCACTCGCGGATTGGCGATATAGCCGTCTTGCAAGCCACCGCCCCAGCCTTGAACATTGGTCAGCTTCATGATCGAAGCGTCGCTGTAGTTCAGGCCCGTGGAGTACTTCACCGACGAGGTGTCCGAGCCGTTAAAGCCCGTCCAGCTGATGGTGTCGTTCGCGTTGGTCACGTTCTTGGGCAGGCCCGCCGTGGTCTCAAAGCGCTCAGAGTTGCGAGACACCTTGGACTCCGACACATCAAGGGCAGCCTTCCAGGCGCCCAGCTTGGTCTTGAAATTCAATCCCAGTGAGTCCAAACGGTCCTGGTAAGCCTCCGCGTGATTACGGATCACGCCGCGGAAGTTATCGAAAGTACCCGAAGTGGCCACGCCGCCCGAGACAGTCGCCGACTTGAGCGTACCGCCACTGTCGTAGCCGCCGGTGCTCAATCCGCCTACGGGGCCTTCCAGACCGTGCTTGTAGGTGCCGAAGTCGCCTTGCGACTTGAAGTAGTCCACCATCAATTCCGTGTCCTTGTTGGGACGGAACTGCAGGGCCACCATGGCGCCTTCGCGATTGGCCAAGGTCTGTTCCGTGTCGGAACCGAAGCCGCCCGGGGTCTTGACCTTGGTGCCGCTGCCGGCGGGATACTCGGTCTCGGTGACCCAGCCGCCCCAGCTGTTGAAGCGCTGAATCTGAGCGCCTTCCTCTTTGAGCTTGGTAAAGCCCAGCGCCACACCAATCTTGCGATCGGCAAACTGGTCCACATAAGACAACGACACGCGATCGCCCTTGCCTTCGCCAGCACCCGAGTCAATGCCTGTTCTTTGCTGGCGCACATTCACGGCCACCGCACGCTTGGAGAAGTCCAGCGGGCGAACAGTGCGCAAGTCGATGGTGGAAGACAGGCCTTGGCCCACCAATCCGGCATCTGGCGTCTTGTAGATCACCACCTGGCTGAGCAGCTCAGCAGGGAACTGGTCAAACTCCACACCGCGGCTGTCGCCCGTGGAGGCTTGCTCGCGCCCATTGAGCGTGGCGCCATTGAAGTCGGGCGACATGCCCCGCACGCTGATGGACGACGCGCGGCCCGTGATCTTGTTGCGCTGTGCCGTGACACCCGGCAGGCGAGCTACCGACTCGGCCACGGTGGCATCGGGCAGCTTGCCGATATCCTCGGCGCTCAGCGCTTCGACGATATTGTCAGAGCTCTTTTTGGTGCTGATGGCACTCTCAATGGCTTGACGGATACCCGTCACGGTCACGGTCTGGGACGCTTGCTGCGCATACGCTTGCGAGCTCACGACCAGCACCGCGCCAGCCACGGCCGTCAGGGTGCCGAGTTGGGCGCTACGGTTGCGCAAGGTGGATGATTTCTTCACCGAGGATCTCCTGTGGATGAAAGCAAACAAAATCCGCGAAGTCCGAACTCGCGCGCGCGAATTCGGCTCTTTGGATATTTCAGATGACGGGGTGATTTGTACCAAAACTAGTTTTTTCTGGTGACAAGGGTAAACACGGGCTGTCGGGTTTTGGAGACTATTTTCTTTGCTAATTTGAGAAAAACCTAGAATAAACAAAGGGTTAAGATTGTCATCCCCATGTCAGGGTTCATAAATTCCTGTAGCTAGACTACATTTTTATGCCATTGAGCTCCCCATCCCTGATTCGGTGCGTGCTGGCAGTGGGCCTGGCAATGGGTGTGGCCTCCACCGACTCGGCCAGCCCTGCCCGTTCGGGGGCCTTGCACGTGCCCTCGCCGCAATGGCAAGACCAGGTCATCTATTTCCTGATGACCGACCGGTTTGATGACGGCGACCCGCGCAACAACGACCAAAAGGCCGGCGAATTCGACCCCCAGCGCGCCACGCACTACAGCGGCGGCGATTTGCGCGGTGTCCTGCGACGTTTGGATTACATCCGAGGCTTGGGTGCCACTGCGGTGTGGATCACCCCGCCCGTGGCCAACCAATGGATGAACCCCACGGGCACCTACGGTGGGTATCACGGGTATTGGGCGCAACACTTCAAGCGCGTGGACCCTCACCTGGGCACGCTGGGCGACTACCAGGCGCTGTCGCGTGCCCTGCATGCCCGCGGGATGTACCTCATCCAAGACATCGTGCTCAATCACACGGGCGACTACTTCTATTACGGGCCCCAATACGACCCGTCTGATCCCGCGCGTGATTTTCGAAGGCAAGACCGCTCGCCGCCCGTGGCCGCGCCCACGCAAGCGCCGTTTCATCTGAACGACGCGCGTCGCGCCGATCATCGCCGTGCCGGCATTTACCACTGGACGCCTGATGTCAGCGACTACAGCCAGCGGCGTCAGGAGTTGAACTTTCAAATGTCCGGGCTCGACGACCTGAACACGGAGAACCCGCGGGTGCGCCGCGCGCTGCGCGACAGCTATGGTCACTGGATACGCCAAGCGGGAGTGGATGCGTTTCGCGTGGACACGGCGTTTTATGTCCCACAGGACTTGGTGCGCGACTTTTTGTTTTCTCGCGATTCCCAAGCCCCTGGCGTCATGGAGGTGGCGCGCCGCACGGGGCGCCAGAACTTCTTGGTGTTTGGAGAAGGCTTTGGCATTGACAAGCCGGGCGCCCAAACGCAGGCGCAAAAAATCGAAAGCTACATGTCCGATGAACAGGGCAGACCTCTCATGCCCGGCATGCTGAACTTTCCGCTTTACGGCGCCTTGGGCGATGTGCTCGCGCGCGGCCGGCCGGCCGCCGAGTTGGGCGATCGCATTTCGCGCATGATGCAGGTGCACGCCAGGCCCCACCTGATGCCCACCTTTGTGGACAACCACGATGTGGACCGTTTCTTGGCGGGCGGCTCGCCAGCAGCGCTGCAGCAGGCACTGGTGGCCCTGTTCACCCTTCCCGGCATTCCCACCCTTTACTACGGCACCGAACAAGGCTTCACGCGGCCGCGCGCATCCATGTTTGCTGCCGGCCACGGCTCGCAGGGACGCGATCACTTTGACGTCAACGCCCCGCTGTACCGCACCATCGCGTCCCTGACCCAACTGCGCCGGGAGCATCGGGTCTTTTCTCGCGGTACGCCGCAGGTGCTGTGGGCCCAGTCGGCAGGCCCGGGTGCCGTGGCCTGGCGCATGGTGCATGGCCAAGACAGCGCCTTGGTGGTGCTCAATACGGCCGATCGGCCCACGCTGCTCGATGCCCTGCCCACGCCGTGGGCACCCGGCACCGTACTGAGGGGCCTGTGGTCGCACGCGCCGGATCTGACGGTGTCCGGGTCAACGGCTCCCACTGCTGCGCGGCATGGGCCGCCAGCCGATCTCACGGTAGGCCCTCAGGGCCAAGTGAGTCTGATGTTGCCTGCGCGTGCCGCGTGGGTGTGGCGTCCGTTGCCTGACCCCTCACGCCAGCAGGCGCAGGCCCTGGCGCTGGCGACTCAGCGGGCGGCTTGGCAAGTGGTGATGCAACCGCCACAGCGAGTGCACACACAAGACTTTGAGGTCATGGTGTCGGCGCCGCCCCGCGCCCAGGACGCCGTGGGGCAGCCGGGGCGGTCGTGGCGCGCGGTGGTGGATGGCGATGTGACCCACGCCGTGCCACTGCAGCCGGGACCCGACGGCGCATGGCGTGCGCGCATCGACACCAGCGCGATGATGAATCCCGAGGTGGAGCATCGGGTGGTGCTGTGGCAGGCCGATGCGCCCACGCTGTCGGTGTCTGAACCGCTGACCTTTCAGGTTCGGCGCGACTGGCGTTTGGTGGCCGATGTGGCCGACCCGCTCGGGGATGACCGAGGACCGCAGGGCCGCTACGCCTACCCGACGGACCCGGGTTGGGGCGCGCGTCGACAGATGGACCTGCGCCGTGTCCAGCTTCACACCGCAGGCGGTGCCTTGCGCCTTTCGCTGACGATGAACGAGATCACCACGAGTTGGAATCCGGCCAATGGCTTCGACCACGTGGCCTTCACGGTCTTCGTGGAGCTACCTGGAGTCCCCGAAGGCGCCACGGTCATGCCCCTGCAAAGTGCCCAATTGCCCATGGGCATGCGGTGGCACCGACGCTTGCGCGTGCACGGCTGGACCAATGCCTTGTTTGACGCACGGGGAGCCCACGCGCAGCACGAGGGCACACCCCTGGGGGTGGGCGCGCACATCGAGGTGGACCGATCCACCCACACGGTGCACCTGACCTTACCCTCCTCGGCCCTGGGCCGAGTCGCCTCGCTGTCAGGCGCGCGGGTGTACGTCACCACCTGGGACTACGACGGGGGTTACCGGGCCTTGTTGCCCCAGCCTGCTGGGTTTTCGATGGGAGGGCGCGCCACGCCGGATGACCCGTTGATCATGGACGACACGCCAATCATCGTGGTGCCTTGATCCGATGCAGGCCACAGGCGTCTCTTCTCGCCCCCGTGTGCTGCCTCTGGCCGCGCCCATGTTTGTCGAGTTCATCCTGGCCATTGGCCTGGGTGTGGTGTGCACCGCGCTGGCTGCCCGCATTTCCGATGCGGCCGGGGCGGCATTTGCCCTGGCCAACCATGTGTACGCCCTCTTGTTCATCCTCTTTCGTGTGGTGGGCGCCGGAATTTCGGTGGTGATGGCCCAAGCGGTAGGAAGTGGACAGTCGCAACAGGCCCATGCCGTGGCGCGCGCCACCCTGGGCGCCGGCACCTGGGTGGGTTTGTTCATTGCCACCCTGACCTACGTCGGCGGGCAACCCTTGTTGGCCTTGATGCAAGCACCAACAGAAGTAGGGGTGTTGGCCTTGCCTTTGTTGCAAGTGCTGGCCGCATCGATGTTGCTGGAGGCGTGGAATACGTGCTTGTCCAGCACCTTGCGGGCCCACTTGCGCTCGCGCGAGGCGCTGGCCGTGGTCTTGCTGATGCAAGCGCTGCAATTGCTGCTGGCCTGGTGGTGGATGCCGCACCTGGGCCTGGTGGGGTACGCAGCCGCCGTGGGCGCCAGCCGCGCGGTGGGTGTCTTGCTGCACCTGGTCTTGTGCCACACCAGCTTGCAGCTTCGATTGCGGGGCTCAGACCTGTGGCGGGTGCGGCCCTCCATGCTGCGTGAGGTCTTGCGAATCGGCCTGCCCGGGGCCCTGGAAAACATCGTCTACCGATTGGCCTTCATGGTCACCGTGGCCGTGGCGGCGGGGCTGGGGACACCGGCGCTGGCGGCTCAGGCTTACGCGTTGCAAATCAGTTATGCCGCCGTCATGGCTGGCCTGGCCACTGGCTTGGCGGTGGAAATCGTGGTGGGGCACCTGGTGGGCGCCGGTCAGCTGCAAGAGGCCCATCGCCTCGTTCGCCGAAGCCTGATGGTGGGCTTGCTGATCAGCACCGTGCTGGCCGCCGTGGCCGCCGTGGCCTCGCCATGGCTCATGCGCGCTTTCACTCAAGATGAGCTCATCGTGGCATTGGGGGTGCAGCTGCTATGGTGGACCGTCTTGCTGGAGCCCGGGCGCACATTCAACCTGGTGGTGATCAACGCCTTGCGGGCCGCTGGCGATGCTCGCTTTCCGGTTGTGGTGGCGGCCGTGTCTATGACGGTGGTCATGGCCGGAGGCAGCCTGTGGCTGGGTCAGCACCTGGGTTGGGGGCTGGTGGGCGTCTGGGTGGCCTATGCCGCTGACGAGTGGCTGCGCGGCGTGCTGATGTGGCGGCGCTGGGTGCGATTGCAGTGGGTGCCCTCAGCGCGCGCGGCACGCCGTCGCCTGCACGGCCCCGTGCCCTCAACGCCCGGTTGAGCGAAGGGCCGCGGCGGCTCCATCTAATGCTGCCAGGGTGTCGGTGATGACGACCGTGGCAATAGGCTGCAAGTACTCGCGAAACCGCCCCTTGGCCTCAAAACGTTCGCGAAACAGCGACTGCGTGAACAACGGCCCCAGGCGCGGCACGATGCCCCCACCAATGTAGACGCCGCCACGCGCGCCAAGCGTGAGCGCCACGCTGCCGCAAAAACCTCCCAGCAAGGCGCAAAACACCTCTACCGTGCGCAGACTCCAGGCCTCACCCGCGTGAGCGGCTTCCACAATCGCAGCAGCCTGCTCGGGGCCGCGCTGCGCATGCCCCGTGACCTCGCCCACCGCCTGGTGCAACACGGGCAGTCCAATTCCCGAGAGCACCCGCTCGGCAGATACGTGCGAGAAGTGCCGGCGCACCTGCCCGAGCACCTCAGACTCGAAATCGTCGGCGGGCGCCAGCGTCGCATGTCCGCCTTCGCCGGGCAGGGCTTGCCAGCCCAGTGGTGTTTGCACCACGCCGGCCACCCCCAGACCCGTACCCGGGCCAATCACCGCCAAGGTACCCGTGGGCGCCTGCGGCTCGGGGCTGCCCGGGATGAGCGACCACTGCCGGCTGCGCAGGTGGGGCAGCGACAAGGCCAGGGCTTCAAAGTCGTTGAGCAGCACCAGTTCGTCGGGGCCTCTCAGGCCCAGCGTATCGGCCAATTCGCGCCGAGAAAACGACCAGTTGCTGTTGGTCATGCGCACCTCGTCGCCATCCAGGGCTGTGGCCAGGGCCAGGGCCACCCGCGCGGGACGCAAGGGCCGGGCGGGCGACATCCCGGCTGCCGGACCAATCTCGCGCAGGTAGTGCTCAGCGGCAGCGGCCAGGCTTGCGCTTTGGGCCACCGGATACTGCCGCACGTGGTCCACCGCGGCGCCTGAGGGGCTGACCCAGCCAAACCGGGCGTTGGTGCCCCCCACATCGGCCACCAACCCGCCCAGGGTCTGATCAAACGAATCCACAGCATGCATACAGACGGTGAAGGTAGCAAAACTACAGTTGACGGACAAGGGCCTTTCCCTAAAGATTGCTTGGTATTTCAGCATCTGCCCCTCAAAAATGGGCAATAAATGTAGTCAAGCTACTGGTTCTCATGACACCTTTTGACAGCCCCAGACTCATCGCCGACATTGGCGGCACCTTTGCCCGGTTTGCCCTGGAGACGGCGCCCGGGCAGTTTGAGCGGGCCGCCTCCCTGCGCTGCGCCGACCATGAAGATTTCAACGCAGCGGTCGCGGCCTATTTGTCCACCCTGGGCCCGGAGCGGATACGGCACGCTGCCGTGGCCATCGCCAACCCGGTGGAAGGCGATCAGGTGCGCATGACGAACTACCACTGGCGGTTTTCGATCGAACAAGAGCGCCAACGGCTGCAATTGGACACCCTGGTGGTGGTCAACGACTTCACCGCCTTGGCCATGGCGCTGCCCAAGCTTGGCGCAGGCCAGCGTCGCCAGATTGGGGGGGGTCAGGCGCGCGAGCGCAGTGTGATCGGGCTCATTGGCGCTGGCAGTGGCCTGGGTGTTTCGGGCCTCATACCAGCGGGCGATGGTTGGGTGGCTCTTGGAACCGAAGGCGGCCACACCAGTTTTTCACCCCGCAACGAATTGGAAATCGACATCCTGCGCTTTGCCATGGCGCAGTACTCGCACGTGTCGTTTGAGCGCTTGGTCTCTGGACCGGGGTTGGAGCTGATTTTCCGTGCCTTGGTCCACCTGCAGGGGCGACATGAAGCGCCATTGGACGCCCCTGAAATCACCCGTCGGGGCCTACAAGGTGGTGACGCCTTGTGCCTGCAGGCGTTGGAGGTGTTTTGCGGCATGTTGGGCACCGCCGCGGCCAATTTGGCCGTGACCCAAGGCGCCTTCGGTGGTGTTTACATTGGCGGAGGAATCGTCCCCCGCTTGGGGGCGTGGTTTGACCGCAGCCCGTTTCGCCCGCGCTTTGAAGACAAAGGGCGCTTTTCCGACTACCTCAAAGGCATCCCCACCTACCTCATCACCGCCGAGCAGGCCACCCTCATTGGCGCCTCCTCAATCCTGGCCTCGCAGCTCAAGCGGCTGAACACCCAGCCCAGCTCGGCCATCTTGGCTCAGATTCGCCGCGTGCGCGACCAGCTCTCGCCGGCCGAGCGACGTGTGGCCGACCATGTGCTGTCTCATGCCCGAGCGGTGCTCAACGACCCCATCGCTGCCATCGCGCGCGCCGCCGAGGTGAGTCAACCCACCGTGATTCGTTTTTGCCGATCGCTGGGCTGCGAAGGACTGTCGGACTTCAAGCTGCGCCTGGCCTCGGGCCTGACAGGCACCATTCCGGTGACGCACACCCAGGTCACGGGCGAGGACTCCATGCTGGAGTTGGGCGAGAAGGTGCTGGGCAATACGGCCTCCGCCATCTTGCAGGTACGAGATCAAATCAATCGCGAGACGGTCGACCGCGCCGTGGACCTGCTGTCGGCCGCTGAACGGGTGGATTTCTATGCGGTGGGTCACTACCGTGTCGTGGCCGATGACGCGCAGTTCAAGTTCCTGCGCTTTGGCATTGCCAGCGCCAGCTTCACCGACCCGCGCTTGCAGCCGCTGGCCGCCCAGGTTCTTCAGCCCTCCAGCGTGGTGGTCCTCATCAGCAGCAGTGGCCGCATCGATGACTTGCTGGCGGTGGCAGACATTGCCCACGCCCGGGGTGCCTCGGTGCTGGCCATCACGGCCAGCCATTCGCCGTTGGCGCGCAAGGCTGATGTCGCCCTGTGGGTGGACCACGAAGAAGACCTCGCCACCCATGTGCCCATGATCAGCCGCATCTTGCACCTGCTGGTCATCGACATCTTGGCCGTGGGGGTGGCCATGAAGCGCGGGAACTCTCAAGCTGCCGTTTTGCCCGGCCCTGCGATAGAGGCCACCCGGCCCGTTCCAGCGCAGCGCTCCGGCCCGGGTATCCGCACCGCAGCGCCCTTGTCCCAACTGATCTCCCACAGCCGACAAGGCGAGCCGGGCGAACGGTAAAATCCGACCGTCCCTAGAGGAGCGTTGCAAGGAACTGAACGGTTCACCAGGCTCAGGGGCGCAAGGGGTCTGACGCCTAAGCAAGCGTTGGCACTTGCTGGCAAACGGCGCTCACCCACCGCATCTGCGCGATGCCTTGTGAGTGAGCATGACACCTGACCGTTCTTCTGCCCTGACCACCGACGATGAATCTGTCGATGCCGCTGGTGCAGCGCCCATGCGGCTGTCTGGCCTGGAGCCTTTTGTTCTCGGTCAGGGCTCGCTGTTTGTGAACATCGGCGAACGCACCAACGTCACCGGCTCCAAGGCCTTTGCCCGCATGGTCCTCAATGGCGACTTTGAGCAGGCCTTGGCGGTGGCGCGCCAGCAGGTGGAAAACGGCGCCCAGATCATCGATGTCAATATGGACGAGGCCATGCTGGACAGCAAGGCGGCCATGGTGCGGTTTCTCAACCTGATTGCCTCAGAGCCTGAAATCGCCCGTGTGCCGGTGATGATCGACTCTTCCAAGTGGGAGGTGATCGAGGCGGGACTGCGCTGCCTGCAGGGCAAAGGCATCGTCAACTCCATTTCGCTCAAGGAAGGCGAGGCCGAGTTCTTGCGCCAGGCGCGTTTGGTGCGCCGCTACGGTGCGGCCGCCGTGGTCATGGCTTTTGACGAGAAAGGGCAGGCCGACACCCTGGCGCGCAAAACCGAGATTTGCGCACGGGCCTACCACCTGCTGGTGCAACAAGCCGACTTCCCGCCTGAAGACATCATCTTTGACCCCAATATCTTTGCCATTGCCACGGGCATTGAAGAGCACGACAACTACGCGATGGACTTCATCGAGGCCACACGGTGGATCAAAACCCACCTCAAGGGCGCCAAGGTGTCAGGAGGGGTCTCCAACGTCAGCTTCAGCTTCCGTGGCAACGAGCCGGTGCGTGAGGCCATCCACACCGTATTTTTGTATCACGCCATCCGCGCTGGCTTGGATATGGCCATAGTCAATGCCGGGATGATCGGGGTGTACGACGAGCTTGACCCCATGCTGCGCGAGCGCGTGGAAGACGTGGTGCTCAACCGCCAACCGCGCTTGGCACCGGGTGAGGCCCCCAAAACGGCGGCCGAGCGGCTCATCGAGATTGCCGAGACCGCCAAGGGAGCAGCCCGAGACGAAACTGCCCGTTTGGCCTGGCGCGCGCTGTCGGTGGAGCAGCGTTTGAGCCACGCCCTGGTGCACGGCATCACCGAATTCATCGTCCCGGACACCGAAGAGGCGTGGCAGGCCATTCGAGCTCAGGGCGGCCGGCCCTTGCAAGTCATTGAAGGGCCACTGATGGCGGGCATGAACACGGTAGGCGACTTGTTCGGTGCCGGCAAAATGTTTTTGCCCCAGGTGGTCAAGAGTGCGCGGGTGATGAAGCAGGCCGTGGCCCACCTGCTGCCCTACATCGAGGCGGAGAAGCAGGCGCTGGCTGATGCGGGCGCGCAGGTCAAAGCCAAGGGGCGCATTGTTATTGCCACCGTCAAGGGTGATGTCCACGACATCGGCAAGAACATCGTTGCGGTGGTTTTGCAGTGCAATAACTTCGAAGTGGTCAACATGGGGGTCATGGTGCCGTGCCAAGAAATCTTGGAAAAAGCCAAGGTGGAAGGCGCAGACATCATCGGTTTGTCGGGCCTGATCACCCCTTCGTTGGAGGAGATGCAGTACGTCGCCGCGCAGATGCAGCGAGACGAGCACTTCCGATTGAAGAAGATCCCCCTGCTCATTGGCGGGGCCACCACGAGCCGGGTGCACACGGCGGTGAAGATCGCGCCCCATTACGAGGGGCCGGTGGTGTATGTGCCCGATGCCTCGCGAAGCGTTTCGGTGTGTTCGGAGCTTTTGTCCGACGAGCGCGCCCAACGCTATATCGACGAGTTGCGCCATGAGTACGAGCGGGTGCGTCAGCAGCATGCCCAAAAAAAGGTCACGCCCCTGGTGTCATTGGCAGCAGCGCGTGGCAACAAAACCCCGATGGACTGGAGTCGCTACTCGCCGCCGCGTCCGCGCTTCATAGGCCGGCGCATCTTGCGCAATCAAAGCCTGTCCGAGCTGGCCGCCTTCATCGACTGGGGCCCTTTTTTCCAGACTTGGGACCTGGCCGGCCCCTTCCCGGCGATCTTGCGCGACGAGGTGGTGGGCGCCGAGGCCACGCGGGTCTTCAGCGACGGCAAGCGCATGCTGCAACGCCTGATCGAGGGACGATGGTTGCAGGCCCATGCCGTGATGGGCCTGTGGCCCGCCAATACGGTGGACGATGACACCATTGAGATTTACGCGGACGAATCGCGCGAGCAGGTGCTGATGCGGTGGAGTCCCCTGCGCATGCAAACCGAGCGTCCGGTGATCGACGGTGTGCGCCGTCCCAACCGGTGCCTGGCGGACTTTGTGGCCCCGCGCGGTGCCGCAGCTGACTACATTGGGATGTTTGCCGTGACCGCTGGCGCAGGCGTCGACCGCAAAGCCCAACAGTTTGTAGACGACCATGACGACTACTCGGCCATCATGCTCAAGGCGCTGGCCGACCGTTTGGCCGAGGCTTTCGCCGAGTTCTTGCACCAGCGGGTGCGCACGGACCTGTGGGGCTATGCCGCAGGCGAGGGCTTGGACGTACAGGCCCTGATTGCCGAGTCTTACCAGGGCATCCGACCCGCCCCGGGCTACCCCGCGTGTCCCGACCACAGCGTCAAGCGCGACATGTTCCGTGTGCTGGAGGCTGACGACATTGGCATGGGCCTCACCGAGAGCCTGGCCATGACACCGGCTGCCAGCGTCAGTGGCTTTTACCTCTCGCACCCCGATTCGGTCTACTTCAATGTGGGGCGCATCGGGGATGACCAGTTGGTGGACTGGGCCCGACGGGCCGCCATGCCCGACGACGAGGCCCGCCGCGCTTTGTCGCCGTCTTTGTCTTAAGGGGTGGCGTCCTGGGGGGCTGTCAGGCCGCGCTGAAATTGCAAGGCCTCGGCCACGTGGGGTACCTCGGGTCGTTTGGAGTCGGCCAAGTCGGCCAAGGTCCAGGCCACCCGAGTGACCCGATGCAGACGGCGTGCGGACCACCCCAAATGCGAGGCGCTGCGCTCTAGCAATGCCCGCGCCGACTCGGGCAGCCCCGGCAGTCGCGCCAGGCGCGCACCGTCGAGTTGCCCGTTGGGAGCGTCTTGACGCGCCATCATTCGACTGCGTGCCTGGGCGACGCGCTGGGCCACCTGTGCGCTGGTCTCGGTTGCTGACCCGGGCACTTCGGGGGGCGGCGCCAGCAACTCGGCTGCCGGCACGGGCGCAACTTCCACCACAAGATCCAGGCGGTCGAGCAAAGGGCCCGACAGTCGCCCCTGATACCGCTGGATTTGATCGGGGGTGCACAGGCACACCCGGCCGAGGCCCGCCGCAGTGCCCAGCCAGCCGCAGGGACAGGGATTCATGGCGGCCACCAACTGGCAACGGGCGGGAAAGATGCTCGAGCGATTGGCCCGGGACACGGTGATACTGCCCGTCTCCAAGGGCTCTCGCAGCGCCTCCAGTGCATGGCGTTGAAACTCCGCCAACTCGTCGAGAAAGAGCACGCCGTGATGCGCCAGCGAAATTTCACCAGGACGCGGCGGTGAGCCACCACCGACCAGTGCCACGGCGCTTGCGCTGTGATGGGGCGCTCGCAAGACGCGTCGGCCGAAGTCTTCTGGCCTCAGGGCAGTGCAATGCAAGCTCAGCAGTGCGGCGCTTTGCACGGCCTCCTCGTGGCTCAGCGCGGGCAGCAACCCCACCAGCCGCTGCGCCAACATCGACTTGCCCGCCCCGGGCGGGCCCACCATCAAGAGGTGGTGGGCGCCCCCAGCGGCGACCTCCAAGGCGCGTCGGGCCAGCGCTTGCCCGCGGACATCGGCCAGGTCCCCCGCGTGGAGCCCGACTGAAGCGCCGGGGTGGGCCTGGGCCCTGGTCAGCTCCAGTGGCCGCTCAGGAGTGCGCTGTTGCAATGCGCGCACTACCTCTTGCAGGTGATGGGCAGCCCGCACATCCAGGCCACTGACCCAGGCGGCGGCCTGGGCGCTGAGCTCAGGCAGCACCAGGGTGCGGGGCTTGCCATCGGCCAGACCCGCCTGATGTGCGGCCAGGCCCAGCGCCAACGCACCGCGCACGGGCCGCAACTCGCCGGCCAGCGACAGCTCGCCCGCAAACTCGGTCTGGCTCAGCGCCGAGGCGGGAATCACGCCACAGGCTGCCAAGATGCCCAGGGCGATGGGCAGGTCAAACCGCCCCGAATCCTTGGGTAGGTCGGCTGGGGCCAGGTTCACCGTGACGCGCCGGTTGTAGGGAAACTCCAAGCCGCTTTGCGCCAGAGCTGCGCGCACTCGCTCTCGAGACTCTTTGACCTCGGTATCGGCCAGCCCCACCAAAGTGAATTGCGGCAAGCCGTTGGCCAGGTGCACTTCTACCCGCACCTCGCGTGCGGTTAGGCCCTCCAGGGAGCGGCTGATCACGGTCGACAGGCTCATGGGGCCCAAGCGTTGCACGCGCTGAGCGTGCCCACCAGCCCCGCTTTGGTGCGCTCTTTCGGGTGCCTGCCGGAGGGGGTTGGGGCTCTAAAACGCACCTAAGTGGTGCAAAACCACCCCTCAACACCCCTACAGCACCCAAACCGACGTGGCATGGGGGTTGCTCAACCTCCTTCGATTTGATGTCACTTTTGGAGTAATCCCATGCGCTTTCTCAATGCTTTCCCCCTGACGCTCGTGGCAGCCTGTGCCGCTGGCGCCCTGTTGGCCTCCTCGCCTGCCCGGGCCCAAACGGCTGCCGCGGCCGCCCCCGCAGCGTCGGTGGCGTTCAATGCGGGCTTGACCACCGACTACCGCTATCGCGGCATTTCTCAAACGCGGCTCAAGCCTGCCGTGCAAGGCGGGGTGGACTACACCAACGGCCCGTTTTATTTGGGTGCCTGGGGCTCCACGATTCAGTGGATCAAGGACGGCGGCGGCGGAGCCTCCGTCGAGCTGGATTTTTACGGCGGCTACAAGGGCGAGTTGTCCAAGGAACTGACCTACGACATTGGCGTGTTGGCTTATCAGTACCCCAGCAACGGCCTGAAGCCCTCGGCCAACACCACCGAGATTTATCTGGCCCTGACCACCGGCCCCATCACGGCCAAGTATTCGCACAGCACGTCCAACCTGTTCGGTTTTGCCGACAGCAAGGGCAGCGGCTATTTGGATTTGAGTGCCACCTTTGAGGTGGCGGGCTTGAACGTCACACCGCACGTGGGGCGTCAAATGGTCAAAAACCAGGGCACCTATTCCTACACCGACTACTCCCTGACGGTGAGCAAAGAGGTGGCCGGCGTGGTGTGGAGCGGCGCGCTGATCGGCACCAACACGAGCGCGTACACCGGGCCGGGCAACAAGGATCTGGGCAAGCCCTCGCTGGTGCTGGGCGCCAAGATCAATTTCTGAGCCTCTATTTTTCCTACTGAGGAGATCGATATGAAGATGGTGACTGCCATCGTCAAGCCTTTTAAGCTTGATGAAGTGCGGGAGGCCCTCAGCGCCATTGGCGTGCAGGGCATCACGGTGACCGAGGTCAAAGGCTTTGGCCGCCAAAAGGGGCACACGGAGCTGTACCGAGGTGCTGAGTACGTGGTCGACTTCCTGCCCAAGGTGAAGATCGAAGCGGCTGTAGACGATGCGCTCGTTGAGCGCGTTGTCGAGGCCATCGAAGGTTCAGCCCGCACAGGAAAGATCGGCGACGGCAAGATTTTTGTGTGCGCTTTGGAGCAGGTCATTCGCATCCGAACCGGCGAGACCGGCAAAGACGCCCTGTGACCCCCCGCTCTGCTTAAGACTGCGAGATTCGATCATGAAAAAATTTCTCTGTATGCTGGCCCTGGCCATCTCGGCCCTGGGCTTTGCCGGCGTCAGCCTGGCGCAGGATGCAGCTGCCTCGGGGGCCGTTGCTGCAGCGGCCGCCTCGGCTGCTGCGCCCGCGGCCGCTGAAGCGGCTGCTTCCGCCACAGCTCCCACGCCCAACAAAGGCGACGTGAGCTGGATGCTGTTGTCCACCTTGCTGGTCATCATGATGGCCATCCCCGGCCTGGCGTTGTTCTATGGCGGCTTGGTTCGCAGCAAGAACATGCTCTCGGTGCTGATGCAAGTCTTCGTCACCTTTTCTCTCATCGTGGTGCTGTGGGCGCTTTATGGCTACAGCCTGGCCTTCACGGAGGGCAATGCCTTCATTGGCGGGTTCGATCGGCTCTTCCTCAAGGGGGTGTTTGACGCCACCAAGGGTGAATTTGCCATGGCGGCCACCTTCAGCAAGGGCGTGGTGATCCCGGAGATCGTGTTTGTGGCATTTCAAGCCACCTTCGCGGCCATTACCTGCGGGCTGATCGTGGGCGCGTTCGCCGAGCGCATCAAGTTCTCTGCCGTACTGATGTTCATGGCCTTGGGGTTCACCTTCAGCTCCCTGCCCATCGCGCACATGGTGTGGTACTGGATGGGTCCTGACGCCGACACGGCCAAAGACGTGGTCGACACCATGAACGCCAAGGCCGGATTGATCTGGCAGTGGGGAGCCCTGGACTTTGCGGGTGGCACGGTGGTGCACATCAATGCGGCCATGGCCGGCTTGGTGGGCGCCTACGTCATTGGCAAGCGCACGGGCTATGGCCGTGAGCCCATGGCCCCGCACAACCTGGCCCTGACCATGGTGGGCGCTTCGATGTTGTGGGTGGGCTGGTTTGGCTTCAACGCCGGATCTGCCTTGGAGGCGGGCAACAGTGCATCGCTGGCCTTCCTCAACACCTTGCTGGCCACAGCGGGCGCTGTCTTGGCGTGGTGCGTGGGCGAGGCGTTGATGCGCGGCAAAGCGTCCATGCTGGGCGCCGCTTCTGGCGCCGTGGCGGGCTTGGTGGCCATCACCCCGGCAGCGGGCAACGTGGGCATCATGGGCGGCTTGATCATCGGCATCGTGGCCGGCTTTGCGAGCCTGTGGGGCGTGAACCAGCTCAAGCGCGCGTTGGGCGCTGACGACTCTCTGGACGTCTTTGGCGTTCATGGCGTGGGCGGCATCGTGGGCGCTTTGCTCACCGGCGTGTTCAACTCCCAGACGCTGGGCGGTCCGGGCCTGGTGACCGACTGGGTGACGGCATCGGTCGGCTCAGCGGGCATCGTCGATCAACTCATCATCCAGGCCAAGGCCGTGGGGGTGACCGTGGTGTGGTCGGCAGTGGTGGCCTTCATCTCCTTCAAGATCGTCGACCTGGTCGTGGGTTTGCGCGTCACCGAGGAAGAGGAACGCGAGGGTTTGGACATCGCCTCTCACGGCGAGACCGCTTACAACAAGTAAATCCAAGTCAAGGGTCAACGGGCAGCCGGGAGCTGCCCGTTTTTTTTGCTTGGTGATCAGGGATCGACTCCCCCCCCAAAAAATGGGGGGCGTCGGCAACTCTCTAGAATGTGGGCATGGTTCCCCATCTGGCCACGGCCCTCAAAGGCCCCATCAACGAACTGGAGCAGCGTCTGCTCGAGTCCATGCCGGCCATTGAGCGCTGGTTTCGGCTCGAATGGATGGAGCACACCCCGGCGTTTTACTGCGCCGTGGATGTGCGCAACGCTGGCTACAAACTCTCCCCAGTGGAGACCGGGCTGTTTCCGGATGGGTTTAACAACTTGGCCGCTGAAGTCACCCCCCTGGCCGTCCAAGCCGCTATGGCCGCCATCGAGAAGATTTGTCCGGAGGCCAAGAACCTGCTGATCATTCCGGAGGCGAGTTCTCGCAAGGCCGTCTATCACGAAAGCCTGCAGCGGCTGATCACCATATTTCATCAAGCCGGGCTGCATGTACGCCTGGGCAGTCTCGACCCCGCGGTCAAGTCCCCCGTGAAGTTGCCTTTGGCAGAAGGTGGGCACCTCATGCTGGAGCCCGTGCTGCGCCAGCGCGGCCGCCTCGGTTTGAAGGACTTTGACCCGTGCACCATCTTGTTGAACACGCCCTTGAATGAGGGGGTACCCGCCACCCTCAAAAGCGTGCACCAGCAGTATTTGCTTCCCCCCTTGCACGCCGGCGCGGCGGTGCGGCGCATGAGCCGTCACTTTGCCACCTACGAAGAGGTGTCCAAGAAGTTTGCCAAGCTGTTGGGCATGGATCCGTGGCTCATCCATCCCATGACAGTGTCGTGCCCCGATGTCGACCTGAGGCGTCCTCAAGACATTGAGCGCATCCGATCTCAAGTGGATGCGCTGCTCACCAAAATTCGTCGCAAGCACAAGGAGTACGGCATCGCCGACAAGCCATTTGTCGTGCTCAAGCCCGGCGACGATCGGCGACTGCTGCGCACCGTGCGGCTGCGTGATGCCAAGGAATTTGACGCCGTGCTGATGCACTCTGCCGAGCACGGGGCCTTGCACAGCATGGCCGTGCAGGTTGATGAGGTGTTGGTGCAAGAAGGCGTTCCCACTTTCGAGCGCATCAACGAGGCGGTGGCCGAGCCGGTGGTGTACATGATGGACCGCTATGTCGTCGGAGGCTTTTACCGCGTGCATGCCGAGGCGGCATCGGAGGAGAGCCTCATGACCACGGGCATGAGCTACGTGCCCCTGGCCTTTGAGTCGGGTGGCCCGCTCACCCGGCCTGTACAAAAGGCCGGGGCCAGTGGTCCCAACCGCTTTTACATGTACGGTGTCATTGCTCGTCTGGCCATGTTGGCTTCCAGCTATGAGCTGGAAGCCACCGACCCCGAAGCAGATATTGAGGACTGACCGGGTCACCGCAGCACTCGGCGCAAGACATGTCATCAGCAGAATCTAGGCAGCACCCGCAAGGGGCGGTGGCCGCACTGACCCTGGCGGCCATTGGTGTGGTCTACGGCGACATCGGCACCAGCCCGCTGTATGCCCTCAAAGAAGTATTCGCCCATGGCCACGTGCCCCTGAATGCCGCCAATATCCTGGGAATCTTGTCCCTGGTGTTTTGGACGCTCACCAGCGTCGTATCCATTAAGTACGTGGTGCTCATCTTGCGCGCCGACAACCATGGCGAGGGGGGGCTCATTGCCATGCTGGCCCTGGCCTCTCAGGCCGTGGCTTCCAAGCCCGCTCTTAGAGCCAAGCTGCTTTTGGTGGGCATTTTTGGCACCGCCATCTTCTTTGGCGATGGGGTGATCACACCGGCCATCTCTGTCTTGTCGGCGGTCGAGGGGTTGGAGGTGGCCGCACCGGGTCTGAACCGCTATGTGGTGCCCATCACCTTGGTGGTTCTCACGGCCCTGTTTGCTGCCCAGCGATTTGGCACCGCCGCCGTTGGCCGCTTGTTTGGCCCCATCACCCTGGTGTGGTTCGTGGTCCTGGCCCTGTTGGGGCTGGTGCATATCGTGCAATACCCGGCTGTTTTGCAGGCCCTCTTGCCGCACCACGCACTGGGCTTCTTGCTCGGCCAACCGGGGGTCGCCTTTGTGGCCTTGGGCTCGGTGGTCTTGTGCGTCACGGGTGCCGAAGCCTTGTACGCTGACTTGGGCCATTTTGGGCGTCGCCCGATTCGCTTGGCATGGTTTGCGGTGGTCATGCCCGCCTTGGTATTGAACTACTTTGGCCAAGGCGCCATGCTTTTGCAGCATCCTGAAAACGTGCGCAATCCGTTTTATGAGATGGCGCCGCAGTGGGCGCTGTTCCCTCTGATCGGTTTGGCCACCATGGCCACCGTCATTGCCTCCCAGGCGCTGATCACCGCGGCTTTTTCGGTGACCAAACAGGCCATCCAACTGGGCTACTTGCCGCGCTTGCGTATCACGCATACCTCAGTGCGTGAGACGGGTCAGATCTATGTGCCCTTTGTGAACTGGGGCCTGTTCGGTTGTATCGTGTTGGCCGTCATCTTGTTCGGATCGAGCAGCGCGCTGGCGTCGGCCTATGGCATCGCCGTGACGCTGGACATGACCATCACCACGGTGATGACCCTGTTTGTGATTCGCTTTGCGTGGGGGCTGCCGCTGGCCCTTTGCATTGCAGCAACAGGACTGTTCCTGGTCATCGACATCACCTTCTTGGCAGCCAATGTGGTCAAGGTCTTGGATGGCGGTTGGTTCCCCCTGCTCATTGGCGCGGGCATGTTCACCCTCATGACCACGTGGAAGGCGGGCCGAGCCCTCATGGCCCACCGGCTGCGCGACGAGGCCATTGAGCTGCCCCAGTTTTTAGAGGCTATATTCATCAGCCCACCGCAGCGGGTCGCGGGCACGGCTGTGTTTTTGAACGCGGAAAAAGGGGCCACCCCGTTTGCCTTGTTGCACAACCTCAAGCACAACAAAGTGATGCATGCACAAAATCTCTTTGTGACCGTGCAGCACCATGAAGTGCCATGGATTCGCAGCAGCAAGCGCGTGGAAGTAGAGCCCCTGGGCCACGACTGTTGGCAAGTCATGCTCCACTTTGGCTTCAAAGACCATCCCGATGTCCCCGAGGCGCTCAAAGGTCTGCGCTCGCACGGTGTGGTGATCGACGACATGGAGACCAGCTATTTCCTCAGCCGCGACTCTGTCGTGCCCACTTTTGGTGACGGTATGGCCTTGTGGCGCGAAAAGCTCTTCGCCAGCATGCACCGCAACGCCGCTGCTGCTGCGGATTTCCTGAATCTGCCGTCCAACCGGATTGTGGAACTGGGCTCCAAGGTGGAGATTTGACGCTGTGAAGATCCTCTTTGTGGCCGACGAACTCCGTGGCTTCAAGATTGAAAAGGACACCACCTTCGCGATGATGCGCGAGGCGCAGCGACGCGGGCATACCCTGTGGGCCTGTACCCCGGCGCAACTCAGGTGGCGTCGCCACGAGCCGGTAAGCGCCCAGGCCACACGCATTGAGCTTCTGCTTGGGCAAGCCCAGCCGTGGTTTGGTGTGCACGAAGAGCAGCAGGCCCTGGCACTGAGCAGCGTCGATGCGGTGGTCATGCGCAAGGACCCGCCTTTTGACAGCGAGTATTTTTACGCCACCCACCTGCTGCAGCAGGCCCAGCGTCAAGGCGCGCGCGTATTCAATGCGCCACAGGCGCTGCGCGACCACCCGGAAAAGCTCTCCATCATGGAGTTTGAGGACTACATCGCGCCCACTCTGGTCACGCGCGATGCCGATGATGTGCGCGCTTTTCATGCCCAGCACCAGGACATCATTCTCAAGCCTTTGGATGGCATGGGGGGTATGGGCATTTTTCGTGTCGGACCGGATGGTCTGAATTTGGGCAGCATCATCGAGACGCTCAATGGTGGCGGCGCCACCACCTTGATGGTGCAGCGTTACCTGCCTGAAATCGCGCGGGGCGACAAGCGCGTGCTACTGATTGGGGGCCGACCCGTGCCCTATGCCCTGGCGCGTATTCCGCAGGGAACAGAAATTCGCGGCAATCTGGCCGCCGGGGGCAAAGGTGTGGCACAGCCGCTGTCACCGCGCGATCGTGAGATCGCGCAGGCCTTGGGGCCGGTATTGGCTGCCAGGGGCTTGCTCTTGGTGGGCCTGGACATCATTGGCGATTGCCTCACCGAAATCAACGTGACCAGCCCCACTGGGTTTCAGGAAATCATGAAGCAGACCGATTGCGACGTGGCCTCGCTGTTCATAGACGCCCTGCAGGAGGCGGCGGCCAACGGATGAGCCCCTTGACCACCTCGGAATGGGGGGCGCTGTTGATCTTTGCATCGGCCATGTCCTTCACCCCGGGGCCCAACACCACCTTGTCGGCGGCGCTGGCCGCCAATGGGGGCATGAAAGCGGCCTGGCGCTTTGTGGTGGCCGTTCCGGTGGGCTGGGGCCTTTTGCTGACACTCAGCGCAACCGGGGTCGGCGCGGTATTGCAGTGGCACCCCTCGGTACGAGTTGTCCTCCAGGTGCTGGGCTTTGCTTACCTGGTTTATCTGGCCTGGAAGTTATGGCGCACTGCGGCCTTACCCTGCGCAGCTGCTGGCGGGCATGACGTGTTTGAAGCCCCCGATCCTGCGCGTCCCGTCTGGCAGGTGGGCTTTGTGCAGGGGGTCATGCTGCAGTTTGTCAACATCAAAGCGTGGATGAATGCATGGGTGGTCAGCAGTGGCTGGATCGCATCCGCCCCACAGGCCACCGAGCGCTTGCTGTGGGTGCTGCCGGTCATGATGTTGTACGGACTGCTCAGCAATTTGAGCTATGCGCTGGTGGGTGCGGTGCTGCGCCGCTGGCTGTCCCACGGGCAGCGACTGCTGGCCTTTAATCGCACCATGGCGGCTGCCTTGGTGCTGACCGCACTGTGGATGATGACGCTGTGACGCTACCCGCAGCGGGCAACGCGCACCCGCCCCACGATGTCAGGCGTGGCCTGGCCTTGGGCCTGCTGGCTGTGGCCTTGTTTGCCTTGACCTTTCCCATGACCCGATTGGCCGTGGGCGATGTCAACGCCCCGCAACTGTCGCCTGCCTTCGTCACGGCGGGGCGGGCTGCGCTGGCCGGCCTCTTGGCCGTGCTGTACCTGAGTGCGGTTCGCGCACCATGGCCACCCCGAGAGGTCTGGCCCGCGCTGACGCTGTGTGCGGCGGGTACCGTGCTGGGGTTTCCCTTGTTCATTGGCTTGGCGCTGCGAGAGGTGCCCTCTGTGCATGCGGCGGTGGTCAGCGGCATCATTCCCCTGGCCACGGCAGCGGTAGCGGCAGTGCACACCGGCCAGCGCCCGTCGGCAGGATTTTGGCTGTGCGCCCTGGCCGGCTGCGGCTTGGTCCTCACCTTCGCCTTGTGGTCCGGTGGGGGCCGGTGGGTGGCCGCTGATGGTTGGCTGCTCGCGGCCGTGGGCAGCACCGCTTTGGCCTATGTGGCCGGAGCACATGCGGCCCAACGGATACCGCCCTACCACGTGGTGTGCTGGGTGGTGGTGGGCAGTTTGCCGCTCACCTTACCGGCAGCCTGGCTGACGCGGCCCGAAGTCTCCACCATCTCTTGGGCCGCGTGGGCAGGCTTGCTTTACGTGTCGGTGTTTTCAATGTGGCTGGGCTTTTTTGCCTGGTACCGGGCGCTGGCTTTGGGCGGGATCGTGCGCGTCAGTCAGGTGCAGTTGCTGCAGCCTTTCCTGGCCCTGCTGTTTGCCGTGCCCCTCTTGGGTGAGCAGCTCCACCCCATCACCCTGGGTTTTGCCATGGCGGTGGCGGCCGTGGTGTTTGTGGGCCGCCGCCTGCCAGTGGACCACCGGCCAGCAGGTGGCCCGTCTCGGCCTTAGCGCTGGGCGCGAAAATCGTCGTGGCAGGCCTTGCAAGAGCCCCCCACAGCGCCCGCTGCCGTCTTGAGCGCATCCAGGTTGCCCGCACGAGCAGCCGCATCCAGCTTGGCGACTTCGGCAATCATCTTTTCGGCCGCGGCGCGGAACTTGGCGTTGTCTTTCCAGACCTCGGGCTTGGCTCCCGTAGGCAGCCCCTTGTCAGTGCCCTCGCCAAAGGCCGCAAAGGGCAGGCGCGCCACTGTGCTGAGCACCGCCGTGTTTTCGGCGGCCACTTTGGCATCAAAGGGCACGCGACCCTGGGTCATGGCAGCCACGCGAGAAAAATGGGCGCCCATCAACACAAACGCGCCTTGGCGGTACTTGATGGCGTCTTCGGGCTTTTGAAATTGGGCGAAGGCTGGCAAACTCAAAAGCGCTGTACAGGCCACACTCCACAGTTTGAGATTCATACGGGCTCCGTTTCAGGCCGGGGTTGGGGAGGAAAAGATTCTGCACGTAATTTCCAGGCTCTGCTTGAGCGGTCTCTATGCGGCGCTCGGGTGCGTGGCTCAGCAGGCTGATCAAGGCAAGGTGGCGTCATGACGCTCGGTTTGCATCGTGTGCGCGTTTGGGATCTGCCCACGCGCGTGTTTCACCTGGCCTTGATCGTGAGTGTGGTGGGGGCGTGGAGCTGCGCCCAACTCGGCGGTAATGCCATGGTGTGGCACTTCCGGTTCGGCTACGCCGTGTGCGCCCTGTTGCTATTTCGGCTGGTTTGGGGCCTGGTGGGCGGGCGCTGGTCACGCTTTGTCCATTGGGCCTTCAGACCTGGCGCTGTGCTGCGTTACTGGCAGGGCCGCCCAGCCCCGGGAGAGCGCTTCGATGTGGGCCACAGCCCCTTGGGGGCGCTGTCGGTGCTGACGCTTCTGGGATTGGTCGCCTTGCAGGTCAGTACGGGGCTGTTTGCCGATGATGACATTGCCAACGTGGGGCCATTGAACCGTTTTATCAGCGCTCAGCAGGCCGCATGGCTCACCGCTGTTCACCAAAAGACCGGGCAGTGGCTGCTGCCCGGATGGATAGGGATGCACGTCGCGGCGGCGTTTTACTACCAATGGATCAAGCGCCGGCGCATCATCAGCGCCATGATCAGCGGCGACCAATGGGCCGCAGCCGACACGCCGGCCTCAGACGATGGCAGGCAGCAGCGCGGGCTGGCCCTGCTTATCGCCCTTGCGGCCGGTGCGCTGGTGGCCTGGTGCGTCACCTTGCTGTGAGGAGACCTGCGCAAGTGAATATCGTGATCCAAGTGCCTCGGGATGTGCCACAGTGGGATCAGGCGCGCCTGATCATCACCGAGTATGCCCAGCGACTGGGCGTTGATCTGTGTTTTCAAAACCTTCAAGCCGAGCTTGAAGGCCTGCCCGGCCCCTACGCCGAGCCTGAAGGGGCCTTGCTGCTGGCTTATGTGGACCACCAGCTGGCCGGATGTGGTGCTGTGCGAGCACTGCCCGAGTGCGACTACCCCAATGCCTGCGAGATGAAGCGCCTGTACGTGCGCGATGCGTTTCGTCGTATCGGGTTGGGGCGACGTTTAGCCCGTGAGCTGATGGATCGCGCGGTGGCCGCAGGCTACTCCACGATGTTGTTAGACACCTTGGATGACATGGAGGCGGCCCGAGGCCTGTATGGCACCTTGGGGTTTGTGGAGGTCCCACCGTACTATTTCAACCCGATTCCTGGGGCCCACTACCTCAAGGCCGATCTAGATCACCCCACCAGCTGGTAAGGACCCCACCATGCATGTTCAAACCTTAGACCTTGAGGTGTCGGCGCTGCCGGTGCCCCCGAGCTTGTTGGGAGAGTCACCCACGTGGTGGCCAGCGCATGGCGATCAGCCTGGGGCCCTGTGGTGGTGTGACATTCCCGGCTGCGCCGTCCATCGATTTGAGCCTCAATCGGGTCAGCACCAGTCCTGGGCCCTGCCCGTCGAGCCGGGTTGTTTGGCCCCCATGAAATCGGGCCATTTGCTCTTGGCGATGCGAGACGGTTTGTGGACATTCGATCCGCAAACCGGACAGCGTACCTGCGTGGTCCGGCAGCCCTATGACCCGGCCCAAGAGCGCTTTAACGATGGCAAGGCCGACGCCCAGGGCCGACTGTGGGTGGGCACAATCTACGAGCCCCGACAACCCCCGCTTGCGGCCCTGTACTGCTGGGATGGTCAGCGGCTCACGCGTCAAGGTGATGGCATTACGGTCAGCAACGGGCTGGCCTTCAGCCCCGACAACACCACCATGTACTGGAGCGACTCCCATGGCCACACCATCTATGCCATGGACTATCGATTGGCCGACGGGCAGATGGGACCCCGGCGGATCTGGCGTGAGTTTGCGCCCCGCATGCCCGGCCAAGACCTGCAGTCCTATGGCGGCAGACCCGATGGGGCCACGGTCGACAGCGAGGGCTGTTATTGGACGGCCATGTTTGAAGGCGCGCAGTTGTTGCGCCTCAGCCCCCAAGGCGAGGTGCTCGAGCGCGTGGCGCTGCCCGTTCGTTGCCCCACCATGCCCTGTCTGGGAGGCGATGACTTGCGCACGCTGTATGTCACCACGGCCCGATTCCGCCGTCCGGCCGATGAGCTGGAGCGAGAGCCCTGGGCGGGGCGGGTCTTGCAGCTTCGGGTCAAGGTGCCGGGGCTGCCAGCACACTTTGCGCGTGGATGACCGTGACCGATCCAAGGCTTCATCATGTGCGCGCAGCGCGCGAACGTTGTCAAAGCACGCACTTTGATCTGGTGGTCATCGGAGGTGGTGCCACGGGCCTGGGGGTGGCCCTCGATGCCGCGTCGCGCGGGTGGTCGGTCATGGTGGTGGACTCGCACGACTTTGCCTCGGGCACCAGCTCGCGCTCCACCAAACTGCTTCACGGAGGCGTGCGCTACCTGGCGCAAGGCGATGTGGGCTTGGTCAGAGAGGCCTTGCACGAAAGAACCCGCGTCTTGGCCAACGCGCCCCATGTGGCACAGCCCTTGGAGTTCGTGATTCCCGCGCGGGGCCCCTGGGAGGCCGTGACGTATACAGCGGGCCTCAAGGTCTACGACGCCCTGTCTTGGGGACATCGTCTGGGATCGGTACGGTGGTGGGGAGCGGCCGCCTTGAAGGAGCGCCTGCCCGGCTTGCGAGAAGGCCCCTGGTGTGGGGCGGTCAGTTACCTCGACGGCCAGTTCGACGATGCCCGCCTGGCGCTGGCGCTGGCCAAGACCGCTCAACAGCACGGCGCCTGCCTGCTCAATCATGTCCAGGTGGTGGGTCTGCTCACAGGCCAAGACGGTCGCATCCGCGGTGTGCAGGTGCAAGACCGTTTGTCCCCCCTAGCCGCTGCGGAGGGTAACGCTCAAAACTCGAGTTGGGAGATTCGCTCGCATGGCGTGGTCAACGCGGCTGGGGTGTGGGTTGATGAGGTGAGCGCGATGCAAGCCACCACCGCACCGCGTGTGCGTCCCAGCCAGGGTGTGCATCTGGTGGTGGGTCGGCACTTCTTACCGGGGTCGCGGGCTCTGCTGGTGCCCCGCACCCGCGATGGGCGGGTCTTGTTTGCCGTGCCCTGGTTGGGCAAGACCGTCTTGGGTACCACCGATACTCCCACGCAGCGCAGCCTGCGTGAGCCGCAGGCGTTGCCCGAGGAGGTCGACTTCATCTTGACCGAGGCCGCCGCCTATCTGAACCAGCCGCCTACGCGTGATGATGTGCGCTCGGTCTGGGTGGGATTGCGCCCCTTGGTGCAGCCCATGACCTCGGGCAGCGGTGCCGCCGTGCCCACGGCATCGCTGTCACGCGAGCATGTGGTGGATGTCTCGCCTTCGGGCTTGATCACGGTCACGGGAGGCAAGTGGACCACTTACCGCGCCATGGCCGAAGAAGTCATCTTGGCCTGCCAACGGCATGCGGGCCTGCCCCTTGGCACTCCGCGGAGCACCGCTTCGATGCCCCTATGGGGGGCGGCGCCCGGCGTCAGCCTGGCCGACCCTCCCGGCGAGCACCTCTACGGCAGCGAAGCGGCCACCTTGCAGGCGTTGCCCGGGGCCCAGCGCTGGCTGGCGCATGATCGAGAGACGGGGCGTGGCATCCTCAGCGAGGCCATGGTCCGCTACGCTGTGCGCCATGAGTGGGCGTGCACGTTGCAAGATGTCTTGGCCCGGCGCAGCCGCCTGCTCTTTCTGGATGCTCAGCAGGCCGCCGCAGTGGCACCCGATGTGGCCCGGGTGCTGGCACAAGAGCGCGGCAGCGACTATGACGAGGCCGCCGACATTCAGGCCCTGACCACCTTGGCCGCGCAGTACGCGAGCGTTCCGTGAGCGTGGCCGCGTGAGGCCCGCCCCCTTGCAGGCCATGCCAAACGCTCAAGATGCGTATTTGACCGAGCACCCATAAGGCCGTGTCACCGGCACGCTCACGGGCTTGCCCGTGAGCAACTCACCCAAGGCTTGCTGCACATGGTTGGTGGCGGTGGCGATGTCCTCCACCCTCGCGGTAGGTTTGCTGTCGATGGCGCCGGCATACCGAACCACACCCTGGGGGTCGATGATGACCATCTGAGGGGTGGTGCGGGCCCCGTAGGCCTTGCCCACGCGGCCATCGGCGTCCATGAGCGTAGCGGACACCTGAGCCTGATGCTGCTGCATCCACGAGGCCAGCGCTGCGGGCGCGAGATAGTCGGTGGCGCTGGTGGCCGTGGAGTTGATGGCCAACCACACCACACCTTTGGAAGCAGCGGCCTTTTGCGTGGAGGGCATGTTGGCGCTGCGGTAGTGTTTTTGCACAAAGGGGCAGCCGGGGTTGATCCACTCCAGTACCACGGTGCGGCCCTTGAAGTCGGACAGCGAGACCGACTGGCCTGAGGTGTCGCTCAAGGTGAAGGCCGGCGCCGTCTGGCCGGCCGTGACATTGGCGCTAGCAGGTAGCGCCGCCATGGCGCAGACCCCCACCAGTGCCAGGGTTAGCGCGCGGCGCAGGCACCCCATCTCACCTCCATCGTGTTGGCTTTGCTGTGAATTCACGGCTTTTCCTCCTCTAACCAATCCACTACGCCTGGCGCGCCACCTCACCACCGGTCCCGCTCAGGGCAGCCGTGCAATGGCGCTACGCAATTCCGATACCGTCAGAATTTCGCTCAGCAGCAAAGGGCTTGCAGCCCCTGGGACCATGAGCGCATAGACGGGCACCCCGCTGCGTTGCAGACGAGACAGCTCGGCCGTGATCGCTGCATCGCGTCGAGTCCAATCGGCGCGCAGCAGCACGGTGCGCTTGGCGGCAAAGTCGGCCAATACCTGCTCGTCGGCCAGGGCTGTGCGCTTGTTGTACTGGCAGGTCACACACCAGGCGGCCGTGAAATCGACGAATACCGGTCGTCCCTGAGACAACGCCTCCTGCACCCGCTGAGACGACCAGGGCTGCCATGTCGCGGCCCCCGGCTCTGCCAGGCTCGGCCTACCCGGCTCGCTGGTGGCGTTGTCCTGCAGCGACGGGGCGGCCCACCACCACACCCCTGCCCAAATCGCCAACGCGGCCAGACGCCACACCAGGCCGTGCGCCGCGTCTTTGCTGTGGTGCCACACCCAGGTCAGCCATGCGGTCATGAGCAGGGCCGACAGCACAGCCGCCACCGCGCCGATGCCCACCTGCTGGCCCAGTACCCACAACAACCACACCACGGTGGCCCACATCGGAAAAGCCATGAACTGCTTGAAGCGCAACATCCATGCACCCGGCCGCGGCAAACGGCGGGCCACCGCCGGCCAGGCGCTGGCCAGCAGGTACGGCAGCGCCATGCCCAAGCCCAGGGCACCAAAGACCAGCAAGGCTTGTTCTGTGGGCCAGGTCAGCGCCCACCCGATCGAGGCCCCCATAAACGGGGCCGTACAGGGAGAGGCCACGGCCACAGCCAAAACGCCCGTGAGCGCTGCATCCACAGTGGGGTGCCGGGCCTGCACGCCCGCCCAGGACGAGGGCACCCACAGGCCCACTTCAAACAAGCCCACCAGGTTCAGCCCCAAGACGGTGAACAACAGGCACAGGGCCACCACCACCCAGGGGCTTTGCAGCTGGAATCCCCAGCCGATTTGCTCACCTGCTGCGCGCAAGCCCAACAAGACGCCGGCCAGAACCAAAAAGCTCAGCACCACGCCCGCGGTGTAGGCCACGCCTTGGGCCAGCAACTCTTTTCGCTGCCCCGGGTGCTGCGAGAAGCTCAAGACCTTCAATGACAGCACCGGAAACACACATGGCATGAGATTGAGCAACAGGCCACCGACCAGCGCAAAAGCCAAGGCCATGGCCAAACGAGCGGCCGAGGCGGCAGGCACGGCTGCAGGCTGGGCGATGGCCCCACCGGGGCTGGGAACTGCCGTCGGTGCAGGCCTGGGGGGCCAGACCCCGGAGACGGCGATATCCAGCTGCACGCCGGGTGAGGCGTTTGAGGCCACCAAAACCCCGGGCAGGCGAGTGGGGCTGTCGGTGCGTTGAGCGGACAAGGGGATCTGGGCCTGCCAGGCCCCTTGCGTCCACCGGGCCTGAACCGGGGCCGCGTTATCGATCACACCGGGCAGTTCGGGGAAAAACCGCAAGGACTGCGAAGCCCACGCAGCATCCAGCCCTTCGATCCGAAGCTGCAGCCCATCGGGCGACACCTGAGCAGAGGCGGTGACCCGCGCGTTGGGCTGGGGTGCACGAGCCCACGCCGACTCAAAGCTGGCCGTGTGCGGCGCGTAGGCCGCCAAAAGCGGCAGGCTCAGCGCAAATTCGCCTTCTTCGGGAATGCACACCTCTTTGCACACCAGCCACTGCGCCTGCAAGCCCACCTGAAGTCTGTCCCCGCTTAGGGGAGTCGACACGGAAATCGGCACGCTCAGCAGCACGGTGCCCTCGTAGCCGTAGTTCATCAGCGGCCCAACGGGCAAGGCTTGCGGAGTGGGCCACACCATGTCGCCCACCTTGAGCCCGGCGGGCAGGGTCCAGTTCAGCACCGTGGGCAAGCCCGAGTCGCCCGGGTTCTTCCAGTAGGTATGCCAATGGGGCTGATGTTCGATGCGCAGCCCCAGCCACAGGGGCCGCCCGGGCGCCACCCCTTGCGGTGCATGTGCCACCAACTCGGCGCGCACCTGCGGCGTCTTGACCACGGCAGACGGTGCGGCCTGCGCGGGTGCCCAGAGACCCAACGCCATGCCCAGCGTCGCGATCAGGCGCACGCAGGCCAGCGGTCGACAGCACCAGCGCTCAAGGAAATTGCGACGGACTCGGGGAATGACCATAAGACGACAAGGGTCCACGAAGCACTTCGGATTATCGAATTTCCCTTCGGCTTCAGAATCCTGCTGAGAAATCAACCACCTGTTTCTGGAAGGTAAAGGGTTTACACGTATACTGCTAGGTTTTGTGAACGGTTGAATCCCGGTTGATCCATGGCCGATATGAAGCGGGCAGTCCGCCACTCGAATGGGCCAGACGAAGACACCCTGTCTGATACGGAACGGGTGCCGTTGACTCGGGAAGAAATTCAGGCCCTGCGGCCAAAGCTGGCACACGTCTCGCCCTGGCGGGTGGTGATGGCTCAGATGGTGGTGGGGGGTGTGGTGGCCGCGCTTTCAGGGGTTGTCACACAAAGTGTTTCGGTTGCGTTGTCGGCTCTGGTGGGGTCGGCGGTGGTGGTGGTGCCTGCGGTGCTGATGGCGCGGGGCATGACCAGCAAGCTCTCCAGCCTGTCGCCCGGCAGCAGTGCTGTCAGTTTCATGTTGTGGGAGATGATCAAAATTGCGGTGTCGGTGCTGTTGCTCGCAGCAGCACCGATGATCGTGCAGCCCTTGAGCTGGCCGGCCTTGCTGGTGGCGATGGTGGTGTGCATGAAGGTGTATTGGGTGGCCCTGTTGTGGCGTGGCCGCTAGGTGTTGAAAGTTAAAGAACCAATCAGGCGATCAGATGTCATCACCAACAGGACAGGGACCTACCGCTGGCGAATACATCGTCCACCACCTTCAGCATCTGCAAAACCAGAAGCAGTCGGCGGTGGTGGATTTCTCGGTATTCAACCTGGACTCAATTTTTTACGCCACCCTCCTGGGCCTTGTGGGCTGCTTCTTTCTGTGGAGGGCGGCCTCTCGTGCCACGTCTGGCGTTCCCGGGCGCTTTCAGGCCGCGGTCGAGCTGTTGGTGGAGATGGTGGATTCTCAAGCCAAGGGGATCGTCCACAGCGAGAACAGCCGCCGTCTGGTGGCGCCCCTGGCCTTGACGGTATTCGTGTGGATCTTCTTGATGAACGCCATGGACTTGCTGCCGGTGGACCTGCTGCCGGCCATCTGGCACGTGGCGGGCCCCGCGATCGGCGCCAAAGACTACATGCGCGTGGTGCCCACGGCCGATTTGTCGGTCACCATGGGGCTGTCGCTGTCGGTGCTGCTCATTTGCTTGTTCTACAACGTCAAGATCAAGGGCGTGGGCGGTTGGGTGCACGAATTATTTTCCGCGCCCTTTGGCGACAAGATCTACCTCTACCCCATCAACTTTGCCATGCAAATGATTGAAT
>CAYNSW010000003.1:22227-126317 GCA_964400135.1 uncultured Rubrivivax sp. | reverse complement strand
TTTCTCAGCGCCCATAGGGTGTGGTCACGCCAGGCACCATCGATGAACAGATACTCTCGCGCCAGACCCTCTTGCTCAAATCCAAGGCGCTGCAGCAAGGCCAGGCTGCGGGTGTTTTCCGGGCGGACATTGGCTTGAATGCGGTGCAGGTGGATGCGCGGCGAAAAAGCCCGCGAAATCGCAGCCTCCAGCGCCTCGCGCATATACCCCTTCCCCTCGAAGGCGGCATCTACGGCGTACCCCAGCATGGCATTTTGGAAAGGTCCACGCGCAACTTGGGTGAGGCTCACGCTGCCGATGAGCAACGTGGGGTCGTCAAGCGGCTGAATCCACCAACGAAGGGCAGCGCCAGCGGCCACATCGCCAGCCAGTCGGGTCAGCCGTTGCTGCTGGAAGGTCTCCGTCAGGAAATCGGCTGGCGAAGGTGGATCCCAGGGAGCAAGGTGCCGCTGGTTGCGTTGGTAAAAGGCCGCAACCGCCGGCGCCAGATCGGGGCTGACGCTGATCAGCGCCAAGCGCTGCGTACGCATTACGGTGTTTCGGGAAGCTGGCATCGTGTGGAGCCGCTAAGTTCGACTCAACGAACAAGGCCTAAGGCCCGCCGGTAAAAGTGTCCGTTGGTATCACCAAGCCCATTGAGGAGTGCCCGCGGTTCATGCCCCACTGCAGGAACCTCGGTGTACTCGTGCGCAATTTGTAAGGCGTTCAGGCGATCGCGAAAGTTTCGGGTTAGCTCGATTGTGTCGTCGCGCTCGCCAATGGCTTGTCGAATCAACACCGGATACGAGCGCAAGGCGGTGACCGCAGATTCCGCCAACATCCACGGGCTGATGGCCTTGAAGTACTCCAGATCACCGCTGCAGACTTCTCGCAAGATTTGAGCGCGCAGCCGTGGATTTCGCTGCGCTCGAGGCCCCTCCAGCTCCAAATCGAGTGGACCACCCGCTAGGATGGAGATGCCGGCGAAGAGCTCCGGATACTTGAGTCCTATGCGAGCGGCGCCATAGCCTCCCATGCTGAAGCCCTCGATGATGCGGCCTTCTCGCGAGGCAACCGTTCGGAACTGTCGGTCGACATCGGGGATCACCTCCCGAATGAACACCGTCTCCACCGGTGAGGCACCGTCTTTGGAGTCTGCCCACAGCCGGCGCGGCAGCCCATTGACGAAGACCACGATCATGGGCGGGTACCGGCCGGCCTCTATGGCTTCATGAAAGATCCGCGACAAGGGTGCCACGGCGGCGACACCGCCTTCGGTGGCATGCAGCCAGTACAGCACCGGTAGACGATTCGCGCTGTCGGGGTGGGCCAGCGGCACATAGGCGTGGTAGCTGACCGGCGCCCCTACCGTGGCGCTGGGAAAGACCCGATAAACCACGCCCGCTGCCTGCACTGGGGGAGTGACCCAGGGCAAAGAGCGGTCGGCCCGAGCCTGGGTCTGCGCCTGCATCGGCGACTGGGCCAGCAGATGCCCCGGTGCCGCCAGGGCCAGCAGACCCCATATAAGTAGCAGTGGGCAAAATCCGCGCATCACGAGTTGGAGAGAGACTCCCCAGCAGTCAAAAGACTGTCCGCCTCAAACGCTACGGCCTGTACCTCGCCCAGTACAGAGAACAACACCTTACCCGGCAGGTCTCGAAACAGCGGGTGGGCGCTGAATGCCTCAAGCAGCACCACAGTCGGAGGAGAACTACTTGGACTTGGGCTTTTCTTCTTCTTTTTTCTTATCGGGCAAGACCATGTCCACGGCAGCACCCACGGTTTTCACGCCCGCCTTGACCACCGTCGCGCCAGCCGTGACCGCCAGATCGGCCACCGCCACGACCGCACAGCCCGACATCAAGAGCGCCACCGCCACAACACTTATCCAACGCATCGGGTTCTCCTTGTTCGAGCCGAACTGCTGATGATGAGGATCTTAACCGCGCAACGTCAAGCTCACCGCCTCAGTTGAGAACGGGCGCCGCAGAAGCAGCAGCAGGCGGCGCAGCAGGTGCCGCCTCGGCGATCGACAGGCCCCACTCGGCACGCTGCAGTGCCTGCTCCACCAAACGATTCAGGCCGTGGGCCATCGTGTCACCAAAGCGCAACTCCATCGTGCGGTCTTGCGCATCCTTCAGGCTCAAGACCAGCACACCCTTGGGCAAGGTACGCAGCTTGGCGGTCAGGGGCAACATGGGCTCGGGCCCCAATGGGCGCTGGACCGGATCACGAGAAAATGGCGTCTTGAAATCAGCCGTCTCCAGCGCCTTGGCTCGGGCTGCCTGCGCCAACATCTCTTGAGCCTCGGGAACGGCCATGGCCCCTGGCGCAGCAGCCTGTACCGAAATGCCCGTGAGCATGCGCCGGAAGTGGGGCCACATGCGCATGACCATGCGCCGCGTGAGCCAGATGGCGATCAGGTGCGCATCTCGGGTGCGCACCTGCAACAGCAGGCGGTCCTGGGTAGGTTCGTAGCTGACCTGGAGTTGGTGAATATCCACGGGCGCAAGCTTACACGGCCTCAGTTGCCCTCAAACACCGGTCGAGACTTGGCCACAAATGCCCGGTACGCCCGACCATAGTCACGGGTTTGCATGCAAATGGCTTGCGCTTGGGCTTCATTTTCAATGGCTTCGTCAATGCCCATGCTCCACTCTTGATGCAAGCAGGATTTGGTCATGCCATGCGCAAAGGTGGGACCATCGGCCAATTCGCGAGCCAGGGTCTGCGCCTGCTCTTGAAGGGACTCGGGGTCTACCAGGCGATTGAAGAAACCCCATCGATCGCCCTCGTCTGCGCTCATGGCTCGACCCGTGTAGAGCAGCTCGGCCGCTCGGCCAGCGCCAATGATGCGCGGCAGGATATTGCACGCCCCCATATCGGCACCGGCCAGCCCCACGCGGGTGAATAAAAAGGCGGTCTTGGTGCGGGGCGTGCCCAGTCGCAGGTCAGCTGCCATCGCCAAGATGGCACCTGCCCCAGCGCATATGCCATCCACGGCAGCCACGATCGGTTGGGGGCAATGCCGCATGGCCTTGACCACATCGCCGGTCATCCGGGTGAAATCGAGCAGACCTTGCATATGGCCGCTTTCTTGCATCTGCACCAGAGGGCCAATGATCTCGTGGACATCACCACCGGAGCAGAAGTTGCCGCCAGCGCCCGTGATGATCACGACCTTGACGTCGGTGGCATAGCGCAACTCGTTGTTGAAGAAGTCGCGCAACTCCCCATACGACTCAAAGGTCAGAGGGTTCTTGCGATCGGGACGATTCAAGGTGATGGTGCCCACCTTGCCTTGTACTGTCCACAAAAAGTGCCGGGGTTGGTAACTGGCGGCGTGAGTTTGTTTGAGCATCGAGTTCTCCAAAATCCGAGCTTAGAAGGCGGGGGGGTACCAGCCCAAACCCAAGCTCCAGCCTGTGGGTCGATCGCTGGCTTTTTGTGAGCGGAAAAAAACGCCCCATCGGTCAGGGACAATCCAGATCCGCGCACCGGTGGCCACTACGGCTTGCCCCATCAAATCGCGTCGGGCAAAGGTCTGCAGCTCACCAAACCATTGCACCGCGGCAAGTGGTGACCAGTACAGCGCCGCGTGCGTCAGTCGACTCCATGGCGCCGAGGCATCCGGACGCACGACGCCCACATGGACATGCCACGACAGCTCGGGCGAGGCCTGGACCGATGTGATCAGCGCCAAGGACGACTCGCCAGCCTGGACTTGCTTGCCTGCTGGCTTGGCTCGTGCTGTGGCGAGCCAGGCTCCCCATGACACCTCGTGGCCACCCAGAGACATGCGCAAGGCCTCGGGGGACCACTTCAAGACCATACCCGTTTGCCCTTTGCCTTCACTTCCGCTTTGCACGGCGCGCTCCACGGTGAGTTCAAAACCCGCTCCCAAGCCGCAAGCGGGGGCGGCGCTGACCGTGCGCCCGGCTGAGGAACGAACAACCGATGACTCCACAAAGCATTCGCCTGCGGCCACCACACCGGTGTCCTCGACCACAGGGGGTGAGGCAAGCGCTGATGCGGCAACGGGCATCCAAAGGACGCCCATGACATGTCGTGTGTACCTCGCTGCTCGCTCAAAGGGGTGTTTCATAGGAAATCCTCATTTCGGCCTTTGAAGTTCTGGCGTCAGGCCCCATGGGAGCCTCGGCGTGATGATGCCTGATCATCAAGCGGGCGGCTACAGCCAGGCCGGAGCTGGCCGGCAAGCCTCGCCACAGCCAGCTGGGCTCAGCTCTTGGGCACCCGGGGGATCAGCCTGCGCTCCACGACATTGCCCGAGAGGTGGACGGCGCCGTCGCTGATCAGGTGCATGAGGGTAGGCACCACCTCTTCTGGGGTCGACAGACCCAGCGCTTTTTCATAATTGGCGATTTCGTCCACGCTGGCCGAATCCAAGAATACGGGCGTGGTCACCAATCCAGGAGAGACCGCATTGATGCGCACGCCGTGCGTGCGCAATTCCATGGCCACGCATTTGACCATCCCCACCAAGCCTGCCTTGGTCGCTGCGTAGGCCGCTGCGCCGGGCCAGCCGTTTTGGGCCAGACCCGAAGTGAAGGTGACGATGGCGCCGCTTTGCTGGCGTTTCATGATGGGCACGATGGCACGAATCAGCTTGAATACCCCACTCAAGTTGATGTCCAAGTGCCGCTGCCACTGGGCATCGGTGGTGTCTTCAATGGGACTGCGCTGCTGCACCGCACTGGTCAGGATGGCCGCATCCAGACGCCCGAAGGTTTGCTCCACATCCAGTACCCAACTGTCCACTGCCTGGGTCTGAGCAATGTCCAGCCGACGTGTGTACATGCCGGCATCGGACAGCGCGCGCAGTCCCTCGGCCTGTACATCGCCCGCCACCACCTGCGCACCCGCTTGCTGACACGCCCAGGCCATGGCATGACCGATACCCGAGGCCGCCCCCGCAATCAATACCGTGCGACCGGAAAAGTCGTAATGAACCTTCATCAGGACACCTCCTGAGCCGAGACGGTTGGCAAAGCGCCACTACGAGCGCAGGACATACCCGTGATCGCCTGATACAACCCCTCTGCCACCTCCGGATCGTCACCCATGGGCACCACGGCTGCCACGTGCTCATCGGGACGCACGAGAACCAGGGTGTTGGGCGGTACTCCCATGCGCTGGGTGAGTGTTGCACCGGGGTCGAGCAAGCTGCGATCGCGCAAACCGCTGTCGTGCGGCGCATCCCACCGAGACACCACCCAGTGTTGCAAGGCGGCCGTCTGCCGCTTGGGAATGGCGGGGCGCCGGCGTACATCGGCAAAGTACAGGGCCGTGAATCGCCCTCGGCAAACATCATGCAAGCGCTGCTCGTTTCCCTGTGGCGTATGCACCCATGCATCAGGCAGGCGATCCCCGGCCACGATGGGTGAGCGTGTGGCGCGTGACACCAGTGACCATTGCCCTGTTCCTTGGACATCCAGGCGTACCCCCAGCATCGTGCGGGTATGGGCATTGGTCCAGTTGTTGTCTGACATGGCGGTTTTCACATCGTTGCGCTTGGCCATGGAAAGGCGCGCCGCTTCGGCCATTTCGCCAGATCCATGGACAGCCAAAGGCCGCTGCTCACGCTCATAGCCCTCTAAGAGGGCGGGTTGGGCCCACCCCTTCAAGACCCAGGCCAGGCGCCACGGCAAATTTGATGCGTCCAACGCGCCCGTGTTCAAGCCCAGGGCCCACATCGGCGTGATGAGATGGGCGGCGTCGCCCATCAACATCACACGACCATGGGTCCAACGCGAGGCCACCCGGTGATGGACGCGATAGGTCACCCGATTGAGCACCTTGACATCACCCACTTGCCCTATGAAAGACAAAGACTTATCGCGCAACTCCTCGGCGGTGGGTTCTGGCGCACCTTCAGCCAAGGGATAGAGAAACCGCCAGCAGTGGGGGTGGCGAATGAGAATCATCCACTCTTGCGGGTCGGCGAAGTAAGCCAGGTAGGGGTAATCGCGCGGGTTGGCCACATCCAGGTCGACCGCCAGATCTACCAGGGCGTACTTCACAGGCAACGACTCGCCTTGCACGGGCACGCCCAATCGCTCTCTGACGGCGCTGCGGCCACCATCGCAGGCCAGCAGAAACGACGCCTCTTGTGTCCGACGCTGACCCTCGTGCTCCAGATGCACCTGCACCCGATCACCGAGGTCCTCGTGCCCCACATACCGGTGCTTCATGTGCACCCGCACCAATCCCGTGGCCAGCGCCTGGCGCAACAGTATGGGCTCCAGATCGTGCTGTGGCAGGTTGATGACAAAGGGATAGCGGGTCTCATGCGCCATGGCCTGAAGCATGACCGGATAGGTCGATTGCTGAGTTTGCCGGTCAATCTCGCCGATTTCGTCTACGCGCAAGGCCTGTGCGAGCACCGCATCGGCGGCGCCATAGCGGTGAAGAATTTCTAAAGTGCGACTGAGGATGGTGCCGGCCTTGGTGTCCAGAGACAACCGGTCGTCGTCTTCAAAGACATCAACCGGAATGCCGTAGTGGGCCAGCCCCAACGCGGTAATCAAGCCGATTGGGCCGGCCCCCACAATGTTCACAGGAGGGCCTCCAACGGCAATGTGCCGTTGACTCATGACGAAGGCCCCCGTCGCTCCATCTCAGGGCCTGATGGGAGTGGAAGGCAGGAAACCAGGCAAGTAAATACCTTCAGCCGTCAGGCGGGTACCGGCCACGTCCACATTGTTGTTGATGAAATCCACCGTGCGGCGCATTTTGTCCATGGAGATCGTGCCGAAACCGTTTTGCTGTACCTCGGGGGTCACGGCAATGCGGCGCAGGATCTTCAGCTCGTCGACGATGATTTCAGGATTCAAGGCCTTGAGGTACTTGATCTGGATCTGGGCAGATTCCTCCGGGTTGGCCAGGGCGTACTGCCAGCCGCGCAGAGCTGCACGCACGAAGCCACGCACCA
Source organism: uncultured Rubrivivax sp. (assembly GCA_964400135.1). Taxonomy (GTDB): domain Bacteria; phylum Pseudomonadota; class Gammaproteobacteria; order Burkholderiales; family Burkholderiaceae_C; genus Rubrivivax. The sequence goes on along the minus strand of CAYNSW010000003.1, from coordinate 119,383 downwards.
CCTCCGGATTGGCGCGGATGAATTCTTGCTTGGCCCCGATGCTGTTGGAGTAAATGTCCAGGCCATAGTCGCCCAAGAGCAAGCACTTGGGCTGGGCATCGGTGGCCGCACGACGAATCGACGGCTCGCCCATCAAGAACTGGTCAATGGCTTGCACTTTGCGTGAGACCAGCATGGGCACACGCGCCCCCGCATCGATGTTGACAATCTTCAGCGTAGACGGATCGAGGTTGTTCATCTTCATGAAAGCCGCGAAGATGCGTGGCATGAACGAGGCACTGCTCGATCCCACCTCCAGCCCCACCATGTCTTTGGGTGAGGACACATTGGCGCCGGGATTCAGACTGAACACACAATAAGGGGGTTTTTGGTAGTTGGCCGCAACGATGCGAATCGATGCGCCGGCGCTGCCAGAGGCCACCAGGCTGGGGATGTCAATAAAGCCGAGCTCGGCCAGGCCCGACTCGACAAACCGCACGGCATCTGCGGTGCCCTTGGTGGGCACGATCGTGACGTTGAGCTTTTCCTCTTTGAAGAAGCCCTTGTCCAAGGCCACGTACCAGGGGGCGTGCCGCCCCAGGGGGATAAAGTCAAGCGCAAACTTGATGTCGCGGTCTTGAGCCGCTGCGGGCACAGACCACACACTCAACGCGCAGGCAGCAATCAGCAGGGCTTTTTGGAGCAGTTTCATGGGCGTTCCTTGGTGGAGGTAGAAACAGAAGGGCGGCCGAAAGGTTCGACCGGTGCGGGAAATGAGGCGGTGGGATGACCCGAGTTGAGTGTGGCAGCCAATACGCGCTGGTACAACGACACCAAATGGGCTTGCATGGCATCACGTGCGCCTTGGGGGTCGCGCCTTACGATGGCCTTGAGTACCGCTTCATGCTCTTTTTGGGTCACCTTCAGACCGTCTTGGGGCATGATGCGCAAGTGCCAAATCAGATCCGAGCGCTCGTGCAGGGGGCGCAAGGCGGCGGCCAGGCTTCGATTGCCCGCGCCCTCGCCAACCGTGAGGTGGAAAGCACGGTCGAGATCTCGAAACGCCGCGCGTTGGCTTGGGTGCACATGCTCTCGGGATGTCCTCAGCAGCGCACGCAGTTGGGCCACCTGCTCAGCGCTAATGCGCTCGGCAGCCAGGGCGGCAATATTGGGCTCCATGGCCATGCGCGCTTCGAGCATTTCCAAGATGTCGTGCAGCGACTCAGCACGCACCACCAATCCTTTGCGAGGGATGACCTCGAGCAAACCCTCTGCTTGCAAGCGGTGAATGGCCTGATGCACAGGCATGCGCCCCAAGTCCAACAACTGACACAAGGTGGCCTCGTTGAGGAACTGCCCAGGTCGCAATTCCATGGACAGGATGCGCCCTTTGATTTGCTCATAGGCACGCTGGGTCAGCGACTTGGGAGCCGCCGACGCCGATGGGGTGTTTTCCCGCTTGACAGACCGTGTTGGTGCCATGATATGTTTCATGATATATCAGTGACACACAAGCGATCAATGGTTCAGCCGAGTCATTGAACTCCAGACAAACCCCGACATGGCATTTGGCGAAATCCACAACGCACGCAAGGTGTTTCCAGCCCGCGAACTCGGTGGCGGCGCCACCGAGGACCTGATTGCGCTGGATGACGCCACCTTTTCATTTGAAGAGGGTGAGATCGTGAGTCTGTTGGGGCCCAGTGGCTGCGGCAAAACCACCTTGCTGCGCATGGTGGCCGGCTTGATTCCCCGAACCTCTGGCAGCGTGCGCATCGGAGGACACGAGGTTCATGGCCCCTATCCCGACTACGGGTTTGTGTTTCAGGCGCCTGCATTGATGCCCTGGCGCGATGTCCTGGATAACGTGCTCTACCCGATGGAGGTGCTGGGCCGCAACGACGCGGCGGCCCGCCGCCATGCCGGCGAGCTGCTTGAGATGGTGGGATTGTCGGGTTTCGAGAAGGTTCGACCCCATCAACTGTCAGGTGGCATGCAACAACGGGTGTCGCTGTGTCGGGCGCTGATTCACGCTCCGCGCCTGCTGCTCATGGATGAGCCCTTTGGTGCCTTGGATGAGCTTACTCGCATGGAGATGAACGACATGCTGCTTCGCATCCGTCAGGAAACCGGCGCCAGCGTGTTGTTCGTCACACACTCGATAGCAGAGGCCGTGTACCTGGCCGACACGGTGCTGGTATTCACCCGACGCCCAGCCCGGGTGGCGGTGAAACTGCCGGTTCCTCTGCCGCGTAGTCGTCACCAAGCCATGCGGTTTTCACCTGAGTTTTCGTCGGTGGAGCGGCAAGCCAGCGAGGCGCTGGGCGTTCTCAAGCCAACTGGAGCAAGCGCAGCATGAAGCGCACCTGGTGGCAACGCACGGTCTATCCATTGGCGGGCGCCGCCTTGGTGGTGGCCTTGTGGTGGGCCGTTTGTGTGATCTGGAAGATGCCCGCAGCGGTACTGCCCACGCCCATGGATGTGGTCAGGGCCATCGGGACGCACTGGCCCGCCTTGCTCAGCGAGGGATGGATCACCTTCAAGGCCACCTTATACGGGTTCGCCTTGGCCCTGGTCCTGGGCATTCCAATAGCGGTGGCGGTGTCGCTCTTTCGCTGGGCCCATGACATGTTCTACCCGCTGCTGGTGGCCCTGCAGTCAGTCCCTAAAGTGGCCTTGGCGCCCATCTTGCTGGTGTGGCTGGGCACGGGCATCGAGTCCAAACTGGCGATCGCGTGGCTGGTCGCGTTTTTTCCGATCATTGTGGATACCGCCGCTGGTCTGCAGTCCACGCCCAAGGAGCTGCTGGAGCTGTCTCGCAGCCTGCGCAGCTCCCGATGGCAAACCTTTCGCATGGTGCAGTTTCCGGCGGCCCTGCCCTTCGTGGTCACTGGCGCCAAGGTGGCAGTGACCTTGTCGGTCATTGGCGCGGTGATCGGCGAATTCATTGGCGCGAGCGAAGGCTTGGGCTTTTTGCTGCTCAGCGCCACATCGCAAATCAACACTCCGCTGGCATTTGCCGCCTTGTTCGGCTTGTCATTGCTGGGGGTGGCGGCTTATTTGTTGGTCGTGGCAGCCGAGCGCGCATTGGCGCCCTGGTTGCCCCCTCCTCCACCTTCTCACTGATCTTGCGCAGAGTCATCACGATGCCTGCGCACCACGTCAACCAGCCAAGGAAGAAGAAACCGACATGACTTCGCCCGTATCCCTGCCGGCCGGCGCACCTGATCTGAGTGAAATCCTCATCCACGCCGACGCCTTGCCGTGGCGGCCCAAGTCCCTGCCGGGCTTGTTTGAGAAGATGCTGTGGCGCGATGACGCCACGGGGGCGAGTATGGCGCTGATCAAGTTTGAAAAAGGCTGCAGCATTCCCAGCCCCCATCTGCATGCGTCCAACCAATTCATGTTCTGCCTGAGTGGCAAGTATGAGTACACCCGAACGGGTGTCACGCTGCTGCCAGGTTCGTTTTACTGCAACCCCAAGGGCAATGTGCACGGCCCGACGCTGGCGCACGAGGAGACGGTCGTGCTTGAAATTTACGACGGCCCGCACTACCCACAAAAGCCTGATTGGTACACCGACGAGCGCGATGCGCACTGAGGCATACCCATGAAAAATTCCCACCCGACCCCTGAGCACCGAGGCGCCTCCCCGTCTGGCACGCGCCGTCGCTGGCTGCGCCAGATCATGCTGGGCAGCAGCGCCGGGTTGGCAGCGCTGTGCATCCTCACTGCACCGGCCCTGGCCCAAAGCAGCGCCGCATTTCCGACCAAGCCGATCCGCTGGATCGTCAGCTACCCCCCAGGAGGCACAGCAGATCTCCTCACCCGTGCCATCGCGGAGGAGTTATCCAAGCGCCTGGGGCAAAGCGTGGTCATTGAAAACAAGCCGGGCGCCAACGGCAATTTAGGCGCCGACATCGTGGCCAAAGCGTCGCCCGATGGACACACACTGGTCACCACAGCGCCCGGGCCACTGGCGGTCAACGAGAGCCTGTACGCCTCCCTGCCCTTCGATCCCAAGACGGCTTTTGCCCCCATCACCCGCATTGCAGTGGCCCCGCTGATCCTGGTGGTGCCTCGGGCACTGCCGGTCAACAATCTCAACGAATTGCTCGCCTACCTCAAGGCCAACCCCAGCAAGGCGCAATACGCGTCGCAAGGCAATGCCTCAAGCGGCCACTTGGCCATGGAACTGCTCAAAGCCCGAACAGGCATGGAGGCCGTGCATACGCCCTACAAAGGCAGCGCACCCGCGCTCAATGACCTGCTCGCGGGCCACGTGACCATGATGTTTGACAACACCACCTCGAGCCTGCCGCATGTGCGCAGCGGCGCTCTCAAGGCCCTGGCTGTTGCCGAACTCAAAAGGCTCATCGCCGCGCCCGAGATTCCCACAGTGGCAGAGCAAGGTGTGGCGGGGTTTGAGGCCACCCCCTGGTTTGCTGTGGTGACCACAGCCGGCACACCGGCGTCCACGGTTTCCAAGCTCAATGCGACTTTGCGAGAGATTGTGCAAATGGGCAGCTTGCGCAGCCGCTTTGCCGGTATGGCGGTGGACCTGGTCGCCGACACCCCGACAGAGTTTGCAACCTACATCGACTCGGAGTCGCGCAAGTGGAAAGACGTGGTGCGCCGCTCTGGCGCTCGCGCTGATTGAGAGCACCATGACAGCACAACGCATCGCGGCTGACGAACTCATCGAGTGGATTTCGCAGTTGTTACAGGCGCTTGGCGCTTCTCAGCCTCATGCTTGGCGTACTGCCGACTCCTTGGTCAGCGCCGATCTGGAAGGGGTCGCCTCGCACGGGGTGATGCTGCTGCCCATGTACCTGGACCGTATCCGGGCCGGCAGTATCGACCTGAGCGCTTGCGCCACCGTGGATCAGGACCTGGGCGGCTTGGTTGTGCTCAACGGGCATCGACAACTGGGTCAGGTCACCTCCCAAACCGCAGTAGAGCTGGTCATTGCGAGAGCGCAGCGTCAGGGTGTGGCTGTGGTGACAGTGCGCAACGGATTTCATTTTGGCGCAGCGGCCTACTGGACTCGGCAAATGGCCGCCGCCGGGTGTGTGGGGATGGCCTTATCCAATACGCGTCCGCTCATGCCCGCTCCGGGCGGCGCCGAGCGTGTGGTGGGCAACAACCCCTTGTCCTTGGCATTTCCCAGCGCTGACGCGCAGCCTCTGGTCGTGGATATGGCCATGAGCGCAACGGCCATGGGCAAGATTCGCCTGGCCGATAGTCGCTCAGAGCCCATTCCCATGGGCTGGGCCACTGACGCCCAAGGGCAACCCACCACCTCGGCCAAAGAGGCGATTGCCGGCATGCTCCTGCCCGCAGCCGGCCCCAAAGGATTTGGTCTGGCAGTGGCCATCGATTTGCTGTGTGGTGCCTTGTCTGGCGGAGGGGTGGGTGCGGCCGTTCAACCCCTGTATGGCGATGCAGCCGTACCCTACAACTGCTCGCACACGTTCTTGGCTGTCGATGTCTCGCGCACGGGCGGCGATGTGGCCGGCGTGACGCAGGCCTTGGCCGAGCAGATCCGTCAGTCGCGACCAAGTCAAGCCAACGGCCGTGTTTATGCACCCGGTGATGTTGAACGCGAACGACGCACACTCAGCGCGGGCTACTGCCAGCTTGATGCCGCTTTGGTGCAACGATTGGACCAGGAAGGCCAGCGCTGCCAGTTGACGCATCGGCTGGGCAGTACTAGCAACTGAACGGGGTCGCCCCCATCCCTTGAACCTCGGAGAGCCTCATGAAGCAACAGATCACATCCCCCAAGCTGCGACAGCCCAATGGGCACTTTTCGCATGCCACCACCATTGAAGCACGCGGCAAGCTGGTGTTCATATCGGGCATGACGGCGCGGGCTGTGGACGGTAGCATCACCGGCGTGGGCAATGTGGAGGCCCAAACGCGTCAGGTGTGTGAAAACCTCAAGGCCGCCGTTGAAGCAGCTGGCGGGACCTTGCAAGACATCTGCCGCGTGGATGTGTATGTGCGCAATATGGAGCACTTTGAGACGATCCACAAAGTGCGCCGCGAGTATTTTCAGCCTCCCCTGCCAGCCTCCACCATGGTCGAGGTGACGAAAATGACTTCCCCCGATTACCTCATCGAGATCAACGCCATCGCGGTGCTTCCGGACTGAGCCATGACGACCCTGCGTGTCCTGCATCTGGCCGGTTACGGCCTGGAAGTACCTGACCTGGCAGCCGGGGCGGCGTTTTACGGTGCCTTTGGTCTTCAATCCGACACCCAGACCCAATCGGTGAGCCTGCGTACCCACTCGGCCGTGGGCACACCGCAGCCTGCCGAAATTGTGCTGGTGCCCGGTGCCGTCAAGCGCCTGCATCACCTGAGCTTCGCCGTCAGGCCCCAAGATCTCCAGCCTTTTGCTGCTCACCTCCAAGCCATGGGGTGCTCGCCGCAATCGCCTGCCTGGGCCTCCCTTCGCGCGGGCCTGTGGGTTCAAGACCCCTGGGGGACCTGGATCAACCTCACACCCGTTGACCCCAGCGCCCAGCTTGTGAGCAACACGCCACCCCGCGTGGGCTCAGGCCCTCGGGTAGATCGGCATCTGTGGCAAGAACTGAATCGACATATTCAGCCACACCGACTGGGGCACATGCTCATCTTCACCCCCGATTGGGAAAAAGCGGAGGCGTGGTTCGTTCAGGCACTGGGTTTGCGCATGAGTGACCGCGCAGCGGGTAAGGTCACTTTCATGGCAGGTGGCACAGGCATTCGCGATCACCATTGCTTTGGTTTGATCAAGGGCACACACCGCGGATTCCAGCACGCGAGCTTCCATGTCGATACCCTGGATGACATTGGTCTGGGGGCCGTGCAAATGCACAAAGCGGGCTATACACAGGGCTTTGGTGTGGGCCGACATGCTTTGGCCTCCAACCTCTTTTACTACGTGCGCGATCCTTGGGGCAGCTGGGTGGAGTACTACGCCGATATGGACAAGATCAGCGAAAACTGGCAGCCGCGTGACTGGAACGAACTGCCCTACATCTGGCCGGCTTGGGCGCCCGAGTTTTGGGGGCAGGAGATGAACGCCAATCTTGAGCCACGATGATCGAGCTGGACGTCCACGCGCATCTGGCACCGATCAACGCCGGGCAACTGGCTTCGCTGCCCGGTGTGCAGTGGGATGCTGGGGCCGAAGCCTTGGTGCTCGACGGTCACCGCGTGGGCATCAAAGACCTGTTTCATCCAGAACGCTTGGTAGCGTGGATGGACAAGCGCGGCGTGCAGCGCGCCTGGGTCTCGATCCCGCCTCCTCTGTACCGTCAACACCTGGACCTCGAGGCTGCTCGCGTGTGGACACGCTATGTCAACGAGGGGTTGCTCCAGGCGTCCGCAGCGCACCCCGATCGGTTGCAAGCGCTCTTGCACCTGCCGCTGGAGCATCCCGATCTGATCGGCTCATGGTTGAGCGACCCACTGAGTCAGCAATTCGCTGGTCTGGCTCTGGCTGCTGGTGGGCACCCCCGCATCTGCTACTCCGACAGCGCGCTTGATCCGCTGTGGCAGTGGCTCCACGAGCGACGGCACTTCGTGTTCTTGCATCCCGGGGCGTGTGGCGACACCCGCTTGGCGCGCTTTTATCTGGAGAACCTCCTGGGTAACCCGGTGGAGACCGCCATTGCCGCCTCACACCTGGTAATGGGCGGCATACCGCAACGCTTCCCCCACATCCGATTCTGTCTGGCCCATGCGGGTGGTGCGTTTCCCGCGGTGTGCGGACGCCTGCAACGCGGTTTCGATACCCGTCGACCCGATGTTCCTGACGGGGTGGAGCTGCCCTTGCAAGCGGCGCGACGTTTTTACGCTGACGGGATTGCGCATCATCCTCAGGCCTTGGCCTTGGCCCGCGAGATCTTTGGCGCCGACCACATCCTGTTTGGCTCGGACTGGCCATTTCCCATGGGAATCCCCGACGATTGAGTGTTCTCAGTGGGCTCGCGCAGCGTCTGTCTAAGGTGGCGGCATGCGCAAACGCTGGGCACTGGGGCTACTGGCGAGCACGCCGCTGCTGCCCCTGGCGGCTGCAGTCACGCCGTTGACCGAGCGATTTGAGGCCCTGCGGCGGACGACGCCATCGCTATGGAATTCGACCGAGCTGCGCGTGCTGTCTCACGAGGACGATCAACGCTCGGAGGGTCAGGTGTGGGGTCTGGTGGATCTGCCCTACGCGGTGCTGGCCACACGGCTGCAGTCGCCCACCGCCTGGTGCGAGGTCCTGATCTTGCACCTGAATGTCAAATACTGCCGCGCCAGTGGAGCGCCCGAATCGCCCCTGCTGGACGTGGCAGTGGGCCGCAAGTTCGATCAACCTTTGAGTCAGGTGCAGTGGGTGCGCTTCGCTGGACAATGGAGCGCCAGCGCAGACGGCTTGCAGTTGACGCTACAGGCCCCTCGCGGGCCGATGGGAACGCATGACTACCGCATCGTGTTGGAGGCGGCCGCCTGGGGGCCGCGCCACAGCCTGACGAACTTGCGTTATGCGTGCAGCTACGGTCTGTGGGCGCGGTGGGCCTTGCAAGCCTATCTGGCCACTTGGGGGCATGAGAAGGTGGGCTTCAGCCTCACCGCTTCTGTACCGGGCCAGCCGGGAACGCCGATTCGAGGCATTCGCGCACTGGTAGAGCGCAATGCCATGCGCTACCTGTTGGCCTTACAAGCCTGGGCATCCTCGCAACGATTACCCGAGGGGCAGCAGGCTGAAGCCCGCCTGAGTGCCTGGTTTGAGGGGACGCAGCAGTTCGCCGCCCAGCTCTATGAGATGCCGCGTGAGGACTACCTTCGCATGAAACGCGATGAGCTCAAACGCCAGACCGAGGTGCCCGAGCCCCCCCTGGTACCACGGTGAGTCTGCATCCTCACTTCAGGGTCAGCCAAATTTCGTTGCGGCGCATAAACCACGGTGTCCACGGGGCGTCATAGCGCGACAAGGTGGGCTCTCCCTCCCAGCCCATCCCGGCCTCGGTGAGGGTGTCTTTCAGGCGCTGTAGGTTTTGCTCGTAATTGGACTGTGACCAAAACCCTGAGAAACGGATGGCCGCCACACGCGTGGCTGGCACTTCGCGGATCTGCACACGAGGATCGATCGGATCCGGGGCCCGCTCCAGCGTGACAGCCCGGGGCAAAACGAATTGCACCAACTGACCCTGCGGCACGGTGGACTGCGTCACCGGTGCGGTCATCTCCATCTTCATGGGTACGGCCGTCTGCGTGACCGGAGCGGTCATGGCCATTTTCTTCTCACCCTTGTTTTTGCCGAAGATGTAGCCAGCCAAAATCGGAAAGGCTCGGTTGCCCGCATCGGAAGAGCCCGCGGGCACCACCACTTCCGCCACGACATAGGGGTCGTACTGCCGAATCTCCACGTCTTTGAGGGTTCGCACCACATCAAATCGCGGCTCTTCAATGGCCTGTGCCATGGCGGCATATCCCAGAGTGAACGCAACGGCCATCATCTTCCATCCGAGCCCGCTCGCGATGACTTTCTTCAACCTGGACATTTCGCGCTCCTTCCACCCAGACCCTCCATTCTGACCCCTCGGGAAAACCCGAGGGAGTTCGCGGGATTCTGGGGTCTGGGGCGTGCCGAGATGCCCTGGACAGGCTCACCCCATGAGCTTGGCGTGTGGCATCCTCAACCCTCCATGATCCGCGTTTACGGGGCCCACCGATTTGAATCGCTGCGCGAGCGACTCTTGATGCGCTTGCAGCAGCCGCGCCGCTCTTTGTGGACCCCCGACACCGTCATCGTGCCCAGTGCGGCAATCCGCCGCCAACTCAGTCTGGACATTGCTCAGGCTCACGGCGTTTGCGCTCAGGTGGAGTTCTCTTTCCTGGCGCAGTGGCTGTGGCAGCTGATGGGGCGCCACCTGAGCGGCATCGCCGCCCAGTCGGCTTTGGATTCATCAGCCCTCACCTGGCGCGTCTACGACCTGCTGGCCTCACCCGATGTCGTACGTCAGCACCCGAGGCTGGCCTTCGGTTTGCCATCTGACGACCCGCTGCAGCGCTTCGAGCTGTCGGCTGCGATTGCCGGTTTGTTCGAGACCTATGCCACCTACCGCCCTGAATGGCTACAGCAGTGGCAACAACTCGGCGACCGATGGGAAGAGGCGTGGACCGGGGCGCAGCACCCCGATGTGGCCTGGCAAGCGGCGTTGTGGCAAGCGCTGGCCCAGCGCATGGCCTTGGCCTACGAACACCCCACGGACACCTTCGTGACCTGGCTGCAGCAAGCCCCGGCCGGGTCAGTCAGAGACGCCCAGGGCGAAGAGCTGCAGGTGCATGTATTTGCGCTGCCGACCATAGCACCGCAGCATCTTCGGGTTTTGCACGCCCTGGGTCGCCATGCCCACATCACGCTGTATGTCATCAACCCCTGCGCGCATTACTGGTTGGACGTGGTCGAGCCCCGCCGCCTGGCCAATTTGCGACTTCAAGGTCGCGACCAACACCATGAAAGTGCACACCCGCTGTTGTCGGCCTGGGGTCAACAAACCCAGGCATTTCTGAACCTGTTGCTGCAAACAGTAGACGACGCGGACATGCAGGAGCTTGACCTCGATGTTGCCCCTGAACACGGCCGCAGCCTGCTGCGGCGTTGGCAAGACAGCATCTTGTACCTTCAGGCGCCTCTGCCCGAGGACGGCCCGTGGGATTCAACGGATCGCAGCCTGGAGGTCCATGTGTGTCACTCCTGGGTGCGCGAGCTGGAGGTGCTGCACGACAGGTTGCTGGGTTTGTTTTCGCAAGACGCCACGCTCACTCCTGCCGATGTGCTGGTGGTGGTTCCACGCTGGAGTGAGGCAGCACCGTGGATCGATGCGGTGTTTGGCACGGTTGACCCCAAGCGCCGCATCCCCTATGCGCTGACCGGACTGAGCCCATCATCACACGATGAGGCCGCCCAAGCCTTGCAGATGCTGTTGCAATGGTTGCCCTCTCACTGGCCCGTCAGCGAGATGTTGGAGTTGATGCGGCAGGGCCCCATCGCCCAGCGCTTTGGCTGGTCAGACGACGACCTGCGTGTGATTGAAGATTGGCTGCAGGCTGCCGCCGTGCATTGGGGTCGCCCACCTGCGGCTCAGGATGCGCCCGCTCACGCCCATGACCTGTACGCTGGCGTGCAAAGGATGTTCTTGGGCATGGCGCTGCCCGCTCAGGGCGCAGCCGCGTCTGCCACACCCGAGGCCCCCATCATCTCCACAGACCTGTGGCAGCCAGCGGCCTGCTGTTGGCCTGCCACGGCAGTCGACAGCGCCCAGTCTGAGCTGTTGGGACGCTTGTGGCATTGGTTCAGCACGATGTGGCGAGCCGCGCAGCAGCTGACACAAGCGACCTCGGCAGCGCAGTGGGTTGACCTGCTGCGGTCTTTGGCACATCGGGCCATGGCCTCAGACACCGACGCATCGCCAGGTCTGCGCAGCGTGCACCAGGCCATCGACGCCTTGAACCAGGAGTGGCAACAAGCGGGTTGGATTGCCGCCGATGGGACAGCGGTCCCACACGCCCCCCTGACGGCTGAGGTGGTGCGACAGCGGTTGAGCCAATGGTGGGCCCAAGACCGACAAGGCGGTATCCCCACAGGCAGCGTCACCTTCAGCGCCATGAACAGTCTGCGGCAGCTGCCCTTTCGGGTGGTGTGCGTCCTGGGGCTTCAAGACGAAGCGTTTCCTGGCGTGTCCGCGCCCTGTGAATTTGATCTGATGGCCGCCCACCCCTTGCCCACCGATCGGCAGGCACGGCTGGAGGCGCGCAATGTGTTTTTAGACCTCCTGCTCAGTGCGCGAGACGTGGTGCATCTGAGCTACACCGGCAGGCAAATCCGCGATAACGCACCTTTGGCGCCCTCGGTGGTCATCAGCGAATTGCTGGAGTTTCTGGGGCCCATCCAGGACCAAGTGGTGGTACACCACCCTCTGCACCCCTTTAGCCTTGCGGCGTTTGACAGCACCGCCGGAGACCCTCGACGCTTGAGTTTTCACTCGGCTTACGCGCAAGCACTGGCCCAGGCACAAGAAGACGAGCAGACGCTGCGCCACGGTGCACAAGCCTGGCCCCAGGAGGACCCCGAAGACGCCGCTCCAGATGAGCCTGTTGATGACCGGGGCGATATGACGTCGCTGCGCGACCAGCCCGCCTTTTTCACCCATCCGCTGCCCCACCGGCCCCATGTGAACGGCGCCCGTCCCACCCTGCCCCTGTCACAGTGGATTCGGTTCTTCCATCATCCGGCTCGGTATTGGTTGACGCGCCGCCTAGGCGTGCAACTGCCTTATCGCGAAGATCTCATCCGTGATCACGAGCCCGTGTGGCCGCTGCGAGGTGCGCTTCAAGGTCTGGCCGAGCGCTTGATGCCCGCGCTGTTGGCCGGGGTGCCCCACGATCAATTGCTGCGGCGGGCCCGCTGCGGGCCACAGATACCGCCCGGCCCATTGGGTGAGAGTTGGCTGCACACCGCCTTGCCCCGCTTGCAGCACATCGCCGATCGACTGCGGCCGGTGCTCGACGCACCACGTTGCCCGCCCCTGTACACATCGGTATGCCTCCCGCTCAACGATGGTCATGGCCTGGAGCTGCATCATCGCTGGTCAGACCTGCGTCACAGCGGGGTGGTGAGCTGGTACGCCGACACGATTCGGGCCACCGAGCGCTTGAGGCTGTGGTGGCACCATCTGCTGTTGTGTGCGCAGTGCCCGCAGGATGTGCAGCCTCACACCACCTGGATTGACGCAAATGGCGCGTGGCAACTTCGCCCCGTTGCCGATGCGCGGCGGGTCCTGGAGCAGGCGGCGCTTGCCTGGGAGCTGGGTCAGCACGAACCGCTGGCGTTTTTTCCCCGCACCTCATGGGCGTATGTGGAAGCAGGCGGGCAGGCTGACGACATCACGCCACATGCCTTGAAACAAGCCTTGGAGGTGTGGCGTCCTCATCAACACAATGCGCACGCCGAAGGCACCGACGAATCGGTGCGATGGGTGTGGCGTGGACGAGGGGACCCCGTACTCGATGCGGCGCAGCAAGCCGCGTTTGCGCATTGGAGTGGCACGATCATGGGCCCCTTGCATGCACATTTGCATGCACTGGATGGCGGCCCGGCGGATCTGGCCTTGGAAGGAGGTGGCGATGTCCACTGAAGGCCAACTCGACGTCATGACCTGTGCGCTGACCGGCACTCACTTGATTGAGGCTTCCGCCGGCACCGGAAAGACCTGGACGCTGTGTGCGCTGTACGTGCGCCTGCTGCTTGAAAAAGGTCTGAAGGTCCAGCAGCTGCTGGTGGTCACCTTCACCCAGGCGGCCACTGCCGAGTTGCGGGTCCGCATCCGAGAGCGCTTGCTGCAGTTGCGTCAGGCCGTGTCTGGTCAGCCGGGTCAGACCGACCCGTTCACCCTCGCGTGGGTGGAGCGCCTGAGCGCCCAGGAACCGCAGCAGCGCCAACAGGCGTTGTCGCGACTGGATGTGGCCTTGGCCAGTTTTGATGATGCGGCCATTCACACCATCCACGGCTTTTGCCGCCGCGCCCTCATGGACCGCCCTTTGGCGTCGCAACAGCCTTGGCAGCAAGAATTGCGTCAAGACGATACGCCCATGCTGACCGAAGCAGCCTACGCGGTATGGCGTGAACTGACCGCCTCGCTGCCAGCAGGCGGTCTTCTGATCAACGAGCTGATGCGAAAAGGTGATTCGCCCGAGAGTTGGATGGCATTGCTCAAAGACCAGCAACCTCGTGTGACAGCTCGCCGAATCTGGCCGCCAACGCTGCCCAACAGCCAAGACAGCGCCGTGCTGAGTGCGCAGCACGCCTGGAAGACGGCGCATGAGACCTTGTCTGCGCAGTGGTCGCAGCGTGGTGCCATGCTGATCAACTCTTTGGAATCGATGCGCGAGGCCGGTTGCTTCAAGGGCAATATCGTCAAGCCCCCGACTCTGATGGCGGTCAAGCGGCTGTGGGACACGCTGCTCAGTGCCACAGCCGAGGCTTCTTTGGGGGTCAAGGCTGACGATGTCAAAGCCTGCAGTCTGCTCAGTACCGTGGGTCTGCGGGCCGCAGTGAAAAAAGAAGCGCAAGGCCAGCTGCCACAAGACGCCCTGCTGGAGGCGGTGGATACCTGGCTGGCGGCCAGATCAGTCGCCCAAGTCCAGGCCCGATGGCTACGCCTGGAACTGATGCAACGCTTCATTGATAAGGGGCTTGACCACTTAAGGGCTCTCAAGCGCGAGCAGCGTCTTCAGTCGTTTGATGACCTGCTCACCAGCTTGTACCACCAGTTGCACGGCCCCCAGAGTCAGGTCTTGCGCGATGCATTGCGTCAGCGCTACCCTGCCGCCTTGATCGATGAATTTCAAGACACCGATCCTTTGCAGTGGTCGTCTTTGTCCACCCTCTTTCACCATCCTGGTGGGAGTCTGTTCCTCCTGGGTGACCCCAAGCAGGCCATCTACAGTTTTCGCCATGCCGATTTGCACACCTACATGCAGGCCCGGCGCAGCGCCTCGCGCGCACACACCTTGCGTGACAACCAGCGTGCCGACGCCTCGTTGATCAAGGCCCTCAATGGCTTGTTTGCCCAACGCGATGACACCTTTGTTTTGCCCGGCCTGAGTTGCCCCCCCGCTCGACTGGGCTCACGCCCGCGCCAGACTTTCCACGACCGGGGTGAGGATGCCGCCGGCTTGCACCTGTGGTGGCTGGGACCCACGCACGACCCTGCATTGACGCCGACCCGGGCGCAAGCCATGCAGGCTGCGGCTGAGGCCACCGCCGCTGACATTGCCGCTCTTTTGCAGCGCGCGGCACAAGGTGATGTCCGCGTGGGGTCTCGAGCCTTGCGGGCCAGTGAAGTGGCCGTCTTGGTGCGCACGCACCAAGAGGGGTCTCGAATCCGAGCCGCTTTGGCCCAGCGTGGTGTGGCTGCGGTGGAGCTGTCTCGGGTGAGTGTGTTTCACACCCCCGATGCCTTGCACTTGAGCTTGCTGCTGCGCTGCGTGGCCCAACCCCGATCAGGTCCCCGCGTTTTGGCGTTGTTGGGCAGCCCGTGGATGGGTCTGACCTCCACGCAAGTCCACCAGGCCCGGCACGATCCTGCCGTGATGCAAGCCTGGGCCATACGGCTGCAAGAGTATGAAGGGATGTTCAAGCGCTACGGGGTGGCCTATTTGCTGCGACGCTTCATAGAGGCCGAGGGCGTGGCCGCTCGCTTGCTGGCACAACCCGATGGCGCGAGGCGTCTGACCAATGTCTTGCACCTGTTGGAGCTGTCCCATGAAGCGCAGCAGGACCACCGAAGTCCGGAAGCACTGCTCAAGTGGCTCGACGAGCAGCGCCAAGCGGCTGCGAGCGGCGAAGAGTTGCAGCAGCGCCTGGAATCGGATCAGCATCTGGTGCAAATTGTCACCATCCACAAGGCCAAAGGACTGGAATACCCCGTGGTGTATTGCCCCTTCTTGTGGATGCAGCAGACAGCTCGAGGCGCCGGGCTGACGGGCTATCACTATCACGATGACGACGGCCGGCAGTGCGTCGACTTTCGCAGCCCCGGTGATGCGGGCTTTGACGAAGCCCACATTCAGCACCAGGTGCAGCAAGAGCTGCGAGCCGAGCAGATGCGTTTGATTTATGTCGCACTCACGCGCGCACAGCACCGCTGCGTTGTCGTGGCGGGGCTGTACCGAACCGGTCACAACGCCAAGAGCATGGCGGCAGCCAGCGTCCAAGCGGTGTTCCATCACCTCGTGAACCGCCAGCGCAACACCTCGGCCGCAGCAGGTGATCCCCACCCGGTGGAGACCGCCTGGCGTCACTGGGCCGCGCAACACGCCGACTGTGTGAAGTGGATGCCTCTGCCCTCACCTCAGGCTGGACATACTCTGCAAGTGGCGCCGTCGACAGACCCCAGTCGTCTGCAAGCGCGACCGGCGCCGCACATTGCGCCGGGCTGGCGGCTGAGCAGTTACAGCGCCTGGGTGCGCGATGGGTGGGCTTCCGATGCGCAATCAGATGCCGACCACGATCTTGGGGTACAGCCTGCCCTCGAGGTCAATGGCGAGGCGGATTCGGCGCACCCCGAGAACCTGCCCGGTTGGCATCGCCACGCACCGCAAGAGGTTGAACCCGACGATATCTTGCACTTTCCGCAAGGTCCTGAGGCTGGGCAATGGCTGCATGGCCTGCTGGAAAAAGCAGACCTGGGCGCACCACAAACCTGGTCCGATCTGATCGATGCTCAAGGCCTGTCGGGGCAGCCGGGGGTGAGGACACTGTTGAGCGACCTGAGCCAAACGCCGCTTCCTGTGGGCACCTCCACTCCCCTCGTCTTGGGCCAGATGCCTGCCACCCACCGACGCTGCGAGATGGAGTTCATGCTGCCCAGCCAGGGCATACAGTCGCACCAGGTGGCACGGTGCCTGAACGCGCTGGGCCACTCCGCTGCCGGACTGTCCTTTGCTACCCTGCAGGGCTATCTTCGTGGGTTCATCGACATGGTCTTCGAGCATGAGGGCCGCTACTTCGTGCTCGACTGGAAGTCCAATCACCTGGGTTGGGGGGCTTCGCGCTACACACGGCCTCAGGTGGAACAGGCCATGCAACGCGAGGGCTATCACTTGCAGGCCCTGATCTACAGCGTGGCCGTCCACCGCCTGCTTCAACGGCGCATCCCACACTACGAACCCAACCAGCATTGGGGCGGGGTGGTCTACCTGTTCATTCGGGGGGTTCGACCCTCGTGGCAAGATGCGCAAGGTCACCCCTTGGGCGTGTACTTCGAGCGCCCAGATCCTCAAGTGCTGGAAATGCTCAGCGCCTACCTAGATGGGACATCGCGCCTAGACCGGGCGGGGCGCCGCGAGGTGTTGGCATGAATGCTGTGCAGCCCCGAGCTGTCGGCTCACGCAAAACGGCCGATCCGCCCAGCGCCGCCGAGGGCCTGGCCGAGGGCTTTGCCCATGTGTTGCACCAGTGGGCTGTTGACTATGGCTGTGCCGCCCCTCAAGCCCAGGCCGTGGCTCAGGCCGGACGCTCAGTGATTCAGGCGCTGCAAGACGGCCATGTGTGCGTCACCGTAGACGCTGCCGTACGCCCAACCTTGTTGGACAGTGGGCTGGTGGCCACACCTGAGCGCCGCCATGGGCAGCCGCTGGTGCTGGATGACCGTCAACGCTTGTATTTGCATCGCGATTACGAGCACGAATACGCCTTGGCGCACCGCGTGGCGGCGGCTGTGCGCCACCCCCCCGAGGTTGCACACGAGATTATTCCGGCGCCCGGCATGCCCGCGCTGTCTGTCGATCAGCACAACGCGGTAGGCATCGCCCTGACCCACCGCTTCAGCCTCATCAGTGGCGGTCCTGGCACCGGCAAGACCACCACCGTGGTCAGCCTGCTGTATGCCCTGCTCCAACGAGAGGCCACACTGCGCATCGTCTTGGCAGCGCCCACGGGCAAAGCAGCGGCTCGCTTGCTGGATTCGGTGCGCAGTGCAGCGCATGCCTGGCCTGAGGCTTTGCGCGAACGGCTACCCTCGCAAGCCAGCACCCTGCACCGACTGCTGGGCCGTGGCCCGCGACGGGTCATCCGCGGCGCCTCGGCCCGTCCGGAGCCCGGCAGCCTGGCGGCCGACGTGCTCATCGTCGACGAAGCCTCTATGGTCGATTTAGCGCTGGCTCGCGAGCTGTTGGATGCGGCCGCGCCCTCAGCACGCCTGGTCCTGTTGGGCGACAAAGACCAATTGAGTGCCGTAGAAGCGGGAGCGGTATTCAGCGAGTTGTGTGCCAGTGCACCTGTCCTGCCCGGCGTGGCGGTGCTGCGGCACGCCTTTCGATTTCAAGCAGAGTCGAGCATCCCCGAGTTGGCCGCAGCAGTGCTGCGCGGTGAGGATGAGCCTGTGTTGAACATCTTGCGCTCATCAGCGCGTGGTGTCCGTTGGATTCCGGTCTCAAATGGCGCGGCCCGGTCGTTAGACGATGCTCAAGCCCGTGCCGTGTGGCAAGAGGGATTTTCGGCCTATCAAGCCGCTGTGCGCGCCTGTTGGGAGCACCGCGACGATTGGGGCTCTCATGTGAGCGCTGCGCTCCAGGCCCTGGGACGCTTCAGGGTGCTGTGTGCGGTACGCGAGGGACCCTGGGGTGTCCACGCGTGGAACCGACAGCTCAACGAGAGCCTGGGCATGGTATTGGATCCTGCTGCGGCTGCCCGGGAGCAACGCTGGGGGCAACCCATTGTCATCCGCCACAACGACGCCGAACTGGGCCTGTTCAACGGCGACATGGGAGTGCTGCTGCCCAACGCGCAGGGACAGGCGCAGGCTGTCTTTGCCGATACCGACCCGCATTCTCCCGGATGGCGTGCCATCGCCTTGGCCCAACTTCCAGCGCATGAGCCCGCATGGGCCATGACCGTGCATTTGGCACAAGGCTCAGAGTTTGACCGCGTGCTGCTGGTGCTGCCCTCGATTTCTCAGCGCGAGGCGGCAGGGCCCGGGTTGACACGCGAGTGGCTCTACACCGCTGTTACCCGTGCCAAGCGAGATCTGGTGGTGCTCTCGCAGCCAGCGGCGTTTCAGCTTGCCCTGCAGCAGCACCGCCCGCGCGCCAGCGGTTTGCGCGATCAACTGCGGCAAGCGCTCAGTGGTGACGCACCCAATGCACCCGCAGCAGCTGCTGACCCTTCAAGTGGGCCGCGCTGAGCTCTCCGGCATGGGCGTGATGCACAGCCTGTCCCAGACCGTGGGCCAGGTGGATATCGGTGGTTTCGATGATCACCCCCTGGGGCGTTTCTCGGGTGGCCATGATGCGCTGCAGCGGATGCTCGCTGCGGGCTCGATCAGCCCGGGCTCGGATCAAGGCCATGACTTCTTGGCGATGCGCCACAAAGTAGTCGCCCTCTAAATGCACCTCTCCTGCCGGGAGGTGATCGTGCGTGCGGCGACAAGCAGGACACCGGTGCAGCGCTGCCCCATCGGGGGCGGTTTGCCATTGCCAACGTCCGCCCAGGTAGGTCGCGCGGCAATCGGGACATACGGTGGGTTGCGGCCAATGTGCGCGCTCGCGGTAGGCATCAGGTCCATCGCTGTCGATCACCTGCGTTCCTCGGGGCCGCACCCCAATGGGGTGTGAGCGGGTGTCCTTGCTGTGTCTCGACATGCGCCGCAGAGTGACACATGGGCTCACCCGATCCGATGCGGACCCTCAACATCCGCACAAAAGGCAGGCAAGACCGCTTAGCGCGAGGGGGACCGTACCGCAGGCAAGCCACCCAGGAACAAATCGGCCACGATGGGCGCCAGATCCGGGTGCGTCAAAGCCTTACCCGGCTTGAGCCACAAATAGGTCCAGTTGATCATGCCTAGCAAGAGCATGGCCAGGGGGGTGTGCAGTTGGGGCTGGAGGTCGGGGCGTAAATCGGCCAGGGCCTGGGCAAATGCGGCCACCACTTGGCGTTGCGCGCCCACCACCCGTCGCTTGGCGGTGGGGTCCAGGAACTTCACGTCCTCGGCCAAGACCCGATGGGCATGTTGGGCGCCGGTATAGGCCTGCATGAAACCGGCCAGCAAATGGCGTAACTGCTTTTGGGCCTGCTGAGGCGAAGGCACAGGCTCACAGGAGGGGGCAGCACGATCTGCCGCCGGTGCGCGCTGAGGCATCTGCTCCTGGATCACCGCTTGAAGCCGGCGCACATGGGTCAGCGCGATTTCTTCCAAGATGGCTTGCTTGTCGCCGAAGTAGTGGTACAGGGTGGCTTTGGACAGTCCGCTTTCGCGTGCTACTTCGCTCATGGTGGCGGCGGTGTAGCCCCGCTGGGCGAACAGGCGTGCGGCAGCGTGCAGGATTTCTTGCCGCGCTTGTTCGTAACGGGCTGCTCGAGGACGCGCCATGAAACGGGCCGCCTCAGCGCTCGTCGAAAGACACAACGACCCGATCACTGAGGGGTCGTGCCTGACAGCTCAAGATGAAGCCAGCCTGTACATCGGCGGACTCGAGGGCGAAATTGCGCTCCATACGCACCTCACCCTCTAGCAGCTTGCAGCGGCACGTGGCACACACACCCGATTTGCAGGAGTACGGTACATCCAGCCCCGCGCGTGCTGCAGCATCCAGGATGCTCTCATCGCTGGCCAGATAACCGAATTGACGAGTCAGTCCATCTCGGATGAGCGCTACTTGGGCTTGGGCTGCATCACCTAGGCGAGAAGCGGCACCGACTGCCGCCCCAGCGGCTGGGGGCGCGCCGAACCGTTCGACATGGATGCGCGCCAGGTCGATGCCCGCGGCAGCCAAAGCCTGGGGTGCTTCTTCGTTGAGCTCGTGAGGACCGCACACGAACACCTCATCGACGCTGCGTGGGTCGACCAGGGTGTGCAAGAACACGCCCAGGCGAGCCGCATCCAGCCGTCCAGCGGCCAGCGGTGAATCGGCCGGCGCATCCACGATTTCTCTGGAGAACACCGTATGCAGGGTCAAGCGCGACAGATACCGATTCTTGAGGTCTTCCAACTCTTCTTTGAACAAGGTAGAGGCCACATGCCGATTGCCATAAAGCAGCGTCACCCTCGCCTGCGGCAGGCGCGACAAGGCGGTACGGACGAGCGACAAAATGGGCGTGATGCCGCTGCCCGCTGCGATCATGAGCAGATGGGGAGCTGAAGACGGCGTCGGATGGGAAGGGCGCCCAGTCAACCAGGGCAACAAGGCAGCCCCAAAGCGGCCTTGCGGCGGCATGACTTGAAGTGATTGCCCCTCTTGCACCTGGTCATGCAGCCAAGAAGACATCTGGCCCTCGGGGATGCGTCGTACCCCCACCCTCAGCGGTTCGCCTAGACCCGAACAAATGGAGTAGGAGCGCCGCACTTCCTGGCCCTGCATAGATGCTCGAAGCGTCAGGTACTGGCCGGGCTGAAATGAAAACGCCTCTTCCAACGCCTGCGGGATGTCAAAGCTGATGACCACGGCGTCGTCGGTATCGCGCTCCAAACGCGATACCCGAAGAGAATGAAAGCTCGAACGTTGCGTGCTCATATCGGTTTGAAATGTTCAAATGGTTCGCGGCAACTCACACACCGGTACAAGGCCTTGCAGGCCGTGGCACCAAAGGCGCTGAGCTGTTCGGTGTGACGGCTGTGACAACGCGGACAGGCCACGGCGTGGCCCAGCCAGCGAATCGGCTGCTCCCCGTCGGGCAGTGCGGGCCCAGGAGGGGCAATGCCGTACTCGGCCAGCTTGCGCCGCCCTTGGTCCGAGATCCAGTCGGTGGTCCAGGCCGGCGCACGGCGCAATTCAATCTGCACGGGTCCCAACCCTGCCGCTTCCAGGGCCTGGGAGACCCCGTGGCTGATGACCTCGGTGGCGGGGCATCCGGAGTAGGTGGGCGTGAGGACCACTTGCGTACCGGCGTCGGAGCATGTCACCTCGCGCACGATGCCCAAATCACACACCGAGAGCACGGGCACTTCGGGGTCGAGCACGCCGTGCAACACGTCCCAGGCTTGACGTTGCCGGGCGTTCACCACCGCCCGCCCGGGTACACGCGTTGCAAATGCTGCATCTCCGCCAGGATGAAGCCCATGTGCTCGCTGTGACGTCCCTGGCTGGCGGTACTGAGATAGGAAGAATCCTGGGGACGCTGGAGTGCGGCCTCCTGCAGCACGGTGTGGACAGCCGCGTGCCACGCCGCAGCGAGGCTGGAACGAGATGGCCCCAGCCCTGAACTTCTGGCCTGGCCATCGACTTCGTCGTCGGCAAACATCTCGGGTACAAAGGGCCACGCGCGATTCAGTGCCGATTGCGTGCGGCGCGCCGACTCCTCGGTGCCGTCACCCAAACGCACCACCCAACTGGCCGCATGGGCCACGTGATAGCGTGCCTCCTTGGCGGCCTTGCCGGCTATGGCGGACAACTCGGCATCGGTTGAGTGGGCCAACGCCTGCCAGTGCAACAAGAACCACTGCGACACCAGCCAATTGCGCACCACGGTATCGGCAAAGTCGCCCCCCGAGCTGTGTGCACTGCTGCGGCGCATGGGCTGCTCGACCAGGGTCAGGTTGAAGTAGTGATGCTCCTCACGCAAAAAGGCCCACTGGTCTTCGTCCAGCCCTTGCCCTTCAAGGGTTCCAGCGTGCGCAAGCAAGGCCCTGGCCTGACCCAGCAGATCTAAAGACAGATTGGTCAGCGCAATGTCTTCTTCGAGGATCGGGCCGTGTCCGCACCACTCCGCCAGGCGTTGGGCGTGGATCAGCGCGGTGTCGCCCAGGCGCAAAACATAGCGAACAGGCGGGCTGAGCTGGGGAGCAATGGAGGTGGCATGCATGGGAGGGCACTCACATGTGGTTGACCGAATCGGGCAAGGTATAGAAGGTGGGGTGGCGATAGACCTTGTCTTGTGCCGGGTCGAAGTACATGTCCTTGTCACCAGGGTCCGAGGCGGTGATCTGAGCCGAGGGGATGACCCAGATGCTGGAGCCCTCCTGGCGCCGGGTGTAGACCTCACGCGCCATTTGCAAGGCCATGGCCGCATCGCTGGCGTGCAAGCTGCCGCAATGTTTGTGCTCCAAACCCGAGCGGGGGCGCACGAACACCTCCCACAAGGGCCAAGACGAATCGGTATGGGGAGTCTTGTTGGTGTCTTGGCTCATGCCGCTTGCTCCTTCAATTGCTGTTTGCGGGCATAGGCCACAGCCGCCTCGCGTACCCAAGCGCCGTCGTCCCAGGCCTTGACACGGGCCTCCAGTCGCTCGCGATTACACGGGCCGTGGCCGGCGACCACCCGCCAAAACTCCTCCCAGTCGATGGGGCCAAAGTCGTAGTGCCCGCGCTGCTCGTTCCAGCGCAACTGCTCATCGGGCAGGCTCACCCCCAAAACGCGCGCCTGCTCAGCGGTGGCGTCGATGAACTTTTGGCGCAAATCGTCGTTGCTGATGCGCTTGATGCCCCAACGGGTGTTTTGCGTGCCATGCACACTCTCGGTATCGGGCGGGCCAAACATCATCAGACTGGGCCACCACCACCGGTTAACCGCATCTTGCACCATGGCGCGTTGTGCCTCAGTGCCCTGCTGCATCATCACCAATAGGGCGTCAAACCCTTGACGCTGATGGAAGCTTTCTTCGCGACAGATGCGCACCATGGCGCGCGCATAGGGTGCATAAGAACACCTTGTCAGCGGTACCTGGTTCATGATGGCAGCGCCATCCACCAACCAGCCAATCACCCCCACATCGGCCCAGGTCAGCGTGGGGTAGTTGAAGATGGAGCTGTACTTGGCCTTGCCGCTGTGCAGCGCATCCAATAATTCATCGCGGCTCACGCCCAGTGTTTCGGCAGCTGCGTACAGGTACAGGCCGTGGCCACCCTCGTCTTGGATTTTGGCCAACAAGATCGCCTTGCGCTTGAGAGTGGGCGCGCGCGTGACCCAATTGCCTTCGGGCAGCATGCCCACAATCTCCGAGTGAGCATGCTGACTGATTTGACGCACCAGGGTCTTGCGGTAGTGCTCGGGCATCCAGTCTTTGGCCTCAATGAAGTCTCCAGCGTCGATTCGTTCATCAAATCGCTGCTCGAGTTGGGCCTCCTGCGCCGAGCGCAAGGTCTTGCGCTGCTCGTTAGGGGCCAGATCCATGGCTTGGGTGTACATACCGCTGCTCCTGCCTGTCACGGGGATTGGAAAATCGTGCTCATGCCATTGCACTACTTGGGACGCTGATCGATCACCCGGCGGGCCTTGCCCAGCGAGCGCTCCACAGCGCCCGGATCGCACACCTGGACTTCTGTGCTCACGCCAATAAGGGTTTTGATGCGCTGCTGTAGCGCCTGGGCAATGGACGCCCGGTCTGCCGTGGCGTGCGAGGGATGAATCTCACAGCGCACTTGCACTTCGTCCAAGAGGGCTTCGCGCGTGATCACCAGCTGGTAGTGCCCCGTCAGCTGGCCCTGCTGCAGCACCAGCTCCTCGATTTGAGTAGGAAACAGGTTGACGCCGCGAATGATGAGCATGTCGTCGCTGCGACCCACGATCTTGCCGATACGCCGCATGCTGCGTGAGGTGGGCGGCAGCAGTCGGGTGAGATCGCGTGTGCGATAGCGCACCACTGGCAAGGCCTCTTTGGTCAGCGTGGTGAAGACCAACTCGCCCTCGCTGCCATCGGGCAATACCTCTCCCGTCAGCGGATCGATGATCTCGGGGTAAAAATGGTCTTCCCAGATCACGGGGCCATCTTTGGATTCGATGCATTCGTTGGCAACACCCGGGCCCATGACTTCACTCAATCCGTAGATATCCACGGCATCAAGCCCGGCGTTGTCTTCAATGTCGCGGCGCATCTGCTCCGTCCAGGGCTCGGCCCCAAAGATGCCCACTTTCAGCGACATCTGGCGCGGATCTTTGCCCTGTTTGCGAAACTCATCGATGATCACCTGCATGTAGCTGGGCGTGACCATGATGATGTCGGGCTGGAAGTCTTCAATGAGCTGGACCTGCTTTTCGGTCTGCCCGCCGCCCATGGGCACCACGGTACAGCCCAGTCGCTCGGCCCCGTAGTGGGCGCCTAGGCCGCCCGTGAACAGACCATAGCCATAGGCCACATGCACCATATCGCCCGCGCGTCCGCCTGCAGCGCGGATGCTGCGAGCGCCCAGATCGGCCCAGCGGTCAATATCGCCTTGGGTGTAGCCCACCACAGTGGGTTTGCCAGTGGTCCCCGACGAGGCGTGGACCCGTACCACCCGATCTCGCGGGACGGCAAACATGCCGAAGGGGTAGTGCTCGCGCAGGTCCGACTTGGCCGTGAACGGGAAGCGCGCCAGATCCGCCAGGCTTCGGCAGTCGCTGGGGTGCACCCCCTTGGCGTCGAACGCACGCCGATAATGGGCCACGTTGTCGTAGGCATGCTGCAGCGTCCATTGCAGTCTGCGCAGCTGCAAGGCCTGCAACTCATCTGAGCTGGCGCGCTCGATGGGCTCCAAATCGCCAGGGGCGGGTTGCTTGACAGGCATAAACAGTCTCCGTTTGGTCGTTATCTGGCCTGGGTCAGTCTCCAGATCCGATCTTGCCCATGGGCAGCCCTTGTACCAGCGGCTTGCCCTTGAAGGTATAGGAGCGGCCGCGAAAATGCGCCACCGCCTGCCCATGCTGATTGCGCACCGTGATGTCATAGACCCCCGTGCGGCCCGACTTGCTCACCTCGACAGCCTGCGCCGTGAGCACATCGCCCAGCCGGGCAGCGCTGACCAAATTCACATCAAAGCCCGAGGCCACGGTGAGCTCGTTGTAGGCGTTGCAGGCAAAGGCAAAGGCGCTGTCGGCCAAGGTGGTGATGAAGCCACCGTGGCAGATGTCGTGACCGTTGAGCATGTCGGGGCGCACGGTCATGGTCAGCGTGGCTTCACCCTGATGAATGGCCACCACCGACATGCCCAGACCTTGAGAGGCGCGGTCGCCTTGCCACATGTGGTCACGCGTGGCCTCAGCCACCTGTTGCGCGGTGAAGGTGGCACTCATCTCAGCGGTCCTTGAACTGTGGCGCTCGCTTGGCCAGGAATGCGGCTACCCCTTCGGCAAAATCGTGGGCGCGCCCCAGCTGCCCCTGTATGGCTGCCTCGTGACGCAAGGCCGCTTCGAAGTCCAGGGTGGAGGCTTCATCGAGCGCGCGCCGGGTCTGTGCCAGCGCCGCGCTGGGCAATGCGCTCAAGCGCAGCCCCAGGGCCCTCGCCTCGTCTGCCAACTGGGTGTCATCCACACACTGCCAGATCAGCCCCATGCGCTCAGCTTGCTCGGCTGGCAGCTTGTCGGCCGTCATGGCCAGCCCCAAGGCGCGAGCTCGACCCACCAGCCGCGGCAGCAGCCAGGTGCCGCCGCAGTCGGGCACCAAACCGATTTTGCTAAAGGCTTGAATGAAGCTTGCACTCCGAGCGGCCACCACCAGGTCACAGCACAGGGCCATATTGGCACCCGCTCCGGCGGCCACGCCATTGACCGCCGCCACCACGGGCACCGGCATGCTGCGCAGGCGCAATGCCAAGGGCAGATAGTGACGCTCCACCACAGCGCCCACATCGGGCGCGCTGCCATCGGCGGTGGCCATGGCCGGATCACTCAAATCTTGCCCGGCACAAAAGCCGCGGCCAGCGCCCGTGATGATGACGCAGCGCACCTGATCGTCATGGGCAGCCTCATTCAGGGCGCTCAGCAGTTGGGCATGCATCTCCTGCGTAAAGCTGTTCAAGCTGGCAGGGCGATTCAAGGTCAGCCACGCGAGGGCGCCCTCGCGCTGCGTCAGCACTGTTGCATCAGACATGCCACCCCCTTGCAGTTACCCGACCACTTGGTCGGTTAATTGCGCGAGTCTATCTGATCGGGGTTGAGCTTGGCAAGCCCTCAGCGCTTGTTCGAGCGCGCCGAGGGCTGGGCGTAACGCTGTTCCAACCAGCGCAGCAGCACACGAACCGTCTGCGCCTCACCCCCCACAGGCCGACCCGGGCGCGACGCATCGTTCCAGGCGAACAAGTCCAGGTGCAGCCAGGGCACCGATGCGGGGACAAAGTCATCCAGGAATAGCGCGGCCGTGATGGCCCCAGCCATGGGGCCCTTGCCGGTGTTGACGATATCGGCAATGTCGCTTTCGATCATGGGGTGATAGCCGCGCCACAACGGCAATTGCCACAGCGGATCCTCAACGCTGGCCCCCAAATCCATGAGTTCGCGCCCCCACGCGTTGTCACGGGTGAACAACGCCGGCAGCTGCGGCCCCAGGGCCACCCGCGCCGCCCCCGTCAGGGTGGCCATGTCGATCATCAAATCGGGCTTGTGCTCGGCGCCGTAGGCCAGCGCGTCACACAAGATCACACGGCCCTCAGCGTCGGTATTGCCAATTTCAATGTGCAAGCCTTGACGGGTGCGGATCACATCGCCCGGTCGAAAGGCATTGCCTGAGACCGCATTTTCCACAGCCGCAATGAGCAGCTGCAGGCGTACGGGCAACTTCAAGGCCATGATCAAGCACGCCAGACCCAGGGCATTGGCGGCGCCTCCCATGTCCTTTTTCATCCAACGCATGGCCTCAGCAGGCTTCAAGTCCAGGCCACCCGAGTCGAAACACACGCCCTTGCCCACCAGGGTCAAGCGAGGATGCCGGGGATTGCCCCAATTCAGCTCGATCAACCGTGGCGCACGCTCGGCCGCGCGCCCCACCGCATGGATGGCCGGAAAGTTCTTTTTCAGCAGCTCCTGGCCGACGACCTGCGTGAAACGCGCCCCGTGGGCACGCGCCGCAGCTTGCACCGCCTGGGCCAGCTCGGCAGGCCCGAGGTGCTCAGCCGGCGTGTTGATGAGATCTCGCACAGCGGCGATGGTGGTGGCCTCCAGCAAGCCACGTCGGGTGGCTGAGTCGACTGGCAGCACCAGGGTGGCAGCCTCACGCGCACTGCGCTTGTAGGCATCAAACACATACGAGCCCAATTCCCAGGACAGGGCTGCGGCGTATCCGTCCGCCCGCAGACCGTGACGCCCGAGGCCGTAGCGCCCCACGGGCAAGAGGCGGGGCAAAGCGCCCAAAGCGTAGGGACTTTGGGGGGATCTCACCCCGGCCCACACCTGCCCCAAACCACCCTGGGCATTGGGCACCAAAGCGAAGGTGTCGGGGGCGCCGCGAAACCCCACCGCGCTCAACCACTGCTGCGTGGGAGCGGGCAAGGCGCCCAGGTGCTGGGGCCAAGAGGCCGCATCGGTGAGCTCGATGGGAGTGGTGGCCGCGGTAGACGATTGCAGGACGACAGTCATTTCGGTCAGACCTTCGCGGCGCAGCCGCCAAGGATGGAAGTCTCAGGAATTGACATTGTCGCCAATCTGCGCGCCGTGGGCCGCACAGGCCCGATGCGTGAACATGGGTTAGGCTATGGATCGAGGAAGCACCCATGAAGACACAAGTGGCCATCATCGGAGCCGGCCCCTCGGGGCTGTTGCTGGGCGCCCTGCTGGCGCGCGCGGGCATTGACGCGGTCATTCTCGAGCGTCAAAGCGCCGACTATGTGTTGGGTCGCATCCGCGCTGGCGTATTGGAGCAGACCACCGTGCAACTGCTGCACGAAGCCGGCGCGGCACAACGCATGCAAAAAGAAGGCTTGGTGCACGGGGGGTTTGACCTGTGCTTTGGTGGTCAGCGACACCGCATTGACATGCAGCGCCTGACGGGTGGCAAGCAGGTGCTGGTCTATGGACAAACCGAAGTCACACGGGACCTCATGGACTTGCGATCCCGGCAGGGGTTGACCACGGTGTACGAGGCCACCGAGGTGTCGCTACACGGATTCGATACAGACAAGCCGTGGGTGCGCTACCAACACGAGGGCCGCGTCCACGAATTGCACTGTGACTTCATCGCGGGCTGTGACGGCTTTCATGGGGTCAGCCGCGCCAGCGTCCCCACGGATGCCATCCAAACCTTTGAAAAAGTCTACCCCTTTGGTTGGCTCGGGCTGCTCAGCGACACGCCGCCAGTGAGCGATGAGCTCATTTACGTCAACCATGAGCGAGGCTTTGCCCTGTGCTCCATGCGCTCGCCCCAGCGCAGCCGCTACTACGTGCAGTGCTCGCTGGAAGACCGGGTTGAGCAATGGAGCGATGAGGCCTTTTGGGAAGAGCTCAAGCGCCGGCTTGACCCGGCAGCCGCCCACGCCTTGGTCACCGGCCCCTCGATTGAAAAGAGTATTGCGCCCCTGCGCAGTTTCGTGGCCGAGCCCATGCGCTTTGGCCGTCTGTGCCTGGCCGGAGATGCCGCCCACATCGTGCCGCCCACAGGCGCCAAGGGCTTGAACCTGGCGGCCGCCGACGTCAGCTATTTGGCTCAGGGCTTGGTGGCCTGGTACAGCGGTCGCACCACCGAGATGGACCACTACTCCGCCCGATGCCTGCGCCGGATATGGAAGGCCGAGCGCTTCTCGTGGTGGTTCACCTCACTGATGCACAAGTTCCCCGATGGCGGCACCTTCAACCAAAAGATGCAAGCCGCAGAGTTGGACTACCTCGTGCACTCAACCGCAGCCTCTACCGCCATGGCCGAAAACTATGTCGGCCTGCCGCTGAACTGAACCGCCGCTAGCCCCAGACTTCCTGGGCGGTCTCCACCACCAGGCGCAGCTTGGCGCGCTGCGCTTCCACGGCAATGTTGTTGCCATGCACGGTGCTGGAAAAGCCGCACTGCGGCGACAGGCACAGCTGCTCCATGGGCGCAAAGCGTGCGGCCTCATCGATGCGACGCTTGAGCGTGTCTTTGCTTTCCATTTCACCGAACTTGGTGGTCACCAATCCCAGCACCACGATCTTGCCCTTGGGCAAGAACCGCAGCGGCCGGAAGTCCCCCGATCGGTCATCGTCGTACTCCAGGAAGAAGGCGTCGATGTCCATTTCGGCCAACAAGGCCTCGGCCACCGGCTCATAGTTTCCAGAAGCGGCATGCGTGCTCTTGAAGTTGCCCCGGCACAGGTGCATCGCCAGCGTCATGCCTGCCGGTTTGTGCGCCACGACCTTGTTGATGAAGCGCGCATAACGGTGGGGCAGCTCGTTGGGATCATCACCCCGCTGACGCGCGGCCTCGCGCATCTTTTCGTCGCACAGATAGGCCAGATTGGTGTCGTCCATCTGCACATACTGGCAGCCTGCCCGGGCCAACGACTGCAACTCCTGGCCATAAGCAAGCGCCACATCGTCGTAGAAGTCGGGCTCCAACTCCGGATACGCCTGGCGGCTGATGCCCGCGCGTCCACCCCGAAAGTGCAGCATGGTCGGTGAGGGAATGGTCACCTTGGGCGTGAGCCCTGCGGCCACTTGTGAGCGGAGGTACTCAAAATCAGCGCGCTGGATGTCGCGCACATGGCGCACCTTGTCAACCACGCGGATGGTGGGTGGGGCGAGTTCCTCGCTGCCATCGGGCTTGCGGATCGTCACCGGGATGTCGGTTTTGACGCCACCGAGCTGGTCCAGGAAATCGATGTGGAAGTAGGTGCGGCGAAACTCGCCGTCGGTAATGCTGTGCAAGCCCACGTCCTGCTGAAACTTCACGATCTCGGCAATGGCGCGGTCTTCGACCTCGCGCAGTTGCTCAGCGCTGAGGGTCTTGTGGACAAAATGCGCCTCGCGTGCATCCAGCAAGTACTTGGGGCGCAGAAAACTGCCCACGTGGTCGGCTCGAAAAGGGGGGGTGTTGCGAGTGGTCATGGCAGTTCAGCAGGTTATGAAAATTTCAGCAGCCGTTTGGCGTTTTCTTTGAGGATGAGCGGTTTGACCGAATCCTTGAAGCCCGCCTCCTCAAAATCCTTCATCCAGCGCTGCGGCGTGATCAGCGGAAAGTCACTGCCAAACAGCATGCGGTCCTTGAGCAGGGTGTTGGCGTACTGGATCAGTTGGGGCGGAAAGTATTTGGGGCTCCATCCGGACAGGTCGATCCAGATATTGGGCTTGTGCAAAGCCAGGCTCAGCGCCTCGTCCTGCCAGGGCCAGCTGGGGTGGGCGATGACGATCTCGATATCCGGAAAATCAATGGCCACATCCTCGAGCAGCATGGGGTTGCTGTTTTGCAGTCTCAAGCCACCTCCGCAGCGCATGCCGCTGCCGATGCCCGAATGCCCGCTGTGAAAGATGGCAGGCAAGCGGTATTCGGCAATCACTTCATACAGTGGCCAGGCCATGCGGTCGTAGGGCAAGAAGCCCTGTACCGTGGGGTGAAACTTGAAGCCCTTGACGCCACACTCCTCGATCAGTCGCCTGGCCTCGCGCGCGCCCATCTTGCCCTTGTGCGGATCGATCGAGGCGAAGGCCACCATCATGTCGCTGTTTTCCCGCGCGGCATCGCAGATCTCCTCGTTGGGGATACGCCGCCGCCCGAGTTGGCTTTCAGAGTCCACCGTGAACATCACCAAACCGATCTTGAGCTCCCGGTAGTGCGCCACGGTCTCGGCAATGGTGGGACGCCGGTCTGAGCCGAAATACTTGTCGGCCGCCCGGTCGTACTCCTCTCCGTAGTTGTCAAACGGATTGCGACACGACACCTCCGCGTGGGTGTGCACGTCAATGGCGATGAGGTCGTCGGTCTTCACTTTAGACAGTTCAAATTTTTAATTAGTTTTACATGGCCCGGCGGGATATCGGCGAGATTTTTACAGCACAGGGTCTAGTAAAACCTCGGGTTTTCCCGAATCTTCTATTTCAACTGCTGAACTATCTTATCGCCCGTAACGATTTTGGCGTCGCCCTCTGGTGCTCATGACTCCCTCACCGCCCCCCTCCCCAATCGACTCTTGCGCTTCCAATGTGCTGGCCGCGTTGGACCTGCTCGACATCAGCCTGACCGATTCGGTGGCGCATGTTCGGCTCAATCGCCCAGCCAAGCGCAATGCCTTGAGTGACCCGCTGATCACGCAACTGCACACCTGCTTTCTCAACTTGCCCGAGACCGTGAAGGCTGCCGTCATCAGCGGTCAGGGTGACCACTTCTGCGCTGGCCTGGACTTGTCGGAGCTGGTCGAGCGCGATGTGGGCAGCGGCGTCTTGCATTCCCGCATGTGGCATGCCGCCTTCGATGCCATCCAGTTCGGTCGTGTGCCCGTTGTGGCTGCGCTGCACGGCGCCGTGGTGGGTGGCGGCTTGGAGCTGGCCTCGGCCTGTCACTTGCGTGTGGCCGACGAGACGGCCTATTACGGTTTGCCGGAAGGACAGCGGGGCATCTTTGTGGGCGGCGGTGGGTCTGCGCGCATCCCGCGGCTCATTGGCGTGGCGCGCATGACCGATTTGATGATGACCGGGCGCGTCTTGGACGCCCGGGAGGGTCTGGCCTGTGGCCTGACGCAATATGTGGTGGAGTCGGGTCAGGCGGTCTCAAAGGCTCTGGCACTGGCCGACCGGGTGGCGCAAAACGCGCCCCTTTCCAACTTCGCGGTGATGCACGCCTTGCCACGCATTGCCGATCAGTCGCAAAGCGAGGGCTTGTTTACCGAGTCGCTCATGGCCGCCGTCGCAGAAAGCACCCCCGAAGCCCAGGCCCGGCTGCGGGCCTTTCTGGAAGGACGCGCAGGCAAGGTGCTCAAGGCCACGGCATGAGCACCGGGGCAGCCTTGCAGGAAACCGGCCTTCAGGCGCCGCGCTACCGCGACGCACGCGTGGGGGGGTGTCTGAGCGCGCGGGTGGTGAGTCGCAGCGATGGTGCCACGCTGGTGGAGTCCACCGAAGCGTTGCTGCCCTACCCCGACCGCCTGTCGGATCGATTGCAGCACTGGGCCCAAACCACCCCCGATCGGATCTTCGTGGCCCGGCGCGGCCCACCGGCTGCCAACGGCACGCCTGGGGACTGGGTCACCTTGACCTACGCGCAAATGTGGCAGCGTGCCCAGGCGGTGGGGCAGGCGCTGGTGGACAGGGGCCTGAGTGCCGAGCGACCCGTGGCCATCCTCAGCGAAAACAGCCTGGAACACCTCAGCCTGGCCATGGGGGCCTTGTGGGTCGGCGTGCCCTGGGTGCCCATCTCCACCGCCTACTCCTTGGTGTCCCAAGACTTTGGCAAGTTGCGCCACATCGTGCACACCACCACCCCGGGTCTTGTACTGGCCAGCTCACCAGCCTATGGGCGTGCGATCGCTGCTGCCGTACCCCACGATGTCGAGGTGGTGTTGGCCCAAGGCGAGTTGAGCGAACGCTCCACCCAGCCCTTCGACAGTCTGCTGGCCACTGTGCCAGGCCCCAGCGCAGCGGCCGCTCACGCCGCCACAGGGCCCGAGACCATCGCCAAATTTCTTTTCACATCGGGCTCCACCAAGATGCCCAAGGGCGTGATCACCACCCACCGCATGCTGTGCTGCAACCAGCAGATGATTCGGCAGACCCTGGGCTTTTTGGCCGAGGAGCCCCCCGTGCTCGTGGACTGGCTGCCGTGGAACCACGTCTTTGGCGGCAGCCACAACGTGGGTATCGTGCTGTACAACGGCGGCACCCTGTACATCGATGACGGCAAGCCGACGCCAGCGGACATGGCCCAGACCCTGCACAACCTGCGCGAGATCTCGCCAACGATCTATTTCAACGTGCCCAAGGGGCTGGAGGAAATTGCGCGCGCCATGGACGGTGACCCTGCGCTTCGCGATCGCCTCTTTGCGCGATGCAAGGCGCTTTTCTTTTCGGGCGCCGCCCTCAGCCAGGCGGTGTGGGACCAGTTGCACGACCACGCGCAGGCCAGCGTGGGCGAGCGGGTGCGCATCATCACCGGCTTGGGCATGACCGAGACCTCACCGTCATGCACCTTCGCAGTGGGCACCGATGTGGCCTCTGGGCATATCGGCCTGCCCATGCCAGGCGTGCAAGTCAAGCTCGTAGCGCAGCAAGAAAAGGTTGAGATCCGTTTCCGCGGGCCGCATGTCATGCCCGGGTACTGGCGCGATCCCGATCAAACCCGCGAAGCCTTTGACGAAGAAGGCTACTACCGCACGGGCGACGCCGTGCAATGGATAGACCCGCAAGACCCGCAGCGGGGATTGCGATTTGATGGTCGAACCGCCGAAGACTTCAAGCTGTCTACGGGCACCTTCGTCAGCGTGGGGCCCTTGCGCGCACGCATCATCCTGGCCGGCGACCCGTGCGTGCAAGATGCCGTCATCACGGGCCTGAATCGCAATGAAGTGGGCGCCTTGCTCTTTGTGCGCCCGCAGGCCTGCCGCGCTTTGGCTGGTGAACTGCCCGCTGATGCCCCCATGTCACAGGTGCTGGGCCATCCGGCTGTGCGCGCGTTTTTCCAGCGTCTGGCCAATCGGCTGCGCCAGGAGGCCACGGGCAGCGCCAATCGGGTCACGCGTCTACTTCCCCTGGAGGATCCGCCCTCCATGGACCGGGGTGAGGCCACCGACAAAGGCTCGATCAATCAACGCGCCGTGCTCCAGCACCGCAGTGCATTGGTGGAGTCCCTCTATACAGACCCCTCACCCCATGTCATCGTGGGCTCCAGCAGCCCCTGAGACCGCTTTCCACCCGTTGAATCACACCACCTGAACTTGGAGGAGAACCCTGTGAACGTGTTCAAGAAAACCCTGGCGGCTGCCGCCGTCGTCCTGGCCACCGCCCCTGCGCTGGCCGATATCACCATCGGCATCACCTTGCCCTTGACCGGGCCGGCCTCGGGGCTGGGTTTGCCCATGCAAAACCAGTTCAAGCTGTGGCCGCAAAGCATTGCCGGAGAGAAGCTGCGCGTCATCATCTTGGACGACGCCACCGATCCCACCAAGGGGGTGTCCAACGCCCGCCGATTTGTCACCGATGAGAAGGTGGATCTGATCATCGGCTCCGCGGCCACGCCGGTGGCCATCCCCATTGCCGATGTGGCCGCTGAATCCGGCACGGTGCAGTTGGCCGCATCGCCCATTGGGCTGCCGCCTGGCAAAGACAGCTGGACCTTCCGCCTGCCGCAATCCAATGAGGTCATGGCCCATGCCATGGTCAACCTCATGAAAAAGCAAGGGGTCAAGACCATCGGGTTTTTGGGCTACACCGATGCCTATGGTGAGCAATGGCTCAAGGCCATTCAGGCCGAAGGCGATAAAAACGGCATCAAGATCGTGGCCACCGAACGCTTTGCCCGCACGGACACCAGCGTGACGGCGCAGGCGCTCAAACTGACCGCCGCCAACCCCGATGCGATGCTGATCGTGGCCTCAGGCTCGGGTGCTGCCATGCCGCACAAGGCCGTGGTGGAGCGCGGCTACAAAGGCAAGATCTTCCAGACCCACGCCGCGGCCACCCGCGACCTGATGCGCGTGGGAGGCAAGGATGTGGAGGGCGCTTTTGTCGTGTCGGGTCCGGCCGTAGTGGGCGAATTGCTGCCCGACAGCCATCCATCCAAGAAGGCCGCCATGGACTTCGTGGCCAAGTACGAAAAGGCCTATGGCACTGGCTCGCGCAATCAGTTTGCCGGCCACGCGTATGACGCCTTGATCGTGTTGGAAAAGGTACTGCCTGGCGCATTGAGGAAAGCCAAGCCCGGCACCAAGGAGTTTCGCGCTGCCCTGAAGGAAGGCATCGAGACCATGGGCCGCACGGTGTTTTCCCACGGTGTCATGAACTGGACCAAGGACGACCATTGGGGCTACACCCTGGAGACGGGCGTGATGCTCAAGGTGGTCAACAGCGATTGGGCGCTGGCCAACTGACCGCCCCGCGGCCCCGTCCAAGTCCCCGCGCGTGGGCGGGGACTTGGCCTGAGGCACACTAGCCTGCATGGACTTTTCGATTGCCAGCATCCTGGCCCTAGATGGGGTCACCAATGGCGCGGTGTACGCGCTGTTGGCGCTGGCCACTGTCTTGGTCTTTGCCGTGACCCGGGTGATCTTCATCCCACAGGGCGAGTTCGTGGCCTTTGGGGCCCTCACGCTGGCCATCCTCCAAGGCGGCGCAGTGCCGGGCACGGTGTGGTTCTTGTTGATCCTGGCTGTTTTTGTGGCCGCTTCTGATGTTTGGAACGGCCTGCGCCATCACGCCTCGCCTGCCCGTTTGGCGCGACGCGCCGCCGCCACCTTGGCCTACCCCGTGGCCATCAGTGCCGTGGTGGTCTGGGCGGCCCCGCTCAAACTGCCGCTGTTGGCGCAAGCCGTACTCACCTTGGCCCTGGTCACCCCCATTGGCCCGCTGGTGTATCGGCTGGCCTACGAGAAACTGGCCGACGCGACGGTTTTGGTGCTGCTCATCGTATCGGTCGGTGTGCACTTCGCTTTGGTGGGGATGGGCCTGTTCTTTTTTGGGGCCGAGGGCTTTCGCAACCCGAGCTTTTGGGATGAGCGCTTCACGTTGGGGGCGGTGACGCTTTCGGGCCAAACGCTCATCATCTTTGCCACCACCGCGGTATTGATCATCGCGTTGTGGCTGTTCTTTGAGCGCTCTTTGCGCGGCAAGGCGCTGCGGGCCACCGCGGTGAACCGCCTGGGCGCCCGGTTGATGGGCATCTCCAGCACATCGGCGGGCCGCCTATCGTTCACGATGGCCGCGTTCATCGGCGCGCTGTCGGGCCTGCTCATCGGGCCCACCACCACCTTGTTCTACGACAGCGGCTTCATCATCGGACTCAAGGGCTTTGTGGCCGCGGTGTTTGCCGGTCTGGCCAGTTACCCGTTGGCCATGTTGGGGGCCATTGGCGTGGGACTGATCGAGAGCTTCGGCTCGTTCTGGGCCAGCGCCTTCAAAGAGGTGATCGTCTTCAGTTCCATCTTGCCCGTGCTCTTGTGGCGCTCACTGAGTGACCCGCACGACGAGGAGCATTGAGGTGGACACCGTGACCCGTGCAGTGCGGCGCTTTGCCTTTGGGGGGTTTGCGGCGCTGATCCTGCTGATGCCCGCGCTGCCGGTCCCCGACTTTTGGATCACGCAGTCAAATTTCATTGGCCTGTACGCCCTGGTGGCCCTGGGCCTGGTCTTGCTCACGGGTGTAGGAGGCCTGACCTCGTTTGGGCAGGCGGCCTTCGTGGGTGTGGGGGCCTACACGGCCGCCTTTTTGGCCGTCAAGCTCAATATGTCGCCCTGGCTGACCTTGGTGGTGGGGGTGGGTCTGTCGGTAGCAGCGGCACTCGTGCTGGGCGCCCTCACCCTGCGCATGTCCGGGCACTACCTGCCCCTGGCCACCATCTCTTGGGGCCTGGCTCTGAACTACACCATGGCCAATATGGACTGGCTGGGCAAGTATGACGGCATCCTGGGCGTGCCTGCCGTGGAACTGCTGGGCTGGTCGCTGGGCAGCGGGCGAGGCCTGCACAACCTGATTTGGGTGTTCGTGCTGGTTTCGGCCGTGGCCGTGACGCATCTGCTGGATTCGCGTGCGGGCCGTGCCATTCGCTCTTTGAAGAACGGATCGCAAATGGCAGAGGCCATGGGCATTTCCACCTTCCGCTACAAGCTCATCATCTTCATCTATGCCGCGGTGCTGGCAGCCATCTCCGGCTGGTTGTTCGCGCACTTTCAGCGTGCGGTCAACCCCACGCCGTTTTCCATCGCCAAAGGCATCGAGTACCTGTTCATGGCGGTTTTGGGCGGTGTGGGCCATGTCTGGGGGGCTTTGATTGGTGCGGGCGCCGTGCGCATCATCGAAGACGAATTGCAAATGCTCTTGCCCCAGATCATCGGCACCAGCGGCAACTTCGAGACGGTGGTGTTTGGCATTTTGCTGGTCATCGTACTCAAGTACGCCCCCGATGGTCTGTGGCCCTTCATCGAGCGGCGCTTCCCTGCGCCACCGCGCAAGCGCGACTGGCACGGCGCAGGCCCCCTGCCCTTGCGAGACCATCCCCAAAAAGACGAACTGGTCTTGGATGTGCAGGCCGTGCGCAAGGAGTTTGGCGGACTGGTGGCCGTCAACGATGTGAGTTTTCAGATTCGTTGCGGCGAGATCATGGGCCTGATCGGCCCCAATGGAGCGGGCAAGTCCACCACCTTCAACCTCATCACGGGCATGCTCGAACTCACCTCGGGCGCGGTGCACTTTCGCGGCGAGGTGATCAATGGCTTGCCCTCGCGGCAGATTGCACGCCGCGGCATCTCGCGCACCTTCCAGCACGTGAAGATGGTGCCCGAAATGACGGTTCTGGAAAACGTCGCCCTTGGTGGCTACCTGCGATCACGCCATGGCAGCGTGCGCGCCATGTTGCGGTTAGACCGGGCCGAAGAAAAGCAACTCTTTGCCGAGGCGCAGCGTCAGCTCGAGCGCATTGGCATGGGTGACAAACTCGACGAGTTGGCCGGCAATCTGGCCTTGGGCCAGCAGCGCCTCACGGAGATCGCCCGTGCCCTGTGTACCGATCCCACCTTGCTGCTACTCGATGAGCCAGCTGCCGGCCTGCGCCACAAGGAAAAGCAGGCCCTGGGTGATGTGCTGCGTCAGCTGCGCACCGAAGGCATGACGCTGCTGTTGGTCGAGCACGATATGGACTTTGTCATGAGTTTGACCGACCGCATCGTGGTCATGGAGTTTGGCACCAAGCTCATGGAGGGTAGCCCGGCCCAGGTGCAAGCCAGTCCCGCTGTTCGTGCGGCTTATCTGGGAACGGAGCACTGAGACCATGGGTCATGTGCTGCTTCAAGTCACGGATTTGCATGCCGGCTACGGTCGCGCCGAGGTTTTGACGGGGCTAAACTTTTCTCTGAACGCGGGTCAGGTGGTGACCATCATCGGCCCCAATGGGGCGGGCAAGTCCACCACGCTCAATGCCCTCATGGGTATCTTGACTGCGCGTGGACAGATCGTCTTTGATGGACAAGATCTGGCCGACACCACGCTCGAAGAACGCGTGATGATGGGCTTGGCCCTGGTGCCAGAAAAGCGCGAACTCTTCAGCACCATGCCCGTGGAGGACAACCTCATCCTGGGCGGATTTCGCTCCATGCGGCTCAAGGTGCCCCACTGGCAGCGCGAAATCGAACGCGTCTACACGCTCTTTCCACGACTGAAAGAACGTCGGGCGCAACTGGCCGGTACCCTTTCAGGCGGTGAACGTCAAATGCTGGCTGTGGGCCGAGCGCTCATGTCCTCACCCAAGTTGCTCATGCTCGATGAGCCCAGCCTCGGGTTGGCGCCCCTGATCGTGCGCGAAATTTTCCGCATCATCGAGCAACTTCGCGCTCAGGGCACCAGTATCTTGTTGATCGAACAAAACGCCCGCGCTGCGTTGGAAGTGGCTGACCACGGCTATGTGCTGGAGACTGGCAGCATCGCACTGGAGGGCTCGGCACGCACCCTGGCGGGTGACCCCCGCATCATTGAAACCTACCTCGGTGCTTCGGGTGCCGGCGCGCCGCGCGCCGACGCAAGTCCCCCCACCGCCTGAGGGATGCCCATGTGGCAGTACCGTGCCCCTGTGGCCGATATGGTCTACACCATGACTCAGGTGGTGCAAGCGCCGCTCTCATGGTCGGAAATTCCCGCCTTCGATGGTTTGGATGCCTCCACGGCTTCCCAGATTCTGGAGGAGGCGGGCCGATTTGCCACCGAACAGCTCGCGCCTTTGAATGCCCTGGGCGATCAGCACGGCTGCCAGCGCAGCCCCGATGGTCAGGTCAGCACGCCTCCTGGGTTTGCCCAGGCCTATGCGGCCTTTGTGCAGGCCGGCTGGCCGGCACTGGCCTGTGACAGCGAATGCGGCGGACAGGGCCTGCCGCAGTTGCTCAACGTGGCGCTGTACGAAATGGCGTGCGCAGCCAACCACGCCTGGAGCATGTACCCGGGGCTGTTGCATGGCGCTTATGAGGCGCTGCGCGCTCACGGCACACCCACCCTGCGTGAGCGGTATTTGGCGCCTGTGGTCAGTGGCCAATGGCTGAGCACCATGTGCCTGACCGAGCCCCAGGCCGGCAGTGATCTGGGTCTGGTGCGCACCCGCATCGACCCCGTGGACCGCGGAGCACCCGTGGCCAACGGTGATGCAGTGCGGGTCTCGGGGCAGAAGATCTTCATCTCGGGTGGCGATCACGATCTGACCGACAACATCGTGCACATGGTGCTGGGGCGGCTTCCCGATGCGCCAGGCGGCACCAAGGGTCTGTCGCTGGCGCTGGTGCCCAAGGTTCTGCCCGATGGATCTGCCAATGGTGTGTACTGTGACGCTCTGGAACACAAGATGGGCATCCATGGCAGCGCCACCTGCCAGATGCGGTTTGATCACGCCCAGGGTTGGTTGGTGGGTGAGCCCCATCGCGGTTTGGCGGCCATGTTCTTGATGATGAATGCGGCGCGCCTGCATGTGGGCATACAAGGCGTGGGGCACCTGGAGGCCGCACGGCAAAACGCCTGGGCCTATGCGCACGAGCGGCGGCAAATGCGCGCTGCACAAAAGCCCGCCACCCAGGCAGGCCCGGCCAGCGCGGGCGGCTCGCCAGATGCAGCCTCCACGGTGGCGGCGGACCCCATTGCCTGGCACCCGGCGATGCGCAAGCTGCTGTTGACCCTGCAAGCACGCACCGATGCCACGCGAGTGGCGGCTTACTGGACAGGGCTGCTACTGGACGAATCCGAACAACATCCGGATCGCCACAGACGACAGCAGTCTGCGCAGTTTGTGGCCGTGCTCACGCCAGTGGTGAAGGCCTTGTTCACCGACTGGGGGCACCGCAGCGCCGATGAGGCCTTACAGGCTTTTGGCGGTTACGGTTTTTTGCGCGACTACGGTATCGAGCAAGGCGTGCGCGACAGTCGCATCGCCCTGATTTATGAGGGCACCAACGAGATACAGGCCATTGACTTGGTGCAGCGCAAATTGCTTGACGACGGTGGACAACGTGCCGCTGCCTTGCGAGCCGTCTTGCTGCAAGAGGCACTGGCGTGTGAGGCCCTGCCTGCTGTGGCAGCCTTTGGCCAGGCATTGCGTGAGCAGTTGTTGGAGTGGGAGCACACACAGGCGGCCTTGCTTCGTGCAGCCCCAGAAGATGCGCAGCGTCCCCTTCAGGTGGCCGACGATGTGCTGATGGGCGTGGGATTTGCCCTCATGGCCTGGGCCTGGGCCCGCATCGCGCGCACCAGCCTGTCACCACCAGGCACTGGCCTGAGCGGAGGCCGATCGCCGGCCGAATGGTTGCAAAGCGCCACGTTTGGTATCCAATGGTTGTTGCCACAGGCCGCCGTGCACTGGCGGCGCGCCCAGCAAGTTGTACCGCTGCCCTTCGTGTCGGGCGCCACCCCATGAACGCCAAAACCCTCCACTCAAGTGGTCGGCGCCGTCGGGCGCCAACCGTGGGGGCAGCATCGTCGGCCACTGTGGCCGCTCAGTCTCCTGCTCCCGCGGGCAGTGCCCTTCGCTGGGGGCGCCTGGAGTTCATTGTGGGGTTCCACATCGCACGTGCGACTGTGGTGACCACCGAGAACTACGAACGCCACATCGGCCAGGCTTTGGGCCTGCGCAAAGTGGAGTGCTCGTTGCTGATGCTGTTACATGCCAACGGCGCCCTGGCGCCCAAGCCATTGGCGCGCGCTTTGTCGGTGTCAGCCCCCAACCTGACCCTGCTATTGGATAGGCTGCAAGAGCGCGGTTTGCTGGTGCGAACGCCCAACCCCCAAGACGGCCGTTCACAGCATGTGAGCCTGTCGGCCAAGGGGCTGCAATTGGCCCAGCGCGCCGCCGATGCCTCCGTGCCCATGGAAGCCGAGTTGCTGGGCCGCCTGTCCAACGCCGAGCACGCCATGCTCATCGAGCTGCTGCTCAAGCTCAGCAGCCCCAGCAGCGGCCGCTGATGAACAGCGGCCTGAGTGCGCGCGATCAGGCCGCAGCCGTACGCGCCACGCGCCATTCGGCCAGTTTTTGCATGTGGCGCATGGAGATCTGGTGGGCGTTGATCAACGAGAGCACACCCTTGCGGTGAAACTCCACCACCTTCTCATCGGGCAGCTCGCTGAGCTTCTTTT
This sequence comes from uncultured Rubrivivax sp., assembly GCA_964400135.1. Classification (GTDB taxonomy): domain Bacteria; phylum Pseudomonadota; class Gammaproteobacteria; order Burkholderiales; family Burkholderiaceae_C; genus Rubrivivax. Next base: position 77,972 of record CAYNSW010000003.1, on the reverse strand, counting down.
CATCCACCACCCAAAACCCATCCACCGTGATCTTTTGACCGTCACTTAACGTGGCGTCAAAGCGCATGGGCGACAGCAGGTCCGCCTCCAGCAATGCGTCGCCCAGCAACCGGGTGCGCTGCATTTCGGCTTCGATTTTTTGCAGCTGGGCTTTCACATCCTCCAACTCCTTGGAGGCTTGCGCCTTGTCGTCAAACAGGCCATGTCCTTCGGTGCGCGACCAACCATCCCACGCCTCATCGATCATGATGAGCAACCGGTCACCCGGGGCTCGGGCCACGCCAAACGGGTAGGCCCGGATGAGAGCGGGAATGTAGCGGGCGCGCCAGCTTTCACCCTCCACAAACAAGTTCTCGCCATTGGCCACACCCAAAGCGGCAATGGGCGCCATATGGGATTTGCCTTCCTCATCCTTGCCGGCATCAATGAACAAGATGGGGTAGTCGGAGCACACATCGCCAAACTCCACAGCCGCTATCAGGATGGAGTTGACCGCTTTGGTGGGCTCCCAGGGGTTGGCGGGCTTGGCAATCTTGAAGTCGCGGTGCTCCTGGGTGTCCAGAACCACGGCTTTCTTGTACAGATCAGGATGAATCATCAGTCTTCTTTCGGTTCGGGTAATCGGCTTACCCATACTTTGTCAACGCGTTTGCCGTCCATGTCCATCACCTCGAAGCGCCAGCCCTCAAAACTCACCTCATCGGTGACTTGGGGCACGCGCCCGAGTAACAACATGATCAGGCCTGCCAAGGTGTTGTATCGACCGCGGTCTTCGTCAGGCAAGGCCTTGACGTCCAAGCGGTCCTTCAATTCGGTGGCGGGAATCAAGCCGTCCATCAGCCAACTGCCGTCAGCGCGCTGAACCGCCCAGGCGTCTTGGCCCGTGGAGGCGGCGAACTCGCCCGTTATGGCCTCGAGTACGTCGCGTTCCGTGATGATGCCCTGCACCGAACCGTACTCGTCCACCACGAAGACGAGCTCGGTGTCGGATTGTCGCAGATGCTCCAGCAATTCCATGCCCGAGAGGGTCTCGGGCACAAACACGGGCGGTACCAGACATTCGGTGAGGCGGACCTCCTGCCCCGTGGCCAAGGGTTGCACGAGGCGGTGCGCCTGTAACACCCCCAAGACATCGTCCAATCCACCGCGGCACACCGGGTAGCGCGAGTGTCCACGGCTGCTCATGGTGTCGATCAGTCGCGCCATGGGCAAGGAGGCATCGAGCCATACGATTTCGGCGCGCGGGATCATCATCGAGCCGATCTGCCGCTCGTCAAGACGAAACACATTGCGCACCATTTGGTGCTCCTGCTCCTCGATGACACCGGCATCCACTCCCTCCTCGAGTTGAGCCGCAATCTCCTCTTCGGTCACGCTGGGAGACGACTTGGCCCGCACCCCGATGAGACGAAGCACCGCCTCTGTGGCAGCGCCCAAGAACAAGACCAGCGGCCGCGTGGCCGCCGACAGGGCGTTCATGGGCCAGGCAATCCGACGGGCCAAGGTCTCGGGAAACATCTGTCCCAGGCGCTTGGGCACCAGTTCACCGAAGATGATGGTCACCACCGTGATGATCACTACCACCAAGCCCGTGGCCACCCCGCCGGCATACGGTGCGGGCAGATGGACGGTGTGTTGCAACCAATGCGCCAAGGGCGATGAAAAGGCCGCCTCTCCCACAATGCCATTGAGCACCCCAATGGAGGTGATGCCGATTTGCACGGTGGAGAGGTATTTGTTGGGGTTGTCGTGCAAGTCCAGCGCCGCCTTGGCTCCGGTTTGTCCGCTTTCCACCATCACCTGCAATCGCGCTTTGCGACTGGCCGTCAGCGCCATCTCGGCCATGGCAAATGCTCCATTGAGCAGGATCAGGAACACCAGTAAGGAAACGTCCATGCACGCCGCGTCGAGGCGGGTGGCTGTTGCGAAGCCGCAAAGCGTAGCAGAATCGGCGCATGATTTTGTTGATTGGGGACGTTCAGGGCTGCAGTGACGCGTTCGATCGCCTCTTGGCCGCGTGCGGGTTTTCCCCTTCTCGTCACCGGCTGGTGGTCTTGGGCGATATGGTCAATCGTGGCCCCGACTCTTTGGGCGTACTGCAGCGTCTGCGGGCCATGGGCGATGCCGCCGCTTGTGTTCTGGGCAACCACGACTTGCATTTGCTGGCCGTGGCCGCGGGCGTACGGCCGGCCCATCGCGGCGATACCTTTGACGATATTTTGAGCAGCCCGCAACGTGAGGCCTGGCTGGAATGGCTGCGCCATCGCCCCTTGGCCTTGGAGCGCGGGGGCTGGCTTTGTGTGCATGCGGGGATTCCCCCCGCCTGGACCGCTTGTCGCACCCTTGAGCTGGCCCACGAGGTGCAAGACGTCTTGCGCAGCCCCCAGTCGGTCGACTTTTTGTATCTCTTGTACGGCAATGAGCCGTCGCGGTGGGATGAGCAGCTGCAGGGCCCGGACCGCTGGCGCTATGTGGTCAACGCCCTCACGCGAATCCGCTTTGTGGCCGAAGACGACCGCTTGGAATTGATCACCAAGGAAGGCGCCGGCGCTGCGCCAGCCGGACACCTGCCGTGGTTTGAAGTGCCCCATCGCCTCACCCGCGACACGCCTGTGGCCTTTGGCCACTGGAGCACCTGGGGCCTCTTGCAGCGACCCGGCTTGCTGGGACTGGACACTGGCTGCGTCTGGGGTGGGCGACTCACCGCCGCGCGCGTGGACGATGGCCGCTGTGAGCTGATCTCGGTACCCTGCCACACCACCTGAGTCTCGCGGGCGCACCTGCGGGTTCTTCCATTGACACCGCCAAGTCGATGGCATACAACTGCATATCTTGATATTCGTACATCGTACGAATATTCGTATATGGAGATTCGCCTTGAGCATCGACTTCACCCCCGAGCAGCAGCAAATCCGCCAAAGCGTTCAGCGCATCTGCGCCGATTTTGGAGACGACTACTGGCTGCAGCGCGATGCCGATGGAGAGTTTCCCGAAGCGTTTTGCCGCGCGATTGCCGACAACGGCTTCATGGGCATCGCCATGCCGGTGGACTATGGCGGCTCAGGGCTGGGCATCACCGAAGCCTCGCTGCTCATGCAAACCATTTCGGAGTCGGGCGCGGGCAATGGCGGCGTGTCCTCCGTCAGCCTGGGCATCTTCGGGCTCAATCCCGTGGTGCGCTACGGCAGCGAGGAGCAAAAGCAGCGCATGCTGCGCCCCATCATTGAGCGGCGCGACATCGCGTGCTTTGGCGTGACCGAACCCAATACGGGCTTGGACACCACGCGGCTGAAGACGCGCGCCGTGCGCAAGGGCGACCGCTATGTGGTGCACGGTCAAAAGATCTGGATCAGCACCGCTCAGGTGGCCAACAAGATCTTGTTGATCGCTCGCACGCAAGACGAATCAGACGGCGTCAAGCCGGTGGACGGCTTGACGCTGTTTTTCACCGATATAGACCGCTCCAAGATGCACATGCGTGTCATCGACAAGATGGGTCGCAAGTGCGTGGATTCCAACGAGGTGTTCATCGACGGCCTGGAGATTCCCGTTGAAAACCGAATCGGCGAGGAGGGCCAGGGCTTTCGCTATCTGCTGCACGGCATCAACCCCGAGCGCATCTTGATTGCCGCCGGCCTGGTGGGGCTGGGCCGTGCGGCCTTGCGGCGTGCCACGCAGTACGCCAAAGACCGCGTGGTCTTTGGCCGACCCATTGGAATGAACCAGGCCATCCAGCACCCGCTGGCGCAGAGCTGGGCAGAGCTGGAGGCTGCCAACCTCATGGCTTTTCGGGCTGCTCAGTTGTACGACCGCGGCGAAGACTGCGGTGCGATGGCCAATGCGGCCAAATATCTGGCGGGCGAGGCGGCCTTCAACGCCTGTACCAACGCGGTCATGACCCATGGCGGCATGGGCTATGCCAAGGAGTACCACGTGGAGCGCTATCTACGCGAATGCATGATCCACCGCATTGCCCCCATCACGCCACACCTCATTTTGTGCTACATCGCCGAGCGGGTGTTGGGACTGCCCAAGTCTTACTGATCTCCACCTGGGCTCACGCACCTGCCACTTCTTCCCTTGACCGCTTGTTGACGCATTGCCATGGCCACATCTTCCGTGCGAACCCGCCCTGCCAAGGCCTATATCGCCGGTGCCTTTGAGCACCCCACGCGCAAGGCAGACGACAAAACGATTGCTCAGCTGCATGCCGAGGTTGCAGCTGGTGCCCTGCGCGATGCGGGCCTGAGCAAAGACGACGTGGACGGGTACTTTTGCGCGGGCGATGCCCCCGGGCTGGGTGGCATTGCCATGGCCGAGTACATGGGTCTGAAACTGCGCCACGTCGACTCGACAGAAACCGGCGGATCGTCTTATGTGCTGCATGTGGGCCACGCGGTGGACGCCATCGCCTCGGGCAAATGCTCCGTGGCGCTCATCACCCTGGCGGGCCGGCCCCGCGCCGATGGGGTGACGGCCTTGGGAGCGCGCAACTACGGCGCCGGCGTGCCCGACTATGGGTTTGAGATGCCCTACGGACCGGCCATCACCAACCTATACGGCATGGCGGCCATGCGCCACATGCACGAGTTTGGCACCACCAGTGAGCAGTTGGCCTGGGTCAAAGTGGCCGCCTCACACCACGCCCAGCACAACCCGCATGCCTTGCTGCGCGAGGCGGTGTCTGTCCAAGACGTATTGGCCTCACCCGTCATTGCCGACCCTCTGCATCGTCTGGATTGCTGCGTGATCACCGATGGCGGTGGCGCCTTGGTGGTGGTCCACCCGGACATCGCACGCACACTGGGACCTCGCTGCGTCAAAGTCTTGGGGCGGGGCGAGGCGGTCAAGCACCTCGACGGGGGTCGGGTCGACCTCACCTACACCGGCGCGGTGGTCTCGGGCCCCAGCGCCTTTGCCGAAGCACAGCTTCAGCCCGCTGACATCGATTACGTCTCCATCTACGACAGCTTCACCATCACGGTGCTCATGACGCTGGAGGACTTGGGCTTTTGCGAAAAGGGCCAGGGCGGCCGTCTGGTGGCCGACGGCAATCTGATCTCGGGAGTGGGTCGCCTGCCGTTCAACACCGACGGGGGAGGCCTGTGTAACAACCATCCCAACAACCGCGGCGGCATGACCAAAGTCATCGAAGCCGTGCGACAGCTGCGAGGCGAGGCCCACCCCAGAGTACAAGTGCCCTCTTGCCGCCTGGCCTTGGCCCACGGCACGGGAGGGTCGATTGGCACCCGCATGGGCAGCGCCACCGTCATCTTGGGGAGTCATGACGCATGAACACACCACAGGCCCAGCATGCAGGTGGCGCAGGCGATCGCTTGCCAACCTACCCCGATCCGGTGATCAACCTCGAAACCCAAGCCTATTGGGACGCTGCTCGACAAGGACAGCTGCTGCTCAAGCGGTGCGAAGACTGTGGCCAGACCCATTTCTACCCCCGGGCAATCTGCCCGCGCTGCCTGAGCAGCCGAACGCAGTGGTATGCGGCCAGCGGAAGGGGTACGGTCTACACCTATTCCGTCATGCGCCGCGCACCGATACCCTATGCCATTGCCTATGTCACCTTGGAAGAAGGCGTGACCCTGATGACGCAATTGGTGGACTGTGACTTTGACCGACTCCACATCGGACAGGCCGTGCGGGTGACTTTTCGCACGACAGAGGGCGGCCATGCGCTGCCGGTGTTCACCCCCTGCGACTCGGTATGAACGGCACCCTGCCCGCAGAACCGTCATCGGCCCGACCGCTGCAAGGCGTTCGGGTGATCGATCTGTCCACCATGCTCATGGCGCCTTATGCCACGCAAATTCTGGGCGATATGGGGGCCGATGTCATCAAGGTGGAGTCACCTGCCGGCGACCCGGTACGCGGCATCGGCCCGATGCGCAATCCCGGCATGGGCGCCATCTTCTTGCATGTCAACCGCAGCAAGCGCAGCATCGTCTTAGATCTCAAGAAGCCTGCGGGGCTGCAGGCTTTAGAGGCCCTGCTTCGCACTGCAGATGTGTTTCTTTACAACGTGCGCCCGCAGGCCATGGAGCGATTGAATCTGGGGCTGCCGCGCTTGCAGGCCATCAATCCCCGGCTGATCACCTTAGCCATGTATGGCTACGGACAAAGCGGCCCCTACGCAGCCAAACCGGCTTTCGACGATCTGATTCAAGGCGCGGTGGGCATTCCCTCCTTCGGACAACGCGCCAGCGGCGGCGAGCCGCAGTACGCACCCACCGCCGTGGTCGACCGCGGTGTGGCCTTGTGGGCCGTGGGTCAGGTCAACGCGGCCCTGGTGCACCAGCTGCGCACAGGACAAGGCCAGCACATTGGCGTGCCCATGTTTGAAATGATGGCCAGTTTTGTGTTGGGTGACCATCTGTCGGGGCACAGCTTCGCTCCCGCCCTGGGGGGCGTGGGCTACGCGCGCATGATCAACCCCGATCGCCGGCCCTACCGCACCCAAGACGGCTACGTGTGCGCCATGATCTACACCGATGGCCACTGGCGGTCGTTTTATCAGGCACTGGGACGCGAAGCCGAGTTTGAACAGGACACGCGGCTGCACAGCATGACCGCCCGGACGCAGCACATTGTGCAGCTGTACCGTGAGTTGAGCCAATTGCTGCTCACGCGCACCACGGCACAGTGGCTGGCCCTGTTTGAGCAAGCGGACATTCCGGCCATGCCACTGCACACGCCCGAGTCTTTGGTGCAGGATGCCCACCTGCAGGCCACGGAGTTCTTCAAGACATGGGAGCACCCCACTGAGGGCGCTCTGGTGGACATGGCCTACCCGAGCACCTGGTCACAAACGCAACCCTCGGGCACACGCCACCAGCCTCGGCTGGGCGAGCACAGTGTGGAGGTCCTGCGCGAGGTGGCGGGCTACAGCGCCGAGCAGATCAACGCCCTCATGGCCAGCGGTGTGACGGTGCAAGCACCGATGGCGGCGCACGACAAGGCCTCATCATGAGCCGACCGCTCAGCGGGGTGCGGGTGGTGGACCTCTCCAGTGTGGTCATGGCGCCCTGGGCCTCGCAGATGCTGGCCGATATGGGGGCCGATGTCATCAAGGTCGAGCCCCCGGGGGGCGATTTGACGCGACAAATGGGGCCACGCAAGAACTCGGGTATGGCCGCCGTCTTTTTGGGCACCAACCGCAACAAGCGCAGCGTGGTGCTGGACCTGCAACATGCCGAGGGGCTGCAGGCCCTCAAGCAGTTGCTGCGCGGCAGCGATGCCCTGCTGCACAACTGGCGACCCAAAGTGGCGCACAAGCTTCGCCTTCGCTATGAAGACCTGAAAGACGATTTTCCGGGCCTGGTGTATTGCGCCGCCTACGGCTTTCGCAAAGAGGGGCCTCTGGCCAACGAGCCTGCCTACGACGACATCATTCAGGCAGCCAGCGGTGTGGCCGACCTCATGTCGGCCATCTGCGATCAGCCACGTTATGTGCCCAGCATCGTGGCTGACAAAATTTCGGCCTACGCGGTGTGCACGGGCATGCTGGCGGCCCTGTTCCAAAAGCAGCGCACCGGATCCGGGCAGGCGGTGGAGATCGCCATGTTCGAGAGTCTGGTGGATTTTGTGATGGTGGAGCATTTGTACGGCGCCTGCTTTGACCCCCCCATCGACAAGATGGGCTACTCGCGCATCCTGACCCGACAACGCCGACCCTACCCCACGCAAGACGGCTATCTGGCTGTGTTGCCTTACACCGATGCCAACTGGCGAGATTTTTTTCGCATCGCCGGTCGCCCCGAGCTGGCGCAAGATCCGCGTTTTGCGCACGTTGCGGGCCGCGTCGATCATGCCGAGGCCCTGTACCAAACCGTGGCGGAGCTGGTGCAGACCCGCACCTGTCAGGCCTGGCTTGACGCCCTACAGCCCGCCCAGATTCCGGTGATGCGGATCAACACCAAAGAGTCACTGCTAGACAACGAGCAATTGCACGCCAGTGGCTTTTGGCACACCGTGCAGCACCCTACTGAAGGCCCGCTGCGCATGACCGATGCCCCCATTCGTTTCAGTGGCAGCCGCTTTGAAGTGCGCCGCCACCAGCCTCGCTTGGGCGAGCACAGCGTGGAAGTCTTGCAAGAAGCCGGGCTGAGTTCTGCGGCCATCGATTCCCTCCTAGCACGTGGCATCACCCGCAGCGCCTAAGACCCCCTGATGCGTCCCACACCGAACTTTCACTTTTGAACAGGAGCCCACCCATGCGCAACCCCATGAATCTGTCTGGCCACCACATCGTCATCACAGGCGCAGCTCAAGGGATCGGCGAAGCCATCGCGCGCCTGTCGGTTGATCTGGGAGCGCGCGTGTCGCTGGTGGATGTGCAAGCCGAGCGACTGCAGGCCCTGGGTGAAGAGCTGGGCTCTCAAAAGGCCAAAGTCTTTGTGGGCTCGGTGGCTGACGCCACTTTTGTGCAGCACATGGTGGACCAGGCCGTGGAGCAGCAGGGCCCCATCCATGGGCTGGTGAACAACGCTGGCATCGTTCGGGCGGCCATGATCACCAAGATGTCGGCATCGGTGTGGCAACAGGTCATTGATGTCAACCTCAGCGGCGTGTTCTATTGCCTGCAAGCCGTCGGGCGACACATGATCGACCGCTTGGCCACGGGCGACCCCTCAGCCGCTTCTATTGTCAACATCTCCTCGGATGCTGGCCGCCGGGGCACCATCGGACAAATCAACTACGGGGCGGCCAAGTCGGGGGTGATGGGCATCACCATGAGCGCCGCGCGCGAATGGGCAGGCCACGGGGTGCGCGTGAACTCGATTTGTTTTGGTGTGGTGGAAACCGAGATGACCGAGACCATCCGCTCGGACAAGTTCCGCGATCGCATCATGGCCCAGGTGCCCATGGGTCGTTTTTCCACGCCTGAAGAGGTCTCGCAGCCCGTGGCCTTCTTGCTGTCGCAAGCCTCCAGTTACATCACAGGTCAACACCTGTCGGTCAACGGCGGCTACACCATCGGGGTGTGACACCCCGTTTTCTCTGACCGGAGAAGCCTTCATGCTCAATTACGCTGTTGTTCGGCAGTGGGACTCGGGCGATATCCGCCACACCCTCGAGCCTCGAGATGTGATGCTCTACGCCTTGGGGCTGGGAATGGGCCGCGATCCCCTGGACCGCGAACAGCTGCGCTTTGTCACCGAAAACCAACTGCAGGCCTTGCCCACGCTGGGGGCCGTCTTGGCCTATCCTGGATTTTGGATGCGCGATGCGCCGGGAGTGGGCATTGATGCGGTGCGTTTGGTGCATGGTGAGCAGTCCATGTGGTTTGATCATCCGCTGCCCAGCGAGGGGACCGTGACAGGACGCAGCCGCGTCGTGCGCGTGGTGGACAAGGGCCCCGACAAAGGGGCCTTGGTGCATGTAGAAAAGGTCATCCGAGACGAAAGCGGTTTGACGCTGAGCCGTATCGAATCGGTGGTGTTTTGTCGAGGCGACGGCGGGTTTTCTGCTCAGGGCGGGGGTGACGAGCCGGCGGCGGCACTGCCCGCCACTCCCTCGGGCCCACCCGATGCCGTCTTCACGTTTGAGACCCGGCCCGAAGCGGCGCTGATTTATCGCTTGAGCGGCGACTACAACCCGCTACACAGCGACCCCGACCTCGCCGCGCGTGCGGGCTTTGCGCAACCCATCTTGCATGGCTTGAACACCTACGGCGTGGCCGCCCACCTGCTGCTGCGCCATGTCTGCCAGTGGCAGGTGAGCCGCTTGAAGATGCTGCGCGCACGGTTTTCCGCCCCCACCTTTCCCGGCGATGTGATTCACCTCGAATGCTGGAAAGTGGGCCCACCTCAGGATGGCCAATGGGCCCTGCGCGCACGCGTCCCGAAACGTGATGCCACTGTCTTGAGCCACGGGCAGGCGGTGTGCCTACCCGCGTAGATCAGGACTTAGCGGGCCCTGGCCAGCGCAAGCGAGGCGGAATTTTCTGGGCAAAGCCTTGAACGGTTTCCTTGGAGTAGTCGCTCAGACCCGCCAGAGGCTGTCCCCACGCCTCCAGGTCCAGCATCGTGTTCAGATCGCTGCTCAGCGACCGATTGAGCGCCGCCTTGGTCATGGGCAAGGCCTGCGGCGATGCGCCGCAAAACGATTGCGCATACACCATGGCACGCTCCATGAGCGCCTCGGGCTCTACCAACTCCAGCACCAAGCCCAAGGACACAGCCTCTTGTGCACTGACTTCTCGCGCCGAAAACATCAACTCCTTGGCACGCGGTAGCCCCACCCACCGCGGCAAGGTGTACAGCGCCCCATAGTCGGGGATGAGGCCGATGCGACCAAAGGCCATGCAAAACCGGGCACGCGGCGTGGCCACCATGAAGTCACACATCAGCGCCAAGCTGAACCCGGCGCCAAAGGCAGCCCCGTCTACGGCAGCAATCACCGGCCGGTCAAGCCCCAACAGCAGTTTGACCACGCGGTGGTGGCGCTGCATGCGTTGGCGGCGACCATCGAGCGACTGCTCGAAATCTGACGAGCCCAAGGCCCGGACATCACCACCAGCCGAAAACGCTCCGCCCGCACCCGTGAGAATGACCGCCCGCACGGTGGGATCAGCGTCGATGCGCCGCAGCGCCTCTTCGAGTGACTCGCGCATCGACTCGTTGAGCGCATTGCGCGCCTCGGGCCGGCTCATGGTCAATATCGCAACGCCGTCTTGCAGACGGAAATCCAACTCACTCATGGATCTCTTCTCCGTGCCCCACAAAACAGCAAGAGCGCTGCTGAGGAGCGGGTTTTATAGCATGTGAGGGAGGGCAAAACCGGCCTCTGGCAAAATGCGATGTTGTGGAAGCGTGGCCGAGCGGTTTAAGGCACCGGTCTTGAAAACCGGCGAGGGTTTATCCCCTCCGTGAGTTCGAATCTCACCGCTTCCGCCAAATCGCCCTCTTCCCATGGCCCTCAACGTTGCGGACTTCCTCGTCATCGGCGGTGGCATCGCCGGCGCATCGGCGGCCTACTTCCTGGCGCCGCATGGTCGGGTGGTGGTGTTGGAGCGTGAATCCCAGCCCGGCTACCACTCGACGGGCCGATCAGCAGCCCTGTACATGGCCAGTTACGGCAATGCGCAGGTGCGCTCGCTCACCCGTGCCAGCTTGCCCTTCTTCTTGCACCCTCCCCAAGGTTTTGCCAACCACGCGCTGCTTTCACCTCGGGCTGCCCTGGTCGTGGCCAAACCCGGACAGGAAGCATCGTTGCAGGCCATGCATGAGGCCCTGCAACAGGCGGGGTCGTCCACAACCCAGATGGACGCGGCGGCCACGCTGGCGCAGGTTCCCGTGCTGCGAGCGGAACTTGTAGGCGGCTGCCTGTATGAATCCGATGCCTTTGACATTGACGTTCATGGCTTGCATCAAGGTTTTTTGAAAGGCATTCGAAGCCGCGGAGGACACATACTGTGCAATGCGGAGGTCCGATCGATTGAACGCCATGGTGATGCCTGGAGGGTGCAGACCTCGGCCGGTCCGTGGTCGGCTGCGGTACTGCTCAATGCAGCCGGTGCTTGGGCCGACCAGGTCGCGGACTTGGCTGGTGTGGCTCCCATCGGCTTGGTTCCCAAGCGGCGATCGGCCTTTACCTTTTCGCCACCTGCACAGATGCCCACCGCGCAATGGCCCGCCGTGATTTCGCTGGACGAGGACTGGTACTTCAAGCCCGATGCCGGCGCGTTGCTGGGCTCTCCCGCCAATGCCGACCCCACCGAACCGCAGGACGTGCAGCCCGAGGAGTGGGACATCGCGCTGGGCGTGCATCGGCTCCAAGAAGCCACCACGCTGAACATCACACGTCCGTTGCACACCTGGGCCGGGCTGCGCAGCTTCGTGGCCGACGGCGGGCTGGTGGGCGGATTTGATGCGCAAGCGCCGGGATTTTTTTGGGTGGCCGCCCAGGGAGGCTATGGCGTGCAGACTTCGCCGGCCATGGGACAGGCCTGCGCCGCACTGGCCCGAGGCCAACCACTGCCCGACGCGCTGGTGCAAGAGGGTCTTGACGCCGAAAGCCTCAGCCCCAAGCGGCTGTTGCGTTCAAGGGGCTGAACCATTCCCGCTAGACTCGAACCTTCAACCGATCTCACCCGCGTGGTGCCTTTGCGTTATGCCCGATCTGTTTGACAACCCCATGGGGCTGATGGGGTTTGAATTCGTAGAGTTCGCCTCGCCTGCGCCGCAGGTGCTCGAGCCCTTGTTTGAGCGCATGGGTTTTTCTCTGGTGGCGCGCCACCGCAGCAAAGACGTGCTGCTCTACCGCCAAGGCGGTATCAACTTCATCGTCAACCGTGAGCCCAAGAGCCTGGCGGGGTACTTTGCCGCCGAGCACGGGCCCAGTGCCTGCGCGTTGGCCTTTCGGGTCAAAGACTCGCACCGCGCCTATGCGCGCGCCTTGGAATTGGGCGCGCAGCCCTTGGAGGTCCCCACAGGGCCCATGGAGCTGCGATTACCCGCCATCAAGGGCATTGGGGGTGCAGCGCTTTACCTGATCGACCGCTTTGAAGACGGTCGCAGCATCTACGACATCGACTTTGAATGGGTGGAAGGTGCCGACCGCCGCCCCCGGGGTCATGGGCTGCACACCATCGATCACCTCACCCACAATGTCTATCGGGGACGCATGGCGTTTTGGAGCGGCTTTTACGAGCGGCTGTTCAACTTCCGCGAGATTCGCTATTTCGACATCAAGGGCCAGCACACGGGCCTGACGAGCAAGGCCATGACCGCACCCGATGGGCTGATTCGGATACCGCTGAATGAGGAATCCGGTAAAGGCGGGACCGGCCAAATCGAAGAGTTCCTCATGCAATTCAATGGTGAAGGCATCCAGCATATTGCCTTGCTCACCGATGATCTGATCGCCACGGTCGATGCGCTGCAAATGGCCGGAGTCCCCCTCATGAGTGCGCCCAATGACATCTACTACGAGATGCTGCAAGAGCGGCTGCCTGGACACGGCGAGCCCGTTGCCGAGCTGCAAGCCCGCGGCATCTTGCTGGACGGCAGCACCCAGGACGGTTCACCGCGCTTGCTGCTACAGATATTTTCACAAACCCTGCTTGGGCCGGTGTTCTTCGAGTTCATTCAGCGCAAGCGCGACGAGGGCTTTGGCGAAGGCAACTTCAAGGCCTTGTTTGAAAGCATAGAGCGCGATCAGATTCGCCGCGGCGTCTTGGGGGCCGAACCGGCCAGTGCCTGAGGGATGCTCGATCGAGCATCGACCGGTCAGAGGTCGGTCAGCAGTGCGCGCAACGGCGCGCGAAGCAGTGACAGCAAGGGCGGGCTGGCGTGGTGAGCCAAGGTCACCATGCCAAATCGACCGGTGGCATTGAACGCCGGGCGCAGATTCAACTCCACCATATCAGGCGCTGCCGCATGCACAGCCACCAAGATGGTGTCGGTCTGGCGCGCCACTTCCAACAAAGGCGTGAGGTCGTCACAGCGCAGGGTGATGAAGTCTTGTTGATGGGCCTGCGGGCCGTAGCGCTCTACCAAGATGCGGCCAATCTCATCGCTCAGCGGGGTAGAGGCCACGGGGTAGCGCAGCAAGTCCCGAAAGCGCAGGGGCGGCTTGATTTGGGTCAGCGGATGGTCGGGCCTGCACAAGAAGGCCCCCTTGAGCTCCGCCAGAGGCTCGATGTGCAACTGGGGAGAAGGTGGCACCGAGCGCAAATCCACCACCATGGCATCGAGCTCGCGCTCGCGCAGGGCCCGCTCCAGCAGCGGTGTGCGGCCGCGCGAGAGCTCCAGCTGCGCCCCCGGGTGGTTCAGCGCCATATGCTGCAGCAATGGCGCCGCCAAGATGGCCGCCGGCCCCGACCCCAACCCCAGGCGCAAGCGACCCCGCTGGCCAGCATCCAGGCGCTGCGCACTTTCTTTGAGGGCCTGGGCCCCGTCCACCAGGCGGCGGGCGTGCTCGAGCACCTCGGCGCCAAAGGCGGTGAGCTCGGTGCGCCAGCCCACGCGGTCGAACAGGGGCTGACCAAGCTCATCTTCCAGGGTGGCAATGCTGCGGCTGAGCGCCGGCTGGGTGATGAACAAGGCCTCGGCCGAGCGCCTGAACGAGCCGGTTTGGGCCAAGCTGATGAGGTGTCGCAACTGCACAAGGGTCATGGTGCTTGCCCCGCCCAGCGATGCCAGGCTGCTGAGGGTGAGTGGAGGGCCGTTGGAGGGGGGCGCCTATGGTTTGTCCTAGTAAAGTTTAATTCAAATGCATCAATTTACAAAAAATAATGCATTGGACGAATCTTTTGCGGGTTTTTAGGATGCGGCTGTCTTGACCATTGCATCGCCCATTGGGGCCCATCACCACAAGGAGACTCACCATGAACTGGTTTCAAAAAGCCGCCCTGGGCCTGAGTTCGGCCCTGTCCATCCTGGCCCTGGCCAGCGGCGCACATGCGCAATCGTTTCCCACCAAGCCCGTCAATCTGATGGTGCCCTACCCCGCCGGCGGCTTGTCTGATGCGCTGGCACGCATTGTCGAGCGGCCCCTGAACAAGGCGCTGGGTCAGATGGTGCTGGTGGAAAACGTGGGGGGCGTTGGCGGTGCGATGGGGGCGCAAAAGGTCTTGGGCGCTGCTTCAGATGGCCACTACCTGTACCAAGGATCTCCCAACGAGCTCATCTTGGCTCCTTTGGCGCTGCAAGCGGTGAAGTACAAGTCCGAGGACTTCCGCTTTGTGCAGACACTGGGCACTTTTCCCCTGGCCGTGTTGGCACGCAAGGGTCTGCCCGTCAATAACGTTGATGAATTGGTGGACTATGCACGCAAGCAAGCGGCGGCCGGCAAGCCGCTGACCTATGGCAGCGTAGGGATTGGTTCGCTCTATCACGTGGTGGGGGCGCACTTTGCGCACACCATCAACGCCACCATGACGCACATCCCGTACAAGGGCATGGCCCCGCTGCTGCAGGACATGGGCGGTGATGCGGTGGATGTCACCTTCTTGGTGGTGGGCGAGCAGCAGGTGGGTCTGGCCAAAGACGGCCGGCTCAAGATTCTGGCCACGCTGGCGCCTGCTGGCAAAGTAGAGGCGGAGTTTTTGCGCGGCATCCCCAGCATCAATGACAGCAAGTCGATCAAGAACTTTGCTTTCAACACCTGGACGGGCTACTTTGTGAAAAAGGACACGCCCGAGCCGGTGGTGCAAGCGCTGCACAAGGCGCTGACCGCTGCCATTGGCGACCCCTCGGTCAAGGCCCAGTTGGAGAAGATCGGCGGCTCGGTTCCCCCGCTGTTCTCCCTGGCTGATGCCACCAAGGAATACGAAGCCCAGACGGCACGGTTCCGCGCCATTGGCCGCAACATCAAGCTCGAAGCGCAGTAAGCGCTGTCATTGCACCGCGCCTGAGCGTATCGCCCACCACACCACCATCCCCATGGGTGCTGTACACGAGAACGCGAATCTGGCGGTTGAGGAGTTTGTGGCCCTGCGCCGCGACTTCCATCGCCACCCTGAACTGGCCTTTGCCGAGCATCGCACCTCGGCCCGGGTGGCCGAGTTGCTGCAACAGTGGGGCTACACGGTCCATCGTGGCTTGGGCGGCACGGGCGTGGTGGGCACCTTGGTGCGCGGCTCTTCCTCTCGGCGCGTGGGCTTGCGCGCCGACATGGACGCCCTGCCAATTGCCGAGCAGTCGGGTCGCCCCTGGGCCAGTGTGTACACGGGTTGTATGCACGCCTGCGGTCACGACGGCCACACGGCCATGCTGCTGGCGGGCGCCAAACGCCTGGCCACGCACGGCCGCTTTGACGGCACGGTGCATCTGATTTTTCAGCCGGCCGAGGAGGCTGGCGGTGGCGGCGGTGCCCAGCGCATGATTCAAGAGGGTCTGTTCCAGCAGTTCCCTTGCGATGCGATCTTTGCCATGCACAACATGCCGGGTGTCGCCCAAGGACATTTGGTCATGCGCAGCGGCCCCATGATGGCCTCAGCTGACGAGGTCACCATTACGCTTCACGGCTCTGGTGGTCATGGCGCCATGCCGCATCGCACGTCCGATGTGATCGTGGCCGGCGCTCACCTGGTCACGGCGCTGCAAACGGTGGTGTCTCGCAATGTCGATCCTCAGCATACCGCCGTGGTCACCGTGGGCAGCTTCCATGCGGGACAGGCCTACAACGTGATACCGTCCTCCGCAACGCTGGGGCTGACGGTGCGTGCAGGCGACCCCCACGTTCGCGCCTTGCTGCATCAGCGCATCGAAGCCCTGTCCCAGGCACAAGCGCAGAGTTTTGGCGTGCAGCTGGAGTTGACCTGCAAGCCCGGCTACCCCGTGCTGGTCAACCACGCCGAACCCACGGCCTTCGCCCACGAGGTTGCCCTGGCGGTGGCGGGACCCGATCGCGTGGTGTATCCCGGGCCTGCCCTCACGGCCAGCGAGGACTTTGCCTTCATGCTGGAGAAAGTGCCCGGCGCCTATGTGTTCATTGGCAACGGGACCGGCGAAGACGGCAATGCGGCCAGCGCCTGCATGGTTCACAACCCAGGCTACGACTTCAACGACGACAATATCGCCATCGGGCAAGCCTTCTGGGTGGAGTTGGTGGAGCGTTATCTGCGTGTGGCCTGAGACCCTGGCCGAGTCGGCCCAGCATGTGGTGGTGCTGGTCGAGGTGCTGGCCACCCTGGCCTTCGCCTTGTCAGGTCTGCTGGAGGCCGCCCGCAAGCGCTTGGACGCTGTGGGCGTGGTGGTGGTGGCCAGTCTCACGGCCTTTGGCGGCGGCACCTTACGAGACATCTTGCTGGATCGCCGGCCATTTTTTTGGGTGGAGCACGTCAACTGGCTGTGGGCGCTGCTGCTGCTGTGCATACTGGCCATGACGTTCTTGCGCGCGCGGCACTTTGCCATCACCGAGCGTGCAATGCAGTGGCCCGATGCGGTGGGTCTGGGCTTGTTCACCGCAGCAGGCACGCAGCTGGCCTTGCTCGAGGGCATGCCCGACTTGGTATCGGTCATCATGGGGATGATCACGGCCGTTTTTGGCGGCGTGCTGCGCGACATCGTGTGCAATGAGATTCCCACGGCCTTTCGCGATCACCGGCCCTATGCCCTGTGCGCCTTCGCCGGGGGCTGGGTGTTTGTGGGCATGCAGCATCTCGAGCTCACGGCCCAGTTCTGTCTGCTTGGCGCCGCTGCATCGGCAACAGGCCTGCGGTTGGCGGCCTTGTGGAGCAATTACCGCCTGCCCCCCTGGCCGTCGAAGTAAGCGCGGGGTGCGGTCCTGATTGCGTGAGAATACGCGCATGGCCTCCTCATCCGACCCAGACCGCTTTGCCGATATCCGTGATGGCGTTCGCGCCCTGTGTCAACAGTTTCCCGATCGCTACTTTCGTGATGTTGATGCGCAGCGCGGCTACCCCGAGGCCTTTGTCAACGCCTTGACGCAAGCCGGCTGGATGGCCGCGCTCATCCCCCAGGCTTACGGCGGCTCTGGCCTCGGCCTGGCTGAGGCCAGCGTGATCATGGAAGAGATCAACCGGTGTGGTGGCAACGCGGGTGCCTGCCACGGCCAGATGTACAACATGGGCACCTTGTTGCGCCACGGCTCCGAGGCCCAAAAGCGCCGGTGGCTGCCCGATATTGCCAGTGGCGCGCTGCGCCTGCAGTCCATGGCCGTCACCGAGCCCACCACCGGCACCGACACCACGCAGATCAAGACCCACGCCGTACGGCGGGGCGATCGCTGGGTGGTCAACGGCCAGAAGGTGTGGACCTCGGGTGTCCACGACTCGGTCATGATGATCTTATTGGCTCGCACCACGGCGCGCGAAGAGGTGGTGCGCAAGCGTGATGGTTTGTCCTTGTTCATGGTGGATCTGCGCCAGGCCCTGGGTCGCGGCATGAGCGTACGGCCCATCGCCAATATGGTGAATCACGAGACCAACGAGGTCTTTTTCGACAATCTGGAGATTCCCGACGATCACCTCATCGGCACGCTGGGCCAAGGTTTTGCCCACATACTCGATGGCCTCAACGCCGAGCGCACACTCATCGCGGCCGAGTGCATTGGCGATGCCCGCTGGTTCCTCGACCGTGCCACGGCCTACGTCAAGCAGCGTGAGGTCTTTGGTCGACCCATTGGACAGAACCAGGGCGTGCAATTCCCGCTGGCCGAGTGTCATATTGAAACCGAGGCCGCCGATCTCATGCGCTGGCGAGCTTGCGAATTGTTCGATCGACAACAGCCCTGTGGTGCTCAGGCCAATATGGCCAAGTACCTGGCCGCCAAAGCCTCGTGGGAGGCGGCCAACGCCTGTTTGCAGTTTCACGGCGGATTTGGATTTGCCAGCGAATACGATGTCGAGCGAAAGTTCCGTGAAACCCGGCTCTATCAGGTGGCGCCCATCTCCACCAATCTCATCTTGTCTTACGTGGCCGAGCATGTCCTCGGCCTGCCGCGCAGCTTCTAGCCGCGCCGACTCGCGCGCCCTGCCCGACTCAAGGACTGGCGGCGGGCTCGGCGCTGATCACACTCACGCCACTGGCTTGAAGCACCAGCGAGCAGTTCGCTGGGGTCGGCGCCTGCGCTTCAGGGTTGGCCACCGTCACCATGATGGGTCCCAGCGCTGTCTCAAAAGTGAGTTCCCAATGGGCACCCAAGTAGGAGCGGCGCAACAGTCGCGCCTCCAAACCCTGCCCGGATGGCACCACGCGCCACGCCTGAGGCCGAACCGCCACATGAACGGGGCCGGGAGAGCTGGTGTGGGCGCTGGGTTGAGGCACTGGTAGCGTACCGATCCAGACCGAGCCGTCGGCATGGCGCTGGCCATCCAACAACAGGGCCTCGCCCATGAAGCTGGCCACAAACGCGTTGGCAGGTCGTTCGTAGAGATCTTGAGGTGTGCCCTGCTGCGCGATGCGACCTTGGTGCATGACGACGATCTGATCACTCACGGCCAGCGCTTCGTCTTGGTCGTGGGTGACGTAGACCACCGTGAGTTGCAGGCTTTGCTGCAAGCGGCGAATTTCATCTCGCATGGCGCGACGCAACCGGGCATCGAGGTTGGACAGCGGTTCGTCAAACAACAGCACGCGCGGTTCAACCACCAGGGCTCTGGCCAACGCCACGCGCTGCTGCTGCCCACCCGACAGCTCCGAAGGCAGCCTGGTGTGCATATCGGGCAGACCCACTTGCGCCAAGGCTTGATCAACGCGCTGGCGGATACGCGAGGCCGGCTCCCCTTTCATGCGCAGTCCATAACCCACATTGTCTTGAACGCTCATGTGCGGAAACAGCGCATAGCTTTGGAACATCATGCCCACCTCACGCTCGGCTGGACCGAGCACCGTCACGTCCTGCCCTCCGATGAGAATGCGGCCACTGGTGGCCGACTCCAGGCCTGCGACCA
The DNA here is from genome assembly GCA_964400135.1 of uncultured Rubrivivax sp. Lineage (GTDB taxonomy): Bacteria > Pseudomonadota > Gammaproteobacteria > Burkholderiales > Burkholderiaceae_C > Rubrivivax. The sequence goes on along the minus strand of CAYNSW010000003.1, from coordinate 58,594 downwards.
ATCGCAAGGTGGTGGTCTTGCCGCAACCCGAGGGACCTAGCAAGGTGGTCAAGCTGCCTGAGGCCACGCGCAAGCTGACACCATCCACTGCCGCCGCACTGCGGGCATCACCGTAGTGCTTGGTGATGCGGTCCAACACGATTTCGCTCATGCTCGCTCTCTTGGTTCAAAGCCTGCGCTGCGCAGACGACTCCGAGGGTCTTCGACCGAGTTCCCGCTCGCCGATCCAGCGCTGCACGACGCCCACGGTAAGCCCCATGAAGGCCATGAGCACCGTGCAATAGGCCAGGGCCATGCCATAGTCGCCATTGCCCACCCGGCCAATGATGTAGGTCGTGGCCAACTCATACTCGGCTGTGACCAGAAAGATCACGGCGCTGACGGTGGTGATGGCGCGCACAAAACCGTAGATCAGCGAGGACACGGCCGCCGGCTTGAGCAAGGGCAGCACCACATGGCGCAAGGTTTGCCCCGTGGAAGCTCGCAACATTTGCGAGGCCTCATCCAGACTTCGGTCCAGCTGCCCCAAGGCCGCCACCCCGGCGCGCACGCTCACCGGCACATTGCGAAACACAAAACACAGCACGATGATCATGGCCGTGCCCGTGATTTCAATGGGCGGCACATTGAATGCCAGGATATAACTCACCCCCAGCACCGTGCCCGGAATGGCAAAGGCCAATAGGGCCGAAAACTCCAACACACTGCGGCCCTGAAATGAAGCCCGCGACACCACCCAGGCCACCAGCAAGCCCAAGCCCGCCGTTAGCGGAGCGGCCACGGCGGCCAGCTGCACCGTGGTGAAGAAGGACTTCCAAGCGGTGCCCGTGGCCATCAGGCCGTGAGAGCCCCACTCCACAGAAAAAGCCGATTGAAAGTGCAAGAGAGTGGGTGTCCAATCCCGTCCCCAGGTCTTGACGAATCCCCCCGTGAAGGCAAATGCGTACACCACGACGGTGAAGATCAACCACGGCACCGCGACACACGCGACCAGGCGGCGCAGGCCATTGGGCATGGGTGCAGGCAAGCTCGCGTCAGCCTTGCCAGAAACGGTCACAAAGCTTTGCCGCGACAGCCAGTAGCGCTGCAGCGCAAAAACCGCCAAGGCCATGGCAGTCAGTATCCAGGCCAGCGTCGCCGCCTTGCCCTGATCAAACTGCGCTCCCACGATGGCAAAAAAGATCTCGGTTGACAACACGGGGTAAGCGCCGCCCACCACGATCGGGTTGCCAAAGTCGGCCATACTTTCAATGAAGCCCACCAAAAAGGCATTGACGAGTCCGGGCTTGAGCAGCGGCAGCGTGACCGAGCGCCACACCCGCCAGGGCGACGCGTGTAGCACGCGCGCTGCCTCTTCCAAACTGGGCGAGACCCCCTGCACCACCGACCGCATGATCATGTAGGCAATGGGCGTGAAGGCAAACGTCTGCGCCACCCAGATCCCCAGCAACCCGTAAAACCAACGCGAAGGCTCCACGCCCCAAGCCCACTCCAAGAACTGATTGACCAGCCCAGCCCGCCCAAAGAGCAAGATCAGCCCCAGGCCCACCACAAAAGGCGGGGTGATGATGGGCAAGAGGGCCAAACCATTCAGGGGCCGACGCATCGACCACCCACCGCGCTCGGCCAGCAGGGCCAGTGCAGTGCCCAGTACGGTGGTGGACGTGGCCACCATCAAACCGAGCACCAGGGTGTTCCAGGCCACCCCGCAATGGCCCTGCCCGACGAGGCATGACAGGCCTGCGGTGCGCTGTGACGCCAACCGCGCCACCCAGGCTGAGGCGGACCAGTGCCCCTCGTCCGTCAAAAAGCCCGCGCTCAGGGCTTTGAGTACGGGAAAGACAATGAAGACGCCCAACAAGGCCATGCAGACCACGACCGCACTGGCCACAAAGAGGTCGCCCCGAAAGCGGCCACTTCGCGCCAGGCCCATGCCCAGCAAGCACAGCAGCGCCGCGCTGACCAGCGCACCTCCCCAGCCCACACCCGACTGGGTCACAGCCCACTCGCCCCACAAGGCAGCAGGCCACTCCCAGGCCCACCCACGAGGGCCAATGGCCAACCCGCTGAGCACCAGGCCGGCCAATCCCAGGCCGGCCCCAGCTACGAGCAGGCGGCCCTGGGTGCGCGATGGTGGGATAGCCGCTGCCCAGGCACACAGTCCCAGAGCCGCGGCAATACCCCATAGCCACACCCTGCCGTGGGTGGCCGCCTGGCGCCAGGCATTGCCGGCGGCTTCATCTGACCACACCCGGCTCCATGCCAGCCATCCGTGGCCATCGGCCAAGGCATACCAGGGCAACCCCACAAAACCCCACACACCGATAGCCAGCGCCAGCCACAAGGGGCGATTGAAGGACGGATGGGGAGCGGGCAGCACCATCACCACATTCTAGGGAGGGCGCTCAGGGCGATCGCGCGGCAATACGTACGGTATGTAAAGTTGGCGGCTACCGGTCCCGACCGTCATCCAAGCGGCCGCCTCAGCCGTTATGCTGGGAATGAAATCTGGGCCACCGTGCGCCCGCCTCCCTCAGGAGATCCCCGATGTTGTCCCTACACCCCAGACTCTCCATGGCCCGCAGCACCCTCGTGGCCGGTGCCTGGCTCCTGTGCAGCCTCAGCGCCTGGTCGCAAGCTCCCGTGACTGCTGCCAGCAGCGGCGAGCAAGCCCGCGTCCTGCAAACCACTCGGCTTACCCCCCAAGCTGTGGCGCAAACGGTCTGTCGCTGGGTTCCCAGTGGCGCCCATCAGGTGCAAAGTTGCTCCAGCGAGACGAGCGCGGCCGCACCCGCCTTCGAAGTGGTGTACGAGTACCGGGGTCAGATCTTTTCAGTCACACTTCCCCACGATCCGGGTGCTTTCGTGACGGTGCAGCCCCCTGTTGCAGCACCGGTACAGGTCATCACCAGCCATGCCGGGTCGGTCACCCATGTGCACGAGACGGTGATTCATCGGCCGGCTCCCGTGGTGGTCAGCGGCTGGGGCGTTCATGTGCGCCCATGGGTGGTGTGGCCTTCGGTGGCGCTGCACTGGGGTCATGGCCGCCCTCATGGTCACTGGCACGGCGGCCGACACGGGCACCATCGCCGCCACCCCTGAGGTCTTACCCGTCAGACTGGGGGCCGCCCGCATCAGCGCCCCGGCGGCGCTGAGCCCGTAGACTGGAGGTGGCATGTGCAACCGCTACGCCCCACCCCGCCCCGAAGACGTGACCCGGCGCTGGCTGCCTCGTCAGGCCGTGGTCCATTTCCCGCCTGGGCCCGTCTTTCCTCGCCAGCCGGGGCCCTTTTTGCGCGCGGCAGATCGCAGCGCACCCGGGACACTTGAGTTGGTGGTGGGCCGCTGGGGCCTCATTCCCTGGTTTGCCAAGTCAGTCGACCTGAAGTTCAGCACCAACAACGCGCGCTTCGAAGAACTCAGCGCCAAGCCCAGCTACAAACAACCCTGGGCTCGCGGCCAACGCTGCCTCATCCCTGCCGAGTGGTTTGACGAACCCTGTTGGGAGACAGGCCGCAATGTGTGGTGGCGGTTTCGCCGAGCCGATGGCGACCCCTGGGGCCTGGCCGGTTTATGGAACGACTGGGTGGACCCGACAACGAGCGAGGTGGTGAGCAGCTACACCATGCTCACGATCAATGCCGATGATCACCCGCTCATGGGGCGTATGCACAAACCCGACCCCCACTTGCCTGCCCATGCCCAAGACAAACGCTCGGTGGTGCCCATCGAGCCTGAGGATGTGGAACTGTGGTTATTCGGCAGGCCCGAGCAGGCCGCTGGCTTGGTGCGCCTGAGCGACGCCGCGTTGTTTGAGGCGCAGGCGCTGGCTTAACATGTCGCCCATGCATTGGGCCTGGGTCGTGCGCACCGCTGTCTGTGCCACCACGATGGTGGGATTGGGGTCGGCCTGTACCGAGCGCCCGCAGTCGCCTGCCGCGCCCGTCAAAGCCACCGCCACGGTACAGAGCATTGGGGGTGCCGATCGCACCCTCGGTACGCGCTTTACCCAACCACCGGCCAATATCGGCGACGGCGATGGTTTTGCTCCTCAGCCCTTCGTCAACGGCGATGGTCACCCCTCGGTCATGGTGGTGGCCCACCATGAAAACGGCCTGAAGGTGGGGGCGTTGAATCTGTACACCTCCGAGCGCATCACGCCCTTGCATCTGGGCACCGATCGCACCTCCAACGGATTTGGCTATGTGCAAGATCCGCAGACGCGGCGGTTTTATGTTCCCACCACCAACAGCGCCGGTGCGCTGACTTTTTCCTGCCTGAACGGAAATTTCCGCCCCAGTCAGGGGGAGACCGTCAGCCTGTGCACCGCCCTGATGCCCTCATCGGGACCCTTGTCGCAAACGGGGAGCAATCTCAGCGCCGATGGCCTGGCGCACCTCAACTCGCGCATCTACGGGGCGGCGGCCCTGACCGACGGATCGCTGCAAGTGGTGTGCGCGGCCACCGACGGCACCGCCTGCGCGGGCTACCCGAAAACGCTGGCCAGCGACGCCCAGGTGGGCCGCGCCAACAGCGTGCGATTTCAATCGCTCAACGAGACCAAAATTGCGGTGAGCTTCTCACGCACCAGCGGCGAGGTGAGCGCCGTGTGCTTTGATCTGCTCAGCGCACAATCCTGTGGCCGGGTCGACAGCACAGCCACGGCCACGCCCTCCATGCCACTGGGTGTGCACACCGCCGCTGGTGCCCTCACGGGATTTTGTGCCTTCACCTCTGAGCAAATCGCCTCCAGCGCCTGCGTGAGCCTGGCCGGGGAGTCCCTCTCTGGCATGCAGTGGATCACGCAAAATCTGTCCTCAGCCCAATACGGCATGGCCGTGCGCATGCCCGGCACAGGCCGCTACATCCTGACCTCCCTTGGGTCCAACGACATCGTGTGCATCGACATGAGCGCGCAGGGGCGAAGCTGCGGCATCACACCGAAGTTCACCGGTACCTCGGCAGCTCCTTATGGCAGCGCCTTCCACGAAAACACCAGCACCGGGCAATGGTGCTTGCTGACTTACAACGACTCCAAGCAGTTGGGAATCTTTCGTGTCGATACGGCCACCGGCGCCCTGACCGAGGACTTGCGCTGCTTTGCCCCAGGTGGGGTGTCCAGCACCTGGCGGGTGAACGACCCCATACCCTCCGTGTGCCCACGCCTGAGCGGCTCGCAATGGGCCACCCTGACCGTCACCCTGGGCGCGCTCACCCTGGACGATGCCCCGGTGAGCGAGGCCTTTGGTGGCGACATCTCGGTCTTGGACCCCAGCAGCGGTCAGCTGCTGGCGCGAAAACTTTTTGCCAAGACCGGCACCGACATCACCTTGTCGCTACCCGAGGTGGGTATTGACCTGGCCAAGCAGCGCACCTTGGATGTCCAGGTGCGGGTACTCCAGCCCAATGGGTATCAATTGCGCGCAGGCTACCAAGTTTCTGCGAAACTCGCCGTTGATTTGACTTGCGGCCCCTAAACCCGTGTTGCATCGCCCCGCCTCTCGCTTCCTCAACGACAAGACCGCCTCGTGGTCACGAGACCGAAGACGGCTGTGCCTGGGTGCCGCGTCGGCGTGTGCGGTAGGCGTTGGGGCTTGTGGGGGCAAAGCCGAGATTGTTGAAGTCAAGACCTTCCAGTCGGTATTGACTCTGCACAGTTCACAAGCGGCACACAAGTTGCTGCTGGCCACGGCAGAAGATGGCACGCAGGGGTACTACAACGGCACGGGTCTATCGGCCGGTAGCTGGTTTTACGAACTCAAGACGCTTGCCCTGCTGGGCAAACCGGTCGCGCGCGTCGTGGCCCTGGGCGTCACGCAAATGGTCATGGCCGCCACTTCCACGGCTGCACAGCGCCTGGCGCAATGCCAGGTGGAGTTTGGTGCCCAGGCGCAATTGGCCGACTTCAAAGATATCGCGGAGGCTGCCCCCATCACCACCGCTGCCCGGCTCATTGAGGCGCTGGAGCTCAAGCGTGCGGTGTTGCCAGATCTGCCAGCCACCGAGCGCGGTGTCTTCGTGCGTCGCGATGGGGCCACTTCCTTCAATGGCGTGCTGCAGTACTTCCTGGCGGCTCATGAGGGCACCACGCCCTCAGGATTCACGGTATACGAGACCATCGACAGCGGCATGATCAATCTGGGCGCCTCGGTCACCGACCGACAGGTGACGGTCAAGGTCGATGTGAGCGGCGCCGTGGTGTGAGCGCAGCGCGCAGGCTCCTAGCAGCGGCGCACCCTCCACGGGCACGCCAACACCCTCGAAGACGGTCGCTTCACGGTGATGAGCGTGTAGACGAGTACGCCTGGCTGCGCGAGCGCGATAACCCACGGGTGCTGGCCCACTTGCACGCAGAAAACGCCCACGAGCAAGCCTGGCTGGCACCGCACGCCGCACTCGAGCGACAGTTGTTTCGTGAGATGCGCTCGCGCATGGCCGAAAACGACGACTCCGTGCCCTGGCGCTACCGGGGCTACTGGTACCAAGAGCGCTACCGCCGAGGCCAGCAATACCCCAGCTACTGGCGATGGCCCGACGCGCCAGGGGCGCGGGCACGGCGGTTGCTCGATCTCAACACCCTGGCGGCCGGGCGAGAGTACCTGGATGTGGGCGAGATGGAAGTCAGCCCAGACAATCGGTTGCTGGCTTACTCGCTGGATGAGACCGGCGCATTGGACTACACGCTGCACCTGCTAGACCTGAAGAGCCAGCGCGTGCGGCGTTGGAAGCGTCTGAACACCGACTCGATCGCCTGGTCTGCCGACAGTGCTCACCTCTTTTACGTGACCAAAGACGCCGCCAAACGCGCTCATCGTGTCTGGCGAGCCGAGGTGGGTGGCAACGGGTCAGCGCCTGATGTCTTGATCTACCAAGAAGAAGACGAGCGCTATTGGGTAGACGTTTCCACCACGCTGGATGGTCGCTATATCGTCATCACCAGTCAGGCCAGCGATACGACCGAGCTTCGTGTGATCGATGCGCACCAGCCCACAGCCGCCCCGCGCACCGTCTTGCGGCGCAAGCGCGGCCGTGAGGCGCAAATCGCACACCGCGAAGGTATTTTCTTCCTGGTGATCAACGACACAGGGCCGCAGTTTCGTCTCATCAGCGTGGATGCGAAGCATCCTCTGACAGCGGCTCCACGCGAATGGGTGGCCCACCGCGAATCGGTGACGCTGGAAGAACTGGAGGTCTTTTCTCAGCACTTGGTGCTTGTCGAGCGCCACCGCGGTGTATGTCGCCTGCGAATCTACAGTTTTGCCCAGCGGCGCTGGCACACGGTGGCATTTAAAGAAAAAGTCTACACCGTGGACTTGGGGGTCAATGCCGAATTCGATACGCCCTGGCTGCGCTTGGACTACACCTCCATGGTCACGCCCCCGCGGGTGATCGACTATCACATGGCCCAACACCGCCAGGTGCTGCGCAAGCAGCAAAGCGTGGGAGGGGGCTTTGATGCGCGGCGTTACGCTTGCACGCAAATCACCGCCCGTGCGGCCGATGGCACCCGCGTGCCCATTTCATTGGTGTGGCGCCGCGGTGCTACCGCGCGGCTGCCGCGGCACCGCCCCTTGCTGCTCGAAGGCTATGGCGCTTATGGCATTCCCAACGATGTGTACTTCTCCAGCACGCGCTTGAGCCTGCTCGACCGCGGTGTGGTGGTGGGCATTGCCCACGTGCGCGGCGGCGGAGACGGGGGACGGCCCTGGTACGACGCGGGCAAACTGGCCCACAAGATGAACTCCTTCTCGGACTTCGTGGCCTGTGCCCGAACCCTGATCCGCACCGGGTGGACTCAGCCCGATCGCCTCATCATCGAAGGCGGCAGCGCGGGTGGGCTGCTGGTAGGTGCCGCAGCCAATCTGGCACCAGAACTCTTTGCGGCTGTGGTGGCGGAGGTGCCCTTTTTGGATGTGCTCAACACCATGCTGGATCCCACGCTACCCCTGACGGTCGGGGAATACCTGGAATGGGGCAATCCCCACAGGCGGCGTGACTACGCCGTGATTCGAGCCTACTCGCCCTACGACAATCTGCGCGCAGCCGCCTACCCTGCGATGTACTTGCGCACCAGCCTGTACGACTCGCAAGTGCCTTACTGGGAGGCCGTGAAATACGCCGCACGGTTGCGACGGCTGCGCACCAACGAAGCGCCGGTACTCGTGGCCATCCACATGGCGGCCGGGCATGCAGGATCCTCCGGGCGCTATGACGCCTTGCGTGAGCGCGCCCGCACCCTGCTGTTCATGTTGCTGCGCTGGCAGCAACGGCTCACTCCACCGTCGACTGCCTGAGTGTCTGTACCACGGGGCGGCGCAAGACTTCGCGCAAGCCCCACCAGCCGGCTGCCCAGGCCAGCAAGGCCCCTCCTGCGGTGCCGGCTAACGGCACCCACCAGGCCGGGTTCCAGGCAAACTCAAAGGCAAATCGAGCCAGGCTCCAACCCACCGCAATGGCCGCGCTGGAAGCCAAAAAGCCCGCCAAGGCTCCAACTCCCAAAAGCTCGGCGCGCTGCACGGCACGCAGCAGCCGACTGCCCGCTCCCATGGCGCGCATGAGTGCGTATTCACGGGCCCGGGCCTCGCGCGTGGCGGTCAACGCAGCAAACAGCACCACCAGGCCAGCGGCCAGCGTAAAGGCAAACAAGAATTCGATGGCCTGCACCACCCGATCCAACACCGTTTGCACCTGCTCAATCGAGGCCGTGACATCCACATTGGTGATGTTGGGAAACTGTCGCGAGAGTGCGCCATCAAAGCCCCTCTGCGTCGGCGCCCGAAACGCGCTGATGTAGGTCAACGGCACCTCGGGCATGCTCGAGCGTGGAAACATCACGAAGAAATTCACGCGCATCGAGCCCCAGTCCACGCGGCGCAAGCTGGTGATGCGTGACTCGATCAACTGGCCGGCAATATCAAAGCGCAGACGATCTCCGAGTTGGAGTCCTAGCGTGCGAGCCAACCCCTCCTCCACGCTCAGGCCATCAGGTTCCTCCGCCGTCCACTTGCCGGCTGTGACCACGTTGTGCGCAGGCGGTTGCGCTCCGTGACTGAGGTTGAATTCACGCTCCACGAGCCGTTGCGCACGGTCTTCGCGGTAAGACTGCGCACTCACCGTCTGGTCGTTCACAGCCACCAAACGACCACGGATCATGGGGTACCAGTCGAACTTTTGCACGCCGGCATCGCGCAAGGTGGATTGGAATGGTTGCGCCTGCTCAGGCTGCAGGTTGATGACAAATCGATTGGGAGCATCGGCCGGTGTAGAGCGCCTCCAACTGTCCACCAAATCCGAACGAAGCAGAATCAACAGCACCAAGGCCAACATCCCCACCGCCAGCGCGCACACCTGCACCACGGCAAAGGCCGGCCTGGCCGCGATCTGTCGGGTGGCCAACAAGAGCCAGCGCGGGGCCCGGGCTTCGGGTACGGCGCGGGCCAACAGTTTCACACTCCCCCAAGCCAAAAGCGCAAACACCGCCACTGCCGCTGCAAAACCGCCCACGGCGATCAGACCCAGACGCGTGTCGGCCGACACCGCCAGCAATAACGCCACAAACCCGGCCACGCCACCGAACAGGGCCAATAGCGACGTGGCTTTGAGCTCACCCAAATCCCGCCGCAGGACCCGCAAAGGCGGTACGCGGGCCAGTTGCAACACAGGCGGCAAACCAAAGCCCAACAACAAGGTCATGCCCACGCCCAGGCCAAACAGCACGGGCCATAGGCTGGCCGCCGGCAACGAGACACCCACCAACCCGGAGAGCAGGGCCACGAAGATGTGGTGCATCAACCAGCCCAGCACCACACCAGACAAGCTGCCCACCAGCCCCACACCCACAAACTCCAGCGTGTACACACCGGCAATGCGGCGCTGCGACTGCCCCAGCACACGCAGCATCGCCGATGCATCCAAATGGCGCTGCGCAAAGTCTCGGGCTGCGATTCCCACGGCCACTGCGGCCAGCAAGGCGGCGAGCAGTGCCACGAGGTTGAGGAATTTTTCAGCGCGCTCCAGCGTATGCTGCATCTCCGGTCGACCACCCTCCAACGACTCCACCCGCACACCGCGCAGCGGAACCGCCGTGATCTGAGCCTGAACATGATCCAGCCATTGCCGCACGGACTGTGGCGATTCACCGGGGGCCGCCACCGCCAAACGCCAGGTGATACGGCTGGCAGGCTGCACCAACCGTGTGGCGGCCAGATCGTCTTCGTGGAACAGCACCCGGGGTGCAAACCCCATGAAACCTGCCCCCCGGTCGGGCTCGACCACGATGATGCGCGTGATGGTCAACTTCGCATCGCCCAACCACAGGCTGTCACCGATTTGCAGCTGCAGCGACTCGAGCACCGCCGCATCTACCCACACCGTACCAGGATCCGGTGCCTGCTGCGCGGCGATCAATGCCCCATCCAGCTGTGCCCGCAGTTTGAGTTGCCCACGCAATGGATAGCCCGAACTGACCACCTTGACCGAGACCAACCGTGTCGCACCGCCTTTTGCTTCGGGGGCACGAGCCATGCTGGGAAACGACAAGGTTTGGGCCGTCTTCAATCCCAGTGATTGGGCCTTGGCCACCCAGTCCGCCGGCGCAGGCTTGTCGCTGCTGACCACGCCGTCGCCACCCAGCAGGGCACGCGCATCCCGCTGCAAGCCTGCCTGCAGCCGATCGGCGAAGAATGCCACCGCTGTCAGGGCCGCCACGGCCAAGGCCACAGCCACGAGCAGCAGGCGCAACTCACCGGCTCGAAAGTCACGTCGAAGCGCCAAAGCGGCCAGCCCCAGCAAGGATGCATGGGCCGGCGATGAGGTACGAGCAGACGTGGTCGGATTCGAGGGCATCATGCGGCAACTCACAAAAAGCGTCGAGCGGACGACTCAGATGACCATACCCTAACCCAAGGTGGGCCGTCCATGTTGCGGCTGGGTCATTGACCTTGAAATGGGCTCCAGGCGTCGCCACCTCCTGCCCATGACACAATCCTCGGGCATGGCCCTTCCCGCTTTGTTCATCTCTCACGGCTCACCCATGACAGCGCTGGAGCCGCGCGAAGCGGGCAGGTTCATGCAGGCCTTGGGGCCTGCTCTCACAGCCACTTTCGGCCGCCCCCAGGTCATCGTGGTGATGTCGGCTCACACCCTCACGCGCGAGCCGGTGCTACTGGCCGGCCAGCGCCATGAGGCCGTCTACGACTTCGGCAATTTTGATGACCGACTCTTCACCCTACGCTACGACGTTGCGGGTGCGCCCGCGTGGGCCCAGCGCATCGGCCAGACCCTTGAAGCGGCCGGCCAGTCGGTGAAGATCGTAGAAGCCAGCGGCCTGGATCATGGCATCTGGACACCGCTGCGCTACATGTTTCCTGAGGCGGACATCCCCGTACTGCCCGTTGGGTGGCCACCGCATTGGTCGCCTCAGGCGCTGATGCAGTGGGGCCAGGCCTTGCAGCCCTTGCGCCAAGCAGGAGTCCTGATCATGGGAACGGGCAGCTTCACGCATAACCTGCAGCGGGTCTTTTCAGGTGGCCTACAGGACATCGACCGCCCGGCCACTCCCGAGAGCACGGCATTTCGGCAGTGGTTTGTGCAGCAAAGCAGTCAATTGCAATGGGAGTCGCTGGTGCAGTACCGCCATCACGCGCCTCACGCCGCGCTCATGCACCCCACCGATGAGCATCTGCTGCCGTGGTTCATTGCTGCCGGAGCGGGCGGGACCGAATACGCCCCAGCGCGCATCCACGCCAGCCTCACCTATGGTGACTTGGCCATGGATGCCTACGCCTTCGGCGAGGGCGCCTCCACCCTGACCCAAGCGCTCGCGCACTGAATCAGGCTTCTACCAGGCCTTTTTTGCGCAGCATCGGCTCGACTTGCGCTGCGCGTCCGCGAAACTGCGCATACGCCGCCCGTGGCTCCAGGCTATTGCCGCTGCCATAGATAAAGCGCTTCAAGGCGGCGGCCACCTTCGGATCAAACGGGTCACCGGCTTCGACAAAGGCGTCAAACGCGTCGGCATCCAAGACCTCGGCCCACAGGTACACGTAGTACCCGGCCGCGTAGCCGGAGCCCGAAAACAGGTGCTGAAAATGCACCAGGCGGTGGTTCATGCCCACGCCGTGGGGCAGCCCCAGGGCCTGCAGGGTGCTTTGCTCAAATGCGCACAGATCAGCCGGCGGCTCGCTGAGCGCATGCACGGCCATGTCCACCAGGGCGCTGGCGGTGTAGCGTACCGTCTCGTAGCCCTGGTTGAAGCGCCGCGCCGCCTCCAGGCGCTTGATCAGCTCATCTGAAATGGGCTCATCGGTTTGCCAGTGCCTGGCATAGCGCTTGAGCACTTCGGGCTCTTGCGACCAATGCTCAAACAATTGCGAGGGCAGCTCGACAAAATCACGCAGCACCTGCGTGCCCGACAAGCGCTCAAACGACACATTGCTCAGCAAGCCGTGCAGGCCGTGTCCAAACTCGTGAAACAAAGTGCGTACATCGTCCATGGACAACAGCGTGGGTTGCCCAGGCGCACCTTTGGCAAAGTTGTTGTTGTTCAAGATGATGGGCACCTCACCGGCCACGGTGGCTGCCCGTCCCCCTACCGGGTTGCGGTGTTGCCAGCGCAAAGAGCTCATCCAAGCTCCGCTTCTCTTGCTGGCACGCGCGAAGTTGTCTTGTAAGAACACGCCCACCAACGCCCCTTGTGGGTCTTGTACCTCGTAGGCCAACACATCCGGGTGGTAGACTGGCCAATCGCTGCGATGCACAAATCGCAGGCCAAATAAACGACCTGCACAGTCAAAGGCCGCCTGGACCATTTTGTCCAGCGCAAAGTAGGGCTTGACCTGGGCATCGTCTACTGCATAACGTGCCACGCGCACCTTTTCCGCCCAAAACCGCCAATCCCAGGGCTCGATGCGACCTTGCGCAGCCTGGCCAGCATCCGTCATCACCTCTCGCAACATCTGCGCCTCACGTTGCACTGCCTCGAGCGCACGCGGCCACACCTGCTGCAACAACTCATCCACCGCCTGGCGGTTGCCGGCCATGCGATCGACCAGCGCGTAGTCGGCATAAGACGCATAGCCCATCAAGCGCGCCTGCTCTGCACGCAAGGCCAGAATCTGACGGGCGATGTCCCGGTTGTCATGCGCGCCGTCGTGTTCACCACGGCTGACCCAGGCCTGCCAGGCCTGCTCACGCAGATCGCGTCGCTGCGAGAACGTTAAAAACGGCACGATCAGCGAGCGGCTGAGCGTGATCACATGCGAGCCCGCATGCCCACGGTCGCTGGCCGCCTGTGCCGCTGCCGCGCGCACAAACTCGGGCAGTCCAGCCAGATCGTCTTCACCCTGAAGCACCAGCAGGAAGGAAGACTCGTCATGCAGCACGTTTTGGCCAAACTGCGTGGTCAGTTGGGCGAGTTCTTCCATCACTTGCGCATAGCGCTGGCGAGCCGTGCCTTGCAATCGTGCGCCTGCCAGCACAAAGTCCAGGTGAATGCGCTCCAACAGGCGTTGCTGCTCTGCCGTCCAGCCCAGGCTCTGCACCTGGCCGTGCAAGGCTTCCAAACGGGCGAACAAGGCTTCGTTGAGATACACGGCGTTGTTGTGCGCCGCCAAGGGAGCGGCCATCTCGCGCTGCACCGCTTGAAGCGTCTCATTGGTGTGCGAGGCCGTCAGGTTGTAAAACACCGACTCGATGCGCCCGAGCAAGCGCCCGGCTCGATCAAACGCCGCCACCGTGTTGTCAAAGTCCGGCGCCTCGGGTTGGTGGGCAATGGCCTGCAGCTCCTGGCGGTGCTGTTGCATGGCGTACGCAAACGCAGGCGCAAAATGCTGCGGTGTGATGCGATCAAACGGCGGCAGACCCTGGGGCGTGTGCCAGGCTTGTACCAAGGGGTTGTTCAGGTCTTCAGAAGAACTCATGAGGTGTGGCCATCCAACGGGTTGCACCAACGGCCGGCGGATGCTGCCGCTGCAGAATCTGGGATGATGCCACCAACTCAGCGCCCCCTCGCCCCGTCATGGCATTGAAATCCACCATCTACAAGGCCCATGTGAACCTGTCCGACATGGACAGAGGCCTGTACGCCGAGCACCACCTCACCCTGGCCCTGCACCCTTCGGAAACCGAAGAGCGGTTGATGGTGCGGTTGCTGGCCTTTGCCCTGAATACCCCCGCCGATGACACGCGAGGTGCCTTGCAATTTGCCAAGGGGCTGTCGGATACCGACGAGCCCGACCTGTGGCAACACGACCTCACCGGGCAATTGCTCCACTGGATTGAAGTGGGACAACCCGATGAGCGGCGCTTGTCCAAGGCCTGCTCGCGCAGTGAGCGGGTCACGGTCTATGCCTATGCGGCCTCCACACCCGTGTGGTGGTCTGCGCTGGCCTCCAAGGTCAGCCGACTCGATCGGCTGACCGTTTGGCAGATCGATGCGGCGCAATCGCAAGCGCTGGCCGCCCTGGCCCAGCGCAGCATGCAATGGCAAGTCAGCGTGCAAGACGCTCAGGTGTGGGTGCACGGCGATCTGGGGTCTGTGGAATTGACACCTCATCGCCTGCACGGCACTTAAAACAGGCAAGATAGCGACCATGCGTCACCTCACCGACCCCTCACCGCGCTCACCTTGGCGCGCCCCCCTTCCCGGTCACCGCCTCTTGCCAGATCCCGCCTGGCGGGCTTTGCGGGCCTTGAGCCTGAGTCTGAGTCTGAGTCTGAGTCTGAGTCTGAGTCTGAGTCTGAGCCTGGGCTTGAGCCTGAACCTCTTGAGCGCCGCCACAGCGCAGGCCCAAGTCAGCGGCCCGTCCACAGCGGACCCCTATCTGTGGTTGGAAGCCGTGGACAGCCCGCAATCGCTGGCGTGGGTGCGCGAGCGCAACGCCCAAAGCCGCGCCCAGCTCGAGCCCTGGAGCGGCTTTGTCTCGACGCGGCAGCAAATCCGGGAGGTTTTGGACTCGGCTGAGCGCATTCCGCAGATCATGCGCATGGGCGACCATTTCTACAACCTGTGGCAAGACGCCCAGCACCCGCGCGGCATCTGGCGTCGCACCACCTTGCAGGGCTATCGACAAACGCCCACGGCCTGGGAGACGGTGCTCGATCTCGATGCCTTGGGGCGTGCCGAATCGGTCAGTTGGGTATGGGGCGGCGCCTCCTGCCTGGGCCCGCAATACCGGCGGTGCCTGGTGAGGTTATCGCGCGGTGGATCCGACGCCGTGGTGGTGCGGGAGTTCGACACTGCCAGCAAGCAATTCGTGGCGGGCGGCTTTAGCCTGCCCGAAGCCAAATCCAGCGTGACGTGGCTCCAGGAGAACACCATCTTCGTGGCCACCGACTTCGGCGCCGACTCGCTCACCACCTCGGGCTACCCGCGCATCATCAAGCGTTGGCAGCGGGGTCAGCCGCTCGACGCTGCGGTGACCGTCTTCGAGGGCCAGCGCAACGATGTCTCGGCCAGCGTCTGGGTCGATCGAACGCCCGGTCATGAACGGGTGGTGTTTTACCGCTCGCCTGAGTTTTTCATCACGCAAGCCTACCTGGCCCAAGGCGATCAAAGACTGCGCCTGAACAAACCGGGTGATGCCCAAATCACCTTCTGGAAAGACCGGGTGCTGATGCAATTGCGCAGCCCGTGGACCTCGGGTGGCACCACTTGGCCTCGCGGCGCCTTGCTGGTGGGCTCAGCGCATGGGTTTCTCCAAGACCAAGCGCGCTGGCAGGTGCTGTTTCAACCCAGTGCGACCACCTCACTGGCGAGTTTTTCGCTCACGCGCGATACCGTGTTACTCAACCTCCTGGACAACGTGGCCAGCCGGCTGGAGGAGTGGCGCGAGGCCAGCGGCAGCTGGCAGCGTCGCGCGGTGAACACACCCTCACTGGGGTCCTTGCGCACCACGGCCTTGCACGATCCGCTGCTGGCCGACG
The DNA here is from genome assembly GCA_964400135.1 of uncultured Rubrivivax sp. Lineage (GTDB taxonomy): Bacteria > Pseudomonadota > Gammaproteobacteria > Burkholderiales > Burkholderiaceae_C > Rubrivivax. Next base: position 42,670 of record CAYNSW010000003.1, on the reverse strand, counting down.
ATCCCTGGGCCGAGCACTACTTCTTGAGCTATACCGACTTCCTCACCCCCGACTCGCTACAGCTGGCGCGCAGCGGCAGCGATGAACGCCAGACGCTGCGCACCCTGCCCGCGTTCTTCAATGCGCAGGGGATGCGTGTGGAGCAGCGCTTCGCCCGCTCGGCCGATGGCACGCGTGTGCCCTATTTCATCGTCTGGCCCGCGGGTGCTCAGTCTGACGGCAGCAACCCCACCGTGCTGTACGGCTACGGGGGGTTTCGTGTCTCGCAGCGTCCCTGGTACTCGGGCACCTTTGGTCGGGCCTGGTTTGAGCGGGGCGGCGTGCTGGTGGTGGCCAACATCCGCGGCGGGGGCGAGTATGGCCCCGCCTGGCACCAGTCGGCCATCAAGGCCAACAAGCAGCGAAGTTACGACGACTTTGCGGCTGTTGCGCAGGACCTGATCGCCACGGGCGTGACCAACGCCAAGCAGCTGGGCATACGCGGTGGCAGCAACGGCGGCCTCCTGGTGGGAGCTGTGATGCTACAGCGTCCCGAGCTCTTCGCAGCGGTGGTGTGCCAGGTGCCGCTGCTGGATATGCAGCGCTACCACCTGTTGCTGGCCGGGGCCAGTTGGATGGCCGAGTACGGCAACCCCGACAAGCCCGAAGAATGGGCGTGGATTCGCGCCTACAGCCCGTACCACAATGTGCGCGCTGACATGAAGCTTCCGCCCGTCTTGTTCACCACCAGCACGCGGGACGATCGGGTGCATCCGGGGCATGCCCGGAAAATGGCTGCGCGGATGATCGAGCAAGGCCACCGCGTGACCTACTACGAGAACATAGAAGGCGGTCATGCGGGAGCAGCAGACAGCGCTCAGCGAGCAGACATGCAGGCGCTTGAATTCGCCTTCTTGTGGCAACACCTCAGCCGCAAATCTCAGCTGCCCGTGAGGCCGCCGGCAGGAGACGTCAGACGCTAAGCCTGTATTGCGTCTGCGCTGTTGCACAGGCCGTGCTGGGCCTTAGTATTGCGTGATGTCCGATATCGTCATCACCCACCACCCCACGCGTCACTGCTTTGAAGCAGTGGTCGAGGATCTGCCCTGCACCTGTGCCTATTTGATTGAAGGCCGCACGATGGTCTTCACCAGCACCCGCGTTCCCTCCGCACTGGGCGGTCGCGGTATCGCGGCCGCGCTCGTTCAATCGGCCTTGGTCTGGGCGCGAGAACAGGGCTACCGCGTGCGTCCCGACTGCAGCTATGTCCACCGCTACATCGAGCAACACAAAGCAACGCAGGACCTGTTGGTGGAAAACTACCGGCTGTGACTACTCGATGGGCCGCCATGGGGCGGCCACTGGAGGTGATGCCGTGGCCACTGGCGCACCCGATTGCGCATTCTTCGTCGCATCCTCACCCGCAGTGGCCATCATCTCGTCTATCCACCGCAGCGTCCACTGCGTGAGCGCCTCAAAATTCTCCGGCGTCGGATCATGCCCCCCACAGGCCCACCGGGCTAAGGCATCCGAAGTGGGCCCCTCGGCATCCATGTGGGTGGACCGCACCGTCAATTGCACCCCCACATCCCCTGCCTGACCACGCGCCAAGAGGTCTCGACGCAAGGCCTGCAAACCCGGCCAGGCACTCAAGCGCGCGTTGCAGGGCGATGTTTGCGCCTTGATGGCCCGCACCGGGCGGTTGCCCTGGGAAGAGACGGCCAGCAGGTCGTTGACCCACTGGCGAGAGCCCACGGGGTCGAACAAAACGGCTCCGACCAGTTTTCTTCGAGCAGGTTCGGCTTCTACAGTACTCCAGGCTGCCCCCAGACGAAGCGCCAAGAGGGCTCCTGCGGAGTGACCGGCAAGCACCACATGGTGGGGCAATTCCCTGCCCCAAGGGTCCCGGGATCTTTCGTCTGCAATCCATCGCACCAGTGGCCGCACCCAATCGTCAGCCGATGTCAGCGAAGCACGCTGCACACACGCTGTCATCAGCCCCTGAGCTGCCAAGGCCTGGGCCAGTGCCCTGAGGTGGGCACAGTGCCGGGTGAACCCATGCTGAAGCGCCACCAAACCCCTTATCGGCCCCGGGGGCGAGTGCCACTCCAGCGGAATCTGTGGCGTCGTCGTCGCGCCCGCAACCGCTATCGAGGACACGGCCACCACAGCCGAAGCCACAGGGGCCGTTGGCGCTGCCACTGACGGGGCATTCAGGCCGGTAAGGGCAGGAGGTGAAGCACATCCTGACACCGCCAGCGCCACGGCGGCCATCCCGGCCACCCACAGGGCCCGGGGCACTCTGCAGTGGCCCTGGGCGCTCGTCATGTTCTCCCTTGGCTTAGGCGGCCGGATAAATCCCGAACTGCCACAGCCCGAAATCGGTCTTGCCGGTGCTGGCGTTGACCTTGTCCACCAAATCGGTGAAGTAGCTGGGCGTCTGATCGGTGATCTTGGGCGTGTTGGCCGGCGGCTGCCAGCTGCCGTCGACGTCGCCGCGCAGTACCCCCACCAAGCCCAGCCCCGCTCCAGCCGCCAGATCCACCGTGGTGGGCACCACGCCGGGTGCTGTGCCGGCCTTGCCGGGAATAGTGGCATCGCCGTCGTGGAAGAACACCCACTCGGGCGTGGGCGCCTGTAGACCCACAATGTGCTTGAGCACCGCAATGGCGTCGTTGAGGTCCACCTCCCCGTTGCCATCAAAATCAGCGGCGTACGACTGATAGGCCGACAGCGGTTTGTTGGCGCCGTTCACATCGAGCTGCACAATCATCTTGAGAATGGCAATGGCGTCTTGCAGATCCACCGCCTCGTTCACCGCCGCACGCTCGCTGCTGGCAATGGTGCGGCTCACGGTGAGTGAGGCCTCCAGATCGGGGACGGTGCCGTACTCAATCAATCCCGCTGCGCTGCTCAAAATAGGCGTATCGCCAGTGTTGGCCACACTCACGCCCGAGATCAGGGCGTGTGACTTCCAGTGGTAGGTGGTCAGGCTCAGATCAATGCCTTCAGAGGCCGCCACCGCCAATTCAAAAGTATCGGAAATCGAGGCTCCGGCTGCATCGGTGGCAGTCATCACAATGCTGTAGGTGCCCACGTCTGCCGACTGCGCACGACCTGAGAAAGTCTGTGTGGCCGGGTCAAACTTCAAGAAAGTGGGCAGGCTGCTGCCGTCAGACAGCTCGGCCTCATAGGTCAGCGTGTCGCCCTTGTCTACATCTACCAAGGCATCTTTGGCTTGATAGGTAAACCGCGCGCCGGTACGGGTTTGCTGATCCTCCAGCGGCGCCGCCACCGTGGGAGCGTCGTTGGCTCCCGTCACCGACGCCTCAAAATTCACGCTGCTCTTGGCGCCCAATTCATCCACCAGCGCTACCGCAAAGGTGTCCTTGGCGATTTGATTGGCCTTGAGGCCTTGCGTATCGGCATCGCTATCGCTCAAGGCGTAACTGACGGCGCCAGTTGCCGGCGTGAGCGTGGCAGTGCCATACACGCCAAGCTTGGTGTAGACGCCACTGGCCAGCGTCCAACCGCCCGCCACCAAGGCCGCGGTGTCCACAGTGACCGCATTGCCCTCGGCATCGGCCAGGGTGGCCGCCGACAAGACGGTGGACGTGCCGGCAGTAGCGTTGGCCACGCCACCGGCTTCCGTCACGGCAGCGGCAGCAAAGGTGGCTGATGGGGCATCGTTGACACCCAAGACATTGATGACCAGTTGCGCAGTGCCCGATGTCGTTCCGTCTGACACCGTCACCGTGAAGCTGCCCTCAGACGTGGCGCCCAGTGCGTTCATGCCCGAAGCAGAAGGAGCAAATGTCCAGGCGCCTGTGGCCTTGGTGACCGTCAACGTTCCGAGTGCGTTGGTGGCCACCACCTTAGAACCTGAGTCGGCATCGGTACCACCCAAGACGCCATAAGTGAGCGTCTCGCCATTGGCGTCGGTCGCCGCCAAAGTACCAGACAAACTACCAGAGGTAGGTGCCGCGAAGGTATCGGTTGTGATCGTATCGGTAAAGGACATCGCCACTGGTGCAGTCACCGACGGGGCAGCGTTGTCGCTGATCACAAAACCCAGCTTGGAAATCGTAAAGCCGTCAAATGTGGCATCAGCACTGACCACCAGGAACGACAAGTCGGCTGCCTGGCTGGCGCCCTCTAACTTGCCATCTGCCGTGGGTGTGACCGTGATGGTCTGGGCCGTGCTCCAGTTTTGTGAAGTGAAGGTTGCCACGGCAGCCGTGGCCCCATTGACCTTGGTGTCCAGCTGATTACTGCCATCTTGCAAATACACCTTCACATCGGCTGTCGGCGCTTGCGTCAAGACCAGCGTGAAGGTGGTGGAGTTGGGCTTGGCGCTGCCCTCGCCCAGTGAGCTCTCCGACAAGGTCAACTTGATGTCTGAGGAGTTCAGCGTCACACCAAAACCGGCAGCCACCACCGAAATCTTTTGCGACAGCACCGAGCTGGCACCCGACTGATCTGCGCCCCCCAGGGACGTGAGTGTGCTGGTGGAGTCAAAGGCCTGGGCATACAAGGTCAGCGATACCCCTGCGGCGGTCGTCCGCGGCAAGAGAACGGCCGTGGCCAGCTGTGCGGCGGTCAAAACCACCGAGGCGGCACTTTGGTCGCCAGCGCCAAAGCCGTAGTACGAGAAGGACCCCTCGGATCCCACCCGAATGGCGGCATCGGAGGTCACGCCGGTGGCCTTATCCAAACCTAAGCGATAGTAGGCCACCGTTTGGTTGGCATCTCCATCGGTGGCACTGACCAGTGAGGACAACGGAACACCCACGGTGTTGCCTGCCGACACGACCCGGGTCACACCAGAGTCGACCAGCGCGTTAGGGACAGCCCCTGACAGCGCCCCTACCGTGATCGCGGGCGAATCGTTCAAATTCAACCCTGTGCCGGATACTTTCAGGGTGTAGGCGTCGGTGTTGAAGACCGTAGCCGAGGTGGCGCTGACGGTCACCATGAAGGTGGTGGGATTGGCGAAGTTGGCATCGTCAATGGCTACCGATGCCGAAGTTCCTGCAGTCAGCACACCCGCGTTGTTGGGCAACGGCGTGCCGTCAGCCAGCTTGACCTCGATCTTGAACTCGCTGTTGACCGCCGTGGTGTTGGAGGCAAAGGAGACCGTGAAATCGCTGCCTGCTGCCGTGGAGAACGTGTACACGTCTACGTCGGTAGCGCTGCTCAAGGCACCGGTCACGGGTGCGTTTTCCACCAAACGGTTGTTGGCCTCAATGGCTTTGGCCAGGGTATCGTTGGTGCCCGTGCCTTCACTCTCCACCGTGGGAATCACGGTGGTGGTCAAACCGTATTCAGCCGGGTTGTAGACGGTTCCGTCTACCTTGATGCGAATGTAATAAGACCCTGCCTCCGTTACCGATGTGGCCAAGGTAGCAGAGGTACCTGTGATGGTTTGGGCCGGATCAAAGCTCAACGCCGCGTTGTCGGCTACCGACTCCTTGAGCGCCTTGTCCAGGGTCAACTCGTAGGCACCCCCGCCCTGACTGGAGGCGGAGACCACGGTGTAAATCTCGGTGTCCGCGCCCGAGGTGCTCAGGGTAAAGCGCGAACCCGTGGGCGGCGCCGCCCGAAAACCATCGGCCACCAAGGTGGTGCTGCCAGACGATGCGGCTGCGTTAGCCAGCGGTGTGCCTAACACGGTCTCGGTGACAGACTTGACCACATCGCCACTGGCGTTTAGCAACTCAATGGCCCAGTGCTTGCTGGTGGTCAGCAAGGCCGATGAGAACTGCACCGAGATCAGTGCAGGCCCATCGGTGATGACACGGTAGTGGTCAACGTCTGAAGCGCTGTCCAACGAACCGTTGAACTTGACACCACTGGAGACCAGATCTGCCCGCGTCAGGACGTTGTTGTCATTGCCTCCAATGACCGGTGATTCGCTTTCGTACGGCATGGCTTACATCCTCAAATATTGTGTTCTTTGCGAAGACGCCCGGGCGACTCAGTAGTTCGGCACCACGTCGAAGTTGGCTGCAGTCAAATTCGCCAGCAGCACTCCGACCAGAGTGATCGAATGTCCGTTGCCCAAGTCAATCTTCACCGAGCCGTTTTGTTCTGTGGCACGGTTGAGGATGTCTTGCACCGACTTGGCACCCGTACCGTTAAGTCCATCGGTATCGGTTGCCGAGAGCACGATCGTGATCACGTCTCCACCCGCTCCAGCCTGGAAGTCGGTGATACGGTCTGCGCCTGAGCTTTCTCCAAACACAAACCGGTCGACTCCGCCGCCGCCTCGCATCTCGTCGACACCGGAGGCCGAGCGAATGATGTCCGCCAAGTCGGTTCCCGAGATCGAGCGCACCGTGGTCAGTCCCGAGGACCCCCACTGAGCTGACGAGCTCTCTGCCGGGTTGACGTTGAAGACCTTGTCAGCAAAGACCAACTGCTCAATGTTCTTGAGCAAGTCGGCCTCACTGCTGGTCTTGTGCGTCACCTGCACAAAGCGCTCGTAGCTCACTGCGCCGAAAGCCGTGGCAGCGTCACCTGAGGTGCCATTGGTCACCGACCCTTGTACCGTGAGGTAACTACCGGTGGAGGTGATACTCAGGGTAGACGAGGTGGCGTCAAAGCTGACGCTGACCCCGGAACCCGCCCCAGCCTCAATGGCTGTCTTCAGAGCCGCTGCCACACTGGCTTTGGTGGAAGACGACGTCGCCGTGGTGGAGTAGGCAGTGCCAGAGACCGTCACCGAGAAGACATCACCATTGTCCACCGCACCACCGAGGGTCATGCTGGCCTTTTGAACAGCCGCCACGGTGTAGTCCGCCTGGTTGCCAGTGAACAAGACCTTGTCGACAGCCGCCTTGAAGTCCGATCCCACGCCCTGGTTGGCACCGCCATCGATGGTGTCGTTGCCAGCCCCTGGCTTGAAGGTGTCGCCCAGATCACCGCCGGTCAGCACATCAGCTCCCGCACCCGCGTCCATGACGTTCATCAGAGAAGACGATCCGGTGATGGAGTCGTTGCCGCTGGTGCCCGTGAAGATGCGGGTGTCGTCCTTTTTGTTGCCATCGGTGTCGAGGTCCAGGAAGGTCACTTGCGAGGCGTTGTCGCCCAGCCGCATCACCTGATCTGCAAACCGGATTTCCTCGATGTTGGACAGGGTGTCGGTACCCTCGGTACCACCAGTCTTGGCCGCCACGGTGTAGACACCGCTGCCTACCGAGGTGACGGTGTAGTTGCTGGCGTCGCCCAGGTAACGGGCCCGGTCTGCCGAGCCGGCTCCGCCGTTGAGAACGTCGTTACCCGCGCCACCTTCCAAGACGTCATTACCTGACCCACCGGTCATGGAGTCGTCTTTCTCGCCGCCAATCAGGTTGTACGACAGCTTGGCGTCGGTGTTGCTGGCGTAGTTCAGGGTATTGGCTACCACCCCGATGCCCTTGATACGAATCTGATCGGTGATGCCGTCGGCGTTGAAGTCCAGGTTCTCCGTGGTCTGCACCAAGGAGACAAACGACTTCTCAAACTGGATGGCTTCGATTCCGTCCAGGGTGTCGGTGCCTTCTGAGTTGGAGGTGACCGTGAACTTGTTATTGCCCTGCGAGGTGATGGTGTAAGACGACTGCGCGCCAGAGAACTGGGCCACATCGCGGCCGTCTCCACCCACGAGTGAGTCGTTGCCCACACCGCCCACCAGCACATCATCGCCCTTGCCACCCGTCAGGCGGTCGTTGCCGTTACCCCCTTCGATGCGGGCATTCACATCGCCAGCGGCCAAGGTGTCATCGCCATCGGTACCGCGGATGTTCACCGCATCGGGCTTGCCGTCTCCGTCCAGGTCGACGAAGTTCTGCTGCGCCTTCAGGGTGACCCAACGATCCAGGAAGGCGAGGTTTTCCACGTTGACCAAGAGGTCAACGCCACTGCCGCCGTCTTCTTCACCCAGTGAATCGGTCACCCGGATGAGGTCCACCTGAACGGTTTGACCGTTGACGGTGATGGCGTTGGCTGTGCCATCGACGTAGTAGGACACACCATTGATGACAAAGGTCTGCCCGTTGTACGCCACGCCGGCACTGTCTTGGCCTCCCGGGCGGATACGCTCAACCGTGTAGCGGCTGGACAAGCCCTCGTACTGCACGGTATCCGAGCCGGGGTTGCCCCAGAAGTCCACGCCGTTGGCGCCGCCATCAATCTGGTCAGCGCCCATGCCACCGTTGATCCAATCGGGGCTGTCGCTGCCCACGATGGTGTCGTCGCCCTCCTGACCCCAGATGGAGTGGTGAGCGCCGGTGTAGGTGGTCTTGGACAGGTCAATGCGCTCGCCCAACAACGATCCGTTGGCGTTGACGTTTTGCACCCGACCGCTCTTGTCCTTCCAGACGTTCAACTCTTGGGTCAAACGCACCCAGCGGTCGCTGAACGAAACAGACTCCACATTCACCAGCTTGTCGGTGCCATCACCATCGGCCTGGCTGTCCTTGATGGACACCGAACCGTCGGCGTTGCTGGTCACCAGGTAGCGAGAGAACTCACCGCTGTACTGAACGTTGTCGCCCTGCGGATTGCCGTTCATGTCCACACCGTCGGTACCACCGTCGATGAAGTCGTCGCCCGCTCCGCCGCGGAACCAGTCGCCCCCAGCTCCGCCGAACATGCTGTCGTTGCCGTCGTTGCCCTGGAACCCGTCGTTGCCGGCAAAGTTGTAGTCGGTGCTGTTAGACGGCAGTGAGGCCTTGTACCCCATCACGTCAGCTTCGTTGGTGCCATCGGAATGCGAGCCCACGATCTTGGTGCCGGGTTCGAAACGCTTGGTCGTCTCGTTGTACACCTGCTCGCGGTGGTACCACACCTGCTGCTGCAGTGGCATCCACTTGTCGCTGAACGACAAGAACTCCACGCCCGTGATGGCATCCACGCCCAAGCCGTCAAACTCCGCAGGCAGCTTGTCGATGACCAGCCATCCCGAGACCGATGTGGCCGAGGCTCCCGCGCCGGCAATCAGGTTCTTCAGGCCTTGTTCCATGCCAGCCAGCGTTTCTTCCGACGTCTCCGTGGGGTCGGTCAAGACACCGTTGGTCAGCACCATGTCGGGGTTGCGCGTACTGGTGACGGTCCATCCCGATGCCCCCTTGGTGAGGGTGACATCCACCAAAGTGAACCGGCTGAAGCGTGCATTGAAGCTGACTTCATCACGGTTGGCGTTACCCCACTGGTCACTGCCCTCGTTGGCTCCGCCATTGATGTAGTCGTTGCCCGCGCCAGGACGCACCCAGTCACTGCCCGAACCTCCGAAATAGCTGTCGTCTCCCGCGCGCAACTCTGAGCTGAATTGCGTCGTGACCAGATCCGACTCCTTGCGGCCGGTCAGCGTGGCGATCGAGGCCATGTCGACCTTATCGCCCTTGTTGGAGCCATTGATCCAGATGTTGTCGATCTTGCCGTCTTGGTTCCAATCGTTGACCCATGCGCGGGCTCCCAACTCCAGCGGGCCATCCGCAAAGTTGAGTTGCTCCACATTGAAGACCAAGTCAGCGCCATCACCCCCCAGATCAGAATCCAGGGTGTCCACAACCATCAAGCCCGTCTGGCCCAGCGCCAGAAGGTCGTTCTGGAAGGCGCGCGTGATGAGGCTGGTCTCGGTCTCGGTGGCAGCGGTGTCCATGGTGAGAACCGGCGAGGTGCCCTGGGTGTTGATCACCGCCACCGTTCTGCCATCCACCTGAACCGCACGGCCCACACTGTCGGCCACGACCGACACGGTGCCAATGGCATAGCGGTCCGACTTACCAGTGAACTGAGCCGAGTCGGCATCCTGCCAGCTGTTGCCTGAAGAGCCATTGGCACCTCCGTCCAACACGTCGTCGCCCGCCCCTCCGTTGAGTTGGTCGCCATTGCCAAATCCCAGCAGCACGTCGTTGCCGTCGCCTCCGCTGAGGTTATCCCGTGTGGGCTTGGTGGCCGCGGTGCCGTCCATATTGCGGTCGCCAGCGATGGTCTCGCTCAGCTTGGTGCCCTGCACACCCACGCTGACATTGCCTTCTGGATCAGTCCAGCTCCAGCGATTAGGAACCAAGTTGATCCAGTTGTCGTTGAAGCTGATGTTCTCAATGCCTACCAAGACGTCTTCGCCCAGCGAGTCGTCATCGGCAGACCCCAAGAGATCGGTCACCTTAAACGCATCCTGCCCCTCGTGGGTGGTAGGTGTGATCACGAAGCGCGACATCGGCGCGTTGTAACGCGCCGTATCGGTGCGAGCCCATCCATTGGCATCGGGAATACCGTTATCGCCTCCAACCAAGAGGTCGTTGCCGGCACCACCTTCGAGATCATCGCCTCCCTTACCACCCAAGAGGGTGTCGTTACCAGCGCGGCCATTGAGCCAGTCGCTGTAATCACCGCCCGTGATCTGATCGGCAAAGATCGTGCCCTGGCTGCTGATGCTGGTGCCATAGGTGGGCTTGTTGTTGCTATCCAGGATAGGCTTGCCTGCCGAGTCCTTAAGCGGAGAGGACATGTCGGGATAGGTCCAGACCTCGGGAACGAGGGCCACCGAAGAGTCCGTTCCGGGCTCCCAGGCGAACGCCACGCGCTCAACGTTGACCAACAGATCTTCGCCGCTGCCACCCAGGCTGTCTGGCATGGAGTCTTTGACGATCACCCCCACCACTTCATCACCCGACGCATCGGCCGATGTCCGAATGGTGTAGGTGGGATTGGCCGAGGTTCCGCCAATGTCTACCAGCACACCACGGATTTCATAGCGGCTTGCGGCACCGCTGTACTGGACAACGTCTTGCAAGTCCCAAGGATTGCCCTTGCCGGAGGCGTTTGCGCCACCATCGATGGTGTCGTTGCCACCGCGGCCATCAAACTGGTCGCCCTTGTCGGTGCCCTTGAGGAGCTCGCCGCGGAAGGTGCCGCTGATGTTGTTGCGGGTTACCTCCACCTGGGCGTTGGCCGTGCCGTCCCAGTAGTTGGACGTGTATGTCCAGGTCTGGGTCATGGGCACCAGATCGACTCGAACATCACTGAACCACAGGCGCTCGACGTTCTTGATCACGTCTTTGCCCGAACCCACACCCGATTGGATGTTGGAGTCGGCCATGGCCGCAGCCGTGAGGTGACCATCAGCTCCAAAGCTCTGATCGTTCAACACCTTCAGCGAAGCCAAGTCAATAACGGTGTAGGACCCATCACTGTTGGCCACGATGTCGTAGCGGATCCGAGGGCCTTGGAACTGGACCACATCACCGGCGCTCCAGAAGTTGGCGCCGGGGGTTGCAGACGAATCAGCGCCGCCATCGATCAGGTCATTACCCGAAGCGGCCTGGATGGTGTCGTCTCCTGCCCCAGCGGAGATGGAGTCGTTGCCGTAGCCATCTTGCACCGAGTCATTGCCGCCCTGCTGCAACTGATCGTTGCCGTTGCCGCCAACGATAGAGTCGTTGCCAGAACGCTGACCGTTTTGTTGGAAGGTTCCGCCCCATTGGATCTGGCCGTTTGAGCCCTGGAAAACCAAACGCGAGATGTTGATCAGCGTATCGGTACCTTCACCACCATACTTCGCGTCGAGCTTATCCGTCACCGTCCAGGTGTTGGCAGTTGCGCCCTGAACAATGGTGAAGCGCTCGTACTCGCCGTCGTACCAGACATTGTCATCTCCACCCGTTGTGGCACTGCCCTTGACGCTGTCGTTGCCCGCTCCGGGACGGATCTGAGTTCCGCCCGAAGCTGCAGCACCCGCAATGATGGTGTCATCTCCACCGTTACCGACGATCCACGGATTGGTCAATGTCAAACCCGATTGGTCGATCTTGTCGGCGAAGTTGGTGCCTCGCGTCCAACCATCTCGAGAGAACACCGCCAGGTCTTCCTGAGTGTCCTTGAACCGCAAGGACTCCACATTGAAGATCGTGTCGGTGCCCAAGCCGCCAAACTTGGCGTCTACCAGGTGTTTGACGGTGTAATAAGTCTTACCGACTGTGCCGGTCACCTTGCCGTCGGTGTCAGTGGCCCGTGAGACCACGAACTCATTGCGGTTGTAATCCCAATATCCCGCCGCGTCGGCCACTTGCCATTCTTGATTGCGTTGCGGGTTGTTCGGATCAATAGACGGATTGGCGCCACCGTCGATGGTGTCGTCACCCTTCTGGCCGCTGATGACATCCACATCCGACCCACCGATGATGAGATCGTTACCAGAGCCACCGTTGATATTGTTGGCTTGGCTGGCCCGGCCTTCAATCCGATCGGCAAACAGCGTGCCGTTCATATTGCCATTGCTGTCGGCCTGAACATTCAAGTTCACATACCCGTCGGAAAATCTCAGGGCCTGGATGTTCTTGAGTACATCGCGACCTTCACCGCCGTTGGCGGCGGCATAACTGTCGGTCACCACCACGATGCCTTGCGGATCGTAGAAAGCCGACACCACGTGCGTACCGCCTGTGGTTACGGCCACCCCCTGAGCGTTGTGCGTGCCAGTCTCGCCTGTCTTGGTGAGACGGAAGAAACTCACCGAGTAACGGCTGAGTTTGCCCGCATAGGCCACGGTGTCGTAATCCCAGTTATTGGTGTTGCCCTCTAGGGTGCCGCCATCCACAAAGTCGTTTCCGGCCCCGGGTCTGAATTCGTCAGCACCCTTGCCGCCATACAACGAGTCGTTACCCAAATCGCCACGCAGTTCATCACGCAAGGTGGTGGGGTTATTGGCCTCGGCGGTACGCGCGTCAATCACCTCAGACAAGATGGTGCCGTCGTAATAGTTCCTGCCGTTAGCGTCATTGGCCTTGTTGACATTGACAGCCAAACTCAGGAAGGAATCAGAGCCGCCAGTGTTGGCAAATTGAACACCCTCGATGTTGACAAGGTAGTTGACGCCATCTCCGCCTGAAGTTGCTGGCAAGCGGTCGGTGACCTTGATCACCAGCGCAGGGCGGTCAGCAGCGTTCGGGTAGCGCGCGTCGATGGCGCTCTTGATCGCCGCAGGCAGCGAGGTTCCATAAGACAAGGCCTCGACGGTGTAGCGCGACTTCGGTCCTGAGAACTGGACGATATCGTTGCGCTCCCACGAATTCTGCGAGGTGCCATTGGGGCCACCGTCATAGAAGTCGTTACCGGCGCCGTCCATGATCTGGTCGCCGCCATTGCCGCCAAAGACGGTGTCATCACCGCCTTCGGGTTTGATCCAGTCGCGCTCCGTCACCGTGCTGACCGTGGTGCCTGAATTGGTACCCGAAGTCCCCGTGGTGGAGGATGGAGCGGGAGCAGGCGCTGGAGCAGGCGCAGCGGCCTTCAGTGCATCTGCATCGATCACATCGCCGAAATCGGTGCCCTCTACGTTGTTCGAGCCCCCCACATGCGTGTTGGGGTTGAACCGAACCAACAAACGCATCGACGTGTTATCGCCAAAGTCAATGCGCTCCACGTTCTTGAGCTTGTCGGTGCCCAAACCACCAAATTCATCGGACAGCTTGTCACGTACTGTGACCACGCCCGAGCTGTCTCGCGTGATGGTGAACCGAGACTTGGCCACGTCGTAGCGAACTGAATCCTCGTTGTTCCAGGGTTGGTTCTCCCTGGCCACATTGGCACCACCATCGATGCTGTCGTCGCCTTCTCCAGGGGAGATGTTATCGGCGCCATTACCGCCCTTGATGGTGTCGTTGCCGTCACCCGCATCGATATTGGCCTGATACGCCGCATACGCGGTGCTGGCCGAGACGTCGATGGTGTCTTCGAAGTCGCTGCCGCGCCAGTTCACACCCTCGATGGTCGGATTGAGTCCACCACTCATCCAAGGATTCGCCGTGACGGTGAGATTTTTCTCGCCATCAGAAAAGCGCACGGCTTCGACATCGATAAGGACGTCCTCGCCTTCACCAGAATCACCCTTGCTGTCCACCACCTTGAAGTACACCTTGTTGGCGGTGCCGGTCACCGTGCCAGCGGTATCCACCAACCGGGTGATGGTGTAGCGGTCAGCTGCACCCAGATACTCCGCCACGTCGCCGCCCTGAGAGCCGTTGGGGTCCCAGGTTTGGGTTTGATTGGCAGGGCGGTTGTCGCCGCCGTTCAAGGTGTCGTTGCCCTTGTCGCCACGCAGCGTGTCTGCCCCCGCATGACCGAAGAGCGAGTCGTTGCCTTCCTTGCCTTCCAAGCGATCTGAGCCCGCAAAGAGGGTCTTCAATTCGGTGGAGTCGGTTGAGCGTGCGCCCAGAATTTCGGCGGCCGATGTGCCGTTGATGGAAACGCCCGTGATCTTGTCGCTGGGAACCATGCCACCCGAGACAGAATCTTGCACCCACTCACGATTGACCCACAACTCTGGCGTGAGGCGCACTTGCTTATCGGAGAACTGCAACACGTCCATGTTGAAGACGATGTCGGTGCCATCCGGCGATCCTGAGCGCTTGTCTTTGACCGTGAAGTACGCCTGACCCACTGTGCCGGTGACCTTGCCGTCGGTGTCCACTCCCGGCGTGATGTCGTAGCGAGAAGAAAGACCCGAGTACCTGGCATTGTTATAGAGCTGCCACGGCGAGTTCGACTTGGACAAGTCGATCAGCGAAACAACCGGCCCGCCATCAATGGTGTCGTTGCCCGCCCCACCTTCAATCCAGTCGGCACCCTTGCCACCCTTGATGGAGTCATTGCCTAAACCCGCATTGATACCGTCTTTGTAGGTCTTGGTGGACCCCGTTGCCCAGGTGTGCGCATCGGCCATCTGGTCGGCATCGATAGCGTCATTGGCATCGGTGCCCTGGATCCAGTTTTGCGACCACTCTTGGTTGCCGGTGGCGGGATTGAAACGCACCACCAGACCGATCCACTTGTTATCAGTTTGGAAGTAAACGCTTTCGACATTGCTCAGCACATCCACCGACTTGTCCAACAAGTTGGTGACCGTGACATTGCCTGCCGTGTCGTTGCCGATCTTGTAATCGGATGACTTGCCAGAGTAGTAGACCTGGTCTTCACCAGCGCCGCCGTCTACCGAGTCGCTTCCCTTGCCATCACGAATCCAGTCATTGCCTGCACCCGCTTGGATGACGTCGTCGCCGTCGCCGCCATCAATGTGATCGGAGCGAATAGAAGTTTGCGCTGCCACGGCCAGGTCATCGGCCTTGATCAAGTCGCCCAGCGGCGTGCCGTTGATGGAGTTTTGAGCGTTTTGAACCGCGCTGTTGCCGGCAAAGAACTTCGGTGCCAAATCTACGTCGGCGTCCCAGAAAGACAAGCGCTCAACATTGGACACCGCGTCGGTGCTGCCGTCGCGACTATCGACCACCTTGAGGGTGCCGTCACTGTTGCGCGTCACGGCATAGGAGGCCACATTACCGCGCAGGAGTAAGGTGTCATTGCCCACACCGCCGTCCACCACATCGTCCCCGGCTCCGCCGTCGAGCTCATCGTCACCGGCACCACCGGTCAAAGAATCTGCGCCCGCGCCTCCCGCCATGAAATCATCGCCATCGCCACCGCTGAGCACGTCGGCACCATTGCCGCCAAAAATCAAGTCAGAGCCATTCAATCCGCTCAGTGAATCCGCGCCGGACGTTCCAAACACCAAATCATCGTTGGCTGTGCCCGTGAGGAAGGTGAGGTTGAACGACTGGGATGCACCAGAAGGGTCTTGCAGGATTAAACGCTCCAAGGCGCCAAGCCCAGCACCCGTCACCGCCCCAGAAGCGTTGACCGCGAGCTGATGCTTGATAGTGACCTGCGCCAACACTGACGACTTGTCAGAAAGCTTGATCTCCAGATCGGTCGGCGAGGTCGCACTGGTGCCAATCTCAACATCGACCTGGTCACCCAACTGGTTGAACAACAATGCATCCGCACTGCCATAACCCGATGAATTGGCTAGGTTGTCACGACCGGAATCGGCAATGACATCAAAGCCATCCCCCATGCTGGACAAGACGTACGTGTCATCACCCGTCAAGCCCCACAAGGTGTCGTTGCCCTTGCCACCGGTGAGGGTGTCGTTGCCTGCACCCCCATCGAGGATGTTGTGACCTGCATCGCCAATGATGCGGTCTGCAAATGCGGAGCCTCGAACGCCATCAACCCCGATCAGGCGGTCTACGCCACCCAAGCCGTCATCGGCTTGGCCCAATTGCAGATCAACTGTCACGCCCTTGGGGCTGGCAGAGTAGTCAGCACGCGTCGGTCCTCCGGCGGAGCCATCAATCGTGTCGTTACCTTCCATTCCTTCGAAAGACTCGAAGTAGCCGTCGGTGGAATAGGTGTTGCGATCGCTCGAGACCATTCGGTCAGCGAATGTGGAGCCCCGCACGGCTTCGATATTGAGCAAGACATCCTTACCGCCAAAACCATCATCGGCAGACCCAGCCTTGGTCAAGGAGCCCAGCGTCACCGTCACCCCAGCAGGGCTGAGGGTGTAGTCCGCACGATCCCATCCCTTGCCACCATCTATAGAGTCGTTACCACCGAAACCCTGGAAGAATTCAAAGCCATCGGTGGTGCCGTTACCGTTGGCTGTCGCACCACCGGTGATCACATCTGCGGACATGGAGCCCAACACCCCTTCGATGTTGCTGAGCTTGTCGGTGGTGCCATAGCCGTCTTGTGCGGTACCGGTGGCCAGATTCACGTTGACGCCAGCTGTGGCCGTGTCGTAGCGGACCATATCGGTACCGCCCTTGCCATCAATGGAGTCGTTGCCCTTGCGGCCCTCGAAGAATTCCGTGTAGGCCGTGGCATCACTGCCGCTCAAGACATCATCAAAGTCAGAGCCTCGCACCTGGTTGATGTTGATCAGGGTGTCGTTGCCGGAGCCGCCAGAGGCCGTTCCCGTGGCGAAATTCACGGTCACGGCAGAAGGCGAGTTGTGGTAGTTGACGCGGTTGTTGGCACCTACCACTGGCGAACTGTTGATGGTGCCGCCATCGATGGTGTCATTGCCGCCGCCGCCTTCAAACTGCTCGAGAACGGCCGCGGTGCTGCCCACGATGCTGTCGCCGCCCGGCGAGCCCACCACCACAGTGACATTGCGCAATGTGTCCGTGCCGCCCAGACCATCCTGGGCAGTGCCCGAGCCGGTTGACCCATCACCCGTGATGCCCGAGAGGTTGACCTCCACACCAAGCGGCGAGTTGGAATAGCTGACCGTGTTCGCGTCGGTCGAGCGGATGCGATCGGTCATGACGTTGCCGTCAATCAGGTCATTGCCAGCGCCCCCCACGAGAACATCCGCCCCGGCGCCGCCAAATAAAGAATCATCTCCAGCCGACCCGAAGACGTTGTCGGTGCCCGAGAAGGCCACCGATGGGTTGTACTTGCGCACGAAGACGCCGAAATCACCGTTCGGGTCGGTGTTGTCGGCGTATTGCGTGTCGCGAACGGAAAAGCGGATGGCCACAGCCCCTTGGGGGACTTGAACCAAGGTGACGCCGTTAGAAACATCGAAGTCTTGCGGGACATCGGTGACTTCAACGCCAGTGCCACGCGTTTGCGCGGGTGTCAACACTCGATTGAACGCCACGGGCTCAATCGCATTGCCACTGGCATCCACAAACATGGCCACCATATTGGCGGAGGTGTCCTGATGGGTACTGCCGGCTTTGTAGGTGCCGTAACGCGTCAGGGCCACCACATCGCCCACGACCAGGCCCGCAGCGCTCAGGGTCACCTCGGTGGGCGCTTTCACGCCCGACTCGGTACCTGCCAGGTAGGTACCCGCAGGATCCACCGAGAAGAAATTGGGGTCATCCAGCGTCAACCCACCTTGGGCGTTGACCAGGAATGTGCCGTCCCCAAAACGCAAACGCTCCACATTGCTCAGCGTGTCGACGCCGTCGCGGCCCGAGGTGTTGTCGGTGACGGTCAGCGTCTTGCTGGTGGCATTAAAGGCAATGGAGTACTCGGAGCGAATCCCGGTGTAGCGGGCCGTATCGGAGCCGGCGCCCCCATCCACCACATCATTGCCCACACCCCCATGCATGGTGTCGTCGCCAGCGCCTGCGGAGACGCTGTCATTGCCGGCACGGCCTTGGAAGTCGTTGGCTTGATCGTCGCCGATCAGGGTGTCGCCAAAATCAGAGCCGCGAACGCCCTCAATGTTGGTGAAAGTGTCATTACCGTCACCACCGGTAGCCGTGCCCTTGGACATGTCCACGGAGACCGCTGACGTGGCATTGCCAAAACTCAGCTGGTCGCGACCGGCACCCCCATCAATAGAGTCATCGCCTCGTCCCGGCTGCAAGAAGTTGTTGCCGTCGTTACCCACGAAGGTGTCATTGAAGGCACTACCCAAGATGCCCTCAATGCCCACGAGCACGTCGTTACCGTCAGCACCCGTCGCATTCCCGAGGTTGATGTTGACCGAAACGCCACCAGTAGCGGTAGCGTAATCGACCATGTCGATACCCTTGTCATCAGCCCCACCTGATCCGCCTGTGATGGAGTCGTCGCCTCGACCCCCGCGGAAAATCTCGGATACGGCTCGATCGGAACCGGTGATGGCATCGCCAAAGGCGGTGCCCACCACATACTCGATGTCAATTAGGGTGTCACTGCCAGTAGAAGCACCCGTGGCCGTACCGGTCTTGCCGTCTGCGCTGAGGTTGACCACCACCGCCGCCGATTCGCCCGAATAGTCGGCACGGTCGTATTGGTTGGAGGTATTGGCCGTGTCAGTAACGGTGAGTTGGCTGCCACCATCCAGGGTGTCGTTGCCACCGCTGCCAATGAGGGTGTCTTCGCCTGCACCACCTGAAACGGAGTCGCTGCCATTGCGGCCATCGAGATAGTCGTTACCGGCGCTGCCCTCGATCGAATCATTCAGCTGAGAGCCACGCACCTGCTCCACGTTGAAGAAGGTGTCGGTGCCGCCCCAGCCGTCTGCGGCCGTGCCCTTGGCCAGGCTGACATTGACGCCGTTTGGCGAGGTGTCAAAGCTGATGCGGTCCGTTCCACCCAGGCCATCAAAGGTATCGTTGCCCCCTCGCCCCTCAAACGACTCATAGACGCCGACGTCGGTACCCACCACCGAGTCTGCGAATGAAGAGCCACGAATCTCCTCAATGTTGGTGATCTGGTCGGTGCCATTGAGGCCGTCTTGGACAAAGCCCGTGCCCGAGCCGCCGAAACGACCCACGATGCCCTTGGGGCTGGTGTCGTACATGGCGCGATCAAAGCCGGCGCCACCATCGATGGAGTCGTTTCCGGCTTCACCACGGAAGCCTTCAAATCCGTCAGTAGTTCCCGACCCACTGGCCGGATTACCACCCCGGAGGACATCATTGAATGTCGTGCCGTAAACCAACTCGATACTGGCTAGAGAGTCAGTTCCGCCCCAGCCATCCTGTGCCGTTCCAGCCTTGAGGTCAACCACTACGCCCTGCTTGACCGGTACGTAGTTGGCTCCATCACCGCCGTACCCCACACCGTCAATACCGGCGCCGCCATCGATAGAGTCGTTACCCACACCTCCATTGAGGAAATCGTCACGACTGCCGCCGATCAGGGTGTCGTCTCCGTTCAAACCCCAAACCGTTCCAGCCGAGTTAGACAGGCGTACCGAGTCACTGAGCATCGTGGCTGCCACACTCTCAATAGACGCCAATTTGTCCGCGCCCGTGCTCGGGCTGCTGGCTGTGCCAGCCACCAGATCCACCACCGCACCACCCGCAGAGTCTTCGTCAAGCAGCAGCCAGTCGAACCCATTGCCACCATCGATGGCATCGTTTCCCAGCCCACCGTAAATTGAGTCGCTGCCCTCGCCCCCTTGGATACTGTCGTCGCCGGCATCCCCGTTGATGAAGTCGTTACCCGCTGCGCCGTTGATGAGGTCGTTGCCGCCGGCACCCGAAATTTGGTCGCCACCGCTGCTTCCAATAACCGAGTCGGCCAGATCGGTTCCTGAAAACCCTACCCGCTCGAAGTTCACGACAGTGTCTGTTCCCCCTACACCATCGGTGATTTGTACAGGAGTCGTGCTGACCGCATTGGAGGCATCAAAGGCCACACCCGTGGTCAAGTTCAATGGGCCGTAGTAGTAGCTCAGGAAGTCGTTACCCGCCCCACCATCCATGGAGTCGCTACCCGCATCACCCCGGATGTTGTCGTCGCCATTTCCACCCAGCAGGGTGTCATTACCTGCATTGCCTCTGAGCAGGTCGTTTCCGTTACCGCCCACTAGGCTGTCCGCACCATCGCCCGCCAAAGAGACCGGATCGGATGAAGACGCCCCATAGAGAACGTCGTCTCCCTCTCCTCCGTTCAACGTGTCTGCACCGTCGTTACCAAGCAATCGGTCATTGCCTATATCGCCAACCAGCAGGTCATTGCCCAGGCCACCGTTGAGGGTGTCGTTTCCTACCTTACCGTAGATCGAATCGTTCCCGTTGGTTCCCGTGAGAAAGTCGTTTCCATCGGTGCCGGAGACGGACGTGGTGCCTCCCGTGGTGCCTCCCGTGGTGCCTCCCGTGGTGCCTCCCGTGGTACCTCCCGTGGT
>CAYNSW010000003.1:0-22127 GCA_964400135.1 uncultured Rubrivivax sp. | reverse complement strand
CCTCCCGTGGTACCTCCCGTGGTGCCTCCCGTGGTGCCTCCCGTGGTGCCTCCCGCCGATGAGCCTGAGCCCGAATTGGCCGTGACACCCGAAAAGACCAAATTTCCGCTGGTTGGAAAATCCTCGGGCGGGGCAAGAGCTGCCATGACGCCTGATTCCAGCTCACTGTCCGCATCGATATTGGCGGAGGAAAGTGAAACAAACACTTTCAAATCGAGCTTGTCCTCAGCGGCGAGAAGAGCAGTACCCAGGTCGGCCAGAGTCGTTGCGTCTTTCAATCCATCCAATAAGGTCTGGATCTGGGTGGCCGTCAAGGTTTGGCCCTGCTTAGCTGTTCCCATTACCTTGACCACTTCAGAGCCGGTTAGAGCGTAGGTGCCCTGTGTATCGTCGGTGGTCACATTCGGGGTGTTATTGTCTGCAAAGGCCTGGGTGGGCCCTGCGGTAATCTTGATGAACGACTGTGTGAGCGAGACAGGGGAGACGCCCGTGGTACCTCCCGTGGTACCTCCCGTGGTACCTCCCGTAGTACCTCCCGTAGTACCTCCCGTAGTACCTCCCGTGGTACCTCCCGTGGTACCTCCCGTGGTACCTCCCGTAGTACCTCCCGTAGTACCTCCCGTAGTACCTCCCGTAGTACCTCCCGTAGTGCCTCCCGTAGTGCCTCCCGTGGTGCCTCCCGTGGTGCCTCCCGTGGTGCCTCCGGTGGTGCCTCCGGTGGTGCCTCCCGTGGAGCCTCCCGCCGATGAGCCTGAGCCCGAATTGGCCGTGACGCCCGAAAACACCAAGTCACCGGTGGTGGGGAATGTCGACGGAGGCGCAACAAACGCCATGATGCCCAGCTCCATCTCGGCATCGGTATCAATATTGCCGGAACTAATTGCCACAAAGGCCTTGAGGTCCAGGCTTTGGATGGCGGATGCAAATGCCGTGTTGAGCGATGTCAGGGATGTCGCACTGGCCATAGCGTCTAGGAGGGCCTGGGCGCTCGAATCGCTCAGCGTGACGCCCGACTTGACGGTGCCCATGACATTCACGACCTCGGTACTCGCCCCAGTCAATTTGTATACGCCCTGAGAATCGTCCGTCGAAACGCTTGGCGTGTTGTTATTGGCAACCGCCTGGGCATCGCCCGCGTTGATCTTGACGAAAGACTGCTTGAGTTGGACGGGCATGATGGGCATGAAAAACTCCTGGAGAAACCGGTCAGCCGAAGCGCGAAAGCCCCTGCAGCCTTAGGGCTGTCAGAGGTTGGCTCGGAAAAGAAGAAAAATGGGTCGTTGGTGTCATCAATGTGGAATCACAAACAGCACTCAATCAGAGTGTGACGAGATCCTGATAAAGCCTGACTTTACTCTTCAAAATGGTGCGTGGCAAACGTTTGCAGCATCGCTGCAAATCGTTTCCAAATTATGACTATTTGACTCAGAAATTCGGGCCGCTCGACAAGCAAGAAACTGCAAGCTTCGGCTTTATTTCGATGTGATAAGCATCGAGTATTTAAGCGCGCATTAAGCCTTCCACCCAGGCCATTTGGCCTGGCAGGCAGTGTGTCTTGAGGTCGTAGGTGGCCTGGGCATAGGCGCGGGCGTTGGCGCCCAGGCGGGCGCGCTTCTCAGGGTTATCCATTAACTCGTTCACGGTACGGATCAACCCGGTTTGGTCGAAAAAATCCACCAGGCGGCCGGTTTTGTCGTGCTCGATGGCCTCTTGCACAGGCGGCGTATCGCTGGCCACGATGGCGCAGCCCACGCTCATGGCCTCCAGCAGGCTCCAGCTGAGCACAAAGGGGTAGGTCAGGTACAGGTGCACCGTGGACAGCTGCAGCAGCGTCACGAATCGGTCGTAGGGGATACGCCCCAGGAAGTGCAGACGGCTCATGTCCAGTTGATCGCGCACCTCATCGAGCAAGATGTCTTTCCAGCTGCGCGCCTTGCCGTCGGGGCCCGGTGCAGGCGCTGCGCCGTAGCTGACCTCATTGCCTCCCACCACCAAGAAGCGGGCGTTAGGGCGATCACGCATGAGCTGCGGCAGGCTGCGCATGAAGATGTGGTAACCGCGGTAGGGCTCGAGATTGCGGTTGACGAAGGTGATGACCTCATCGCCTTTGCGCACGGTGATATCGCCATAGCGGGTCTTGAGTTGCAAATAGGCATCGGGCAAAGGGCGCAGGCGCTCGGTGTCAATGCCATCGTGCATCACGGTGATGCGCGAGCGAAACGGCTCGGGGAAGACCGACTTTTGCCACTGCGTGGGCGACAAGCCGCCTTGGGCCATGGGAAAGTGCAGGTCGACATTGGCGTTCTTGGTGCGCAGCCGACAGGCCTGATCCTCAGGCGAGGCCTGGAACTCGGGATCGAAGTTCACATCGCCACCGTTGACCAGGTAGTAGAACTCGCAATAGATGCCCAAACGGGCATCGGGCCACACGTCTTTGAGAAACAAGCTCTCACCCCAGCCGGGGTGGGCCACGATGAGGTCGGGTTTGAGCCCCTGCGCGTCGAGCTTGCGCGCCGCTTGCCAGGCCGCTTCGCCTCTGATGACCTTGGTGTTGAAGTCATGCACCCAGGGGTGCGCAGCGTTGCCTTTGGCCGGCGCGTTGACGGGGTAACGCACAGTGGTGAGGCCAGGCAGGGGCTGGGTCTCGTTGATGTGCAGGGCCGTGACCTGGTGACCGCGTTGCGCCATCGCGGGCGCCAGATGGCGGAACTGGCCCGGAAAGTTTTGATGGACAAAGAGAATCTTCACGGCGCTGCCAACTGCATCTCACCGCTCGCGGAAGGCGTTCTCCCTCATGGCCACAATGGGCTTGGAGAGGAATTGCAGGATCGTCTTTTTGCCCGTGATGATGTCAATTTGCGTTTGCATGCCCGGGATGATGGGCAGCTTTTTGTCGATGGCCTCGATGGCGCGGGTCTTGGTTTCAATGCGTACCTGGAAAAACGCTTCACCGCGCTCATTGGGCACCGCATCGGCGCTGATGTTGCTGACCTGGCCGTCCATGGCCCCGAAGATCGAATAGTCGTAAGCGGTCACCTTGACACGCGCAGGCTGGCCGAGTTTGACAAAACCGATGTCCTTGGGCAACACCAAGGCCTCCACCACCAACTGGTCATCAACCGGCACCACCTCCACGATGGGCTCTCCCGGCTTGACGATACCGCCCGTGGTGGAGATGAACACGCGGTTGACCACCCCCTTCATGGGCGAGCGGATTTCAGTGCGGGCCACGCGATCTTGGAGAGCGGGCATGGTTTGCCGGATCGCACCGATATCGGCCACGGTGCGATTGAGTTCGATGAGCGCCTCAGATCGAAACTGGCGCGCCACGGCGTTGCGACGCGCCGCCATTTCTTCAATGGCTTGACTCAGGCGCTGGGTAGACAGCGTGGAGGCCTCTACCCTGCCCTCGAGTTCGGCCATTTGCCGGTCCATGCGGACGAGCTCCAATCGCGGCTCGAGCCCGCGCTCTACCAAGCGCGAGACGGTGGCACGCTCCTCACGCGCCAACTCCAACCCCTTGCGGGCTGCGGCTACAGCCGCGCGAACCTCTTCGAGCTCACGCTTTTTTTGCTCGGTCTGGGCGGCAATCACTTCCAGCTGCGACTCGTGCTCGAGGCGTTTGGAGACCAACGATGCGTTTTCAGCGGCCACCACCTCTGGCGCCTGCTCGCGAACCAGCGGCGGGTAGCTGGGCTCTTGCCCGGAACTTTGCGCCAGCAAACGCGCTGCCCGGGCCTCCAGCCCCATGAGCTGCTGCTGACGCGATCGCATGTCCGAGTCGTGCTGCACGGCACTGAGCGTGACCAGCAAGTCGCCGGCCTCGACCTTTTGCCCCACCTTGGCGTGAATGGCCGAGACGATGCCGCCCTCCAGGTTTTGCACCAATTGCAGTTTGGCTGAGGGAATCACGCGCCCATCTGCACGGGTGACGGTGTCGACCTCGGCCACTGAGATCCAGGTGAACAACACCACAAAAAAGGTCGCAATTGACCACAGCAGGACATACGATGCTCGGCGAACGGGTGGCGTGGCCTGTGCGCTGGCAGCAGCGGTCTTGGGCAGGGGAGGCAATGAGTCCATGGGTTTCAGCGCCCTCAAGCCAGCGGATTGGAGGAGGCGGCAGTCGGTGCAGCCGGTCGATTGGCCGCCCCCTGTTGCGCCTTGAGCAGTTGTTCGGGTGTGCCTTGGGCCGCTACCTTGCCTTGGTCGAACACAATGATCTTGCCCACCATCTGCAGCAAGCTGGCTTTGTGGGTGATGGTCACGAAGGTGCGAGGCCCAATTTCCTGACCCATGCGCTGCAGGAGAGCCGACTCTGAGCCCATGTCCATGGCGCTGGTGGCCTCATCAAAGACCAGAATGGACGGGCGACTGACCAACGCACGCGCCACCGCCACCGCCTGTCGCTGCCCACCGGAAAGGCCTTCGCCTCGCTCACCCAAGCGCAAGCCATAACCCTGGGGGTGCTGTCGCACGAAGTCGTCGACACCGGCCACCTGCGCCGCACGCAAAATCTCGGCATCGGTGGGGTAATCGCCCCCCAGCGCGATGTTTTGCTTGATCGTGCCCCCCATGAGCCACACGTCTTGAAGCACCACGCCCATGGCGCGACGCAGATCGGAGGGATCGATCTGACGCAGATCGACGCCGTCAATGAGCACCGCCCCCGAATCGGGTTGGTACAGGCCCAAGAGCAGCTTGGCCACCGTGGTCTTGCCCGAGCCCACCTTACCCAAGATGGCCACACGCTCACCCGCGCCAATTTGAAAGCTCACATTTTCGAGGGTGGGCTTGCTGGCCCCTGGGTAGGTGAAGGTGACATTGCGAAACTCGATGGCCCCCTTGAAGCTCTCACGGGCCATGAAGGTGCTGCCCTGTTGGTGCTCGCGCGGCTGCGCCATGAAGGCATTGAGCGACTTGTAGCTGTGCCAGGTTTGGTTGATCCGGGTCAGCAAAGCCGTAATCTGTGCCATGGGCGCAATTGCGCGACCGGCCAAAATGGTGCAGGCGATGATGGCGCCCATGCCCAGTTGTCCCTCGCGGATGAGCAAGGCGCCCACGGCCACCACTGCAATTTGCACCGTTTGTTGGGTCACTGCCGCGACGTTGGTGGCCACCTGCGCCAGCATGCGTGTCTTCAACCCCACATAAGACTGGTGGGCCACGGCCTCTTGCCAGCGTCTGCGCATCAAGGCGCCTGCGCCCAAAGACTTGATCGTCTCCAGACCATTGAGCGTCTCCACCAACACCGCGTGCTTGTGGTGGCCGTCTTCCTGAGACTGCTTGATCAGCTTGCCCATCTGGGGCTGAACGGCCAGTCCGGCCAGAAGCATGATGGGGATGGCCAGCGCCACCACCCAGGCCATGGGCCCTCCGATGGTCCAGATGACGGCGATGAAGAGAATGCTAAAGGGGATGTCAATGAAGGTGGTGAGCGTGGCCGAGGTCATGAACTCGCGGATGGACTCAAACTCCTTGAGCGTGCTGGCCAGCGCCCCCGTGCTGCCACGGCGCGTCTTCATCTGTGCGTCCAAGATTTGCTCAAACAGCGCATCGGCAATGGCCGCATCGGTCTTGGCGCTGGCGATATCCAAAAAGTAACCGCGCACCGTGCGGATGATGAAATCGCTGACCAGGATGATGCCCACCCCTACCAGCAAAGCGGTGAGGGTGTCGGTGGCGTTGTTGGGAATGACCCGGTCGTAGACGATCATCGAGAAGACCGAACTGGCCAGCGCAAACACATTGACCAGCAAGGCGGCAAATCCCACCTGGAAATACACCCATCGCGCCTTGCCCACGGGTCCCCAGAACCAGTGGCCGTGCCGGCCCTGGCCCTGTGGCGCTTCATCGATCAGGCCCTCGCCTGACGCCGCGCGACCGGCCAGGGTGACCTCACGCGAGACCAAGGAGTACATGGCCCCCGACAGACGCTGCAAGACATCCTCAAAGGGCTGCGCTACTGGCTTGTCAGACACCTCCGGATCGACCACCAAGACCGTGCCCTCATCGTGAGGCGCGAGCACCGCCAGCGCTGTGCCCTGTTGCGTCATGCAGATGGCGGGCAGCGGCGGCAGGCTGGGCGCGCCCGGGTCCAAGGTGCGCGTTTCCACGTCGTAGCCCTGATGGTCGGCCGCTTCCATGAGCGTTTCGACCGTCCAGGTATCGCGGCCTCCCGCGGTTTGGGCACGAAGCGAGGCCGATGACAACGGGCGCTCATGCCAGGCGAGCACGGCCCTCAGGCAGGCCTCCAAGGCGTCGAGCATGCGCAAGGGCTCTTGGGGCGACAGCGGTTGATTCATTCCAACATTCAAAGTGATCAGGAGGCGGGCTTGGCAGGTACTGGCTGACCCAGCCGAGGCAGCCATTGTGGCACCGGGCTGCCCGGTACAGCCGGCTCGGGCGCGTCGGCAGGCACACCTATCAGCGGCGTCAGGCGCGAAGCCAGATGCAAGAGCCGGTAACGGCTTGAGGTCTCGTCCACCATCGCATCGATGAGATCACGTGTGGCCTGGTGCAACTCTTCTTGTGCCCGCAATACATCCAGCAAGGAGCCTCGACGAAAAGCGAACTGCTCACGCACGGCCTCGAAGGCGGAGGCAGCGACTTGCGCCGACTCCTTGCGGCTGCGTACGGCCTGCGCAGCGTTGTCGACATCGGCCACTGTCTGCGTCAGCAGGCGCTCTAATTGCTGCCGCACATTGTCGCGGTTGAACTGCGCCTCACGCACCCGCTGCTCGGCCTGGTTGGCTCTGGCTTGATCGGCACCGCCGGCATAGAGGTTTTGGCGCATGGCCAGTCCGGCCGACCAATCGGTGCCGGGTGCCCCGGGGCCGCGCAGATCGCGTCGGCGCACATTCACATCCACCGACACACTGGGCAGCAAGGCGGCGCGAGCCGCCTGCGCTTCGGCTTGGGCCGATTCGATCTGCCGCTGCAGCTCTGAGAGCTGCGGGTGAGCATTGAGCCAAGGGCGCAGGTCAGCAAACGTCTTCAGGTCGACCTCGGGCGACTGCGGCAAACTCAAGGACTCGGGCGGCGCCTGGTTGAAAAATTCCACATAAACCGCCTCGGCCACAGACAAGCGCGAGCGGGCCTGCACGGCAGCGGCTTGCGCATCGGCCAATCGTGCACGCGCTCTGAGCACATCACCCGCCGAACTGGCCCCGAGTTGCTCGCGCTCTTGAATGAAACTGAGCAACTGCTGGCGCGACAGGACGTTCATTTGCGCCGCACGCACCAACTGTCGCGTACGAAACACTTCGAGCCAGGCCGCCAAGGCCCGCAGCGTCAACTCCGAGCGCTTGGCCTGCGCCCGAAACTGCACGGCCGCTTCCATGGCCTCCTTGGCCTGGATCTGTCGGCTGGTCGCGCCAAAGTCGTAGAGCAGTTGCCGCCCCACCAGGCTCACGGCGCGCGAATTGTCTTCGTAAGCAGGCACCGAACTCCACGGCGTGGAGACGGGGTCGTTGCTGCGCTTGCCGCCTTCCACATTGGCACTGATTTGCGGCAGGTAGCCGGCATAGGCCTCACGAGTGGCGTAGGCTGAAGTTTGGCGCTGCTCGGCAGCGATGCGCGCCTCGGGGTGCCGGTTGACGGCCGCCACGACGATGGGTGAAAGCGCCGAGGGTGCGGTGCGCTGATGGGGTTGCTCATCCCACGCCAAGACCGCGCGCAAGTAGGCAATGAGTTGATCGGCAACTGCGTAGGCTCGCAAGGCCTCCGGTGCTGCCGCTGCGGGTGGTGCTGCCGGGGTTGGCGTGCCCTGCCCCCAGGCCGTCGAGGCCATAGCAGCTGACCACATCAGGAAAAAAAGCGCCCCCTGAAGGGGGCGCTGTCGACTTGCCAAGGGCATCAGAGCGGAACCAGATTGTTGGTGCCAAAGATGCTGGTGAGGTTGCCGCCGAAGTCCACGAGCATCACGTCGCTGAGCACGGTGGACCCGATCTTAGGATCGGTGTCGTAGCGCACGCTCATACGCGTGGTTTGCGTGGTGGCGTCGTAGACCGTGCTGTAGCGCAGTTGGTTGTCACCAACGGTGCCCAGCGTGGAGGTGTCGGCAAAGATTTCAAGCACCCCATCGGCACCCGCCACCTTGCCGGCGGTCTTGGCGATGCCCACGTCGACATAGTGCTTCTTGCCATCGGCGGTGGTGATATAGGTATTACCGCCATCGACTTTAGATTCGAGACCCAAGTTAAACGTATCGACCAGTCCGCTAAGAGTCAACTTGACCGTCAGAACTTTTCCGTTGGCGTCAACGATTGGGTTAGCCGCGAAAGTGGCAGGGTCTGGATCTGAGGCGTAACTCAACAGCCCTGACGCGCTGGAGCCGACCAAACTGTTGGTACCAACGTACCACACCGCAGTCGCGGTTCCACTCATGTCAAAAGAGGGGATCGTCACTGCACGGCTGGTCACGGCTGCCCCGTCAAACTTGAGATCAATCGTAATTCCACTGACCTTTGATCCGCCGTAGGTAGCCGCATCCAAGGTGATATCGAACTCCACCGTGGTCGTGGAGGTGAGCTTGGTGAGCTTGACGTTTTTCAGCTCCACGAAGCCAGCGCCAGAGTCCCCAATCGTGCTCGAGGTATAACCCGACCCACCGGTGCCCAAAATGGACGTCAGGTCGATCTTGTCGTTGGCATCAAAGCCAAAAATCAGATCCGGATCACCACCCGCCGGCTTGGCCGCGGAGGTGAACTTGACCACATCGGTACCGCCGCCAGTGAACACCACATCGCGCGCCGCCGAGGTGACCAAGGTTTCATCGGCGGAGGTGCCTACGGCCAAGGAGACGGCCTCACTTGCGCCTGCAAAACCATTGCCGGCCGTGTCAATGATCACGCCTGATGCAATGCTGAAGCCCTGCTCCTTGGCCGTGAGCGAGACAGCGGGGATGACGCTGAACTCGTAGGTATTGGTGGTGAGGTCAGCCCCAAAGGTGGTGCCCTTCTGACCACCACCGATTACCGTGATGTCCGTCAGATCGAAAAGATCGGTGACGGTGTAGACCGCCTCGCTAAAGGTCATGGTGACCTTGGTCTCGCCCGTAATGGCACTGATGATGCCCGAATCCACCTCGGCTGTGGGCGCCACAGTGTCCACCTGAATGACCTTGGCCACGCTGGCTTCACCTTGGTTGCCCAGCGCATCGGTTTGACGCAGCGTCAGCGAGGTACTGCCCTCTTTGGTGATGGCCAGCGATTCGCCTGTACCGGCCGTCCAGCTCTTGCCGCCGTCGGTGCTGTACTCCCATTTGGCGCCCGTCTCCAGACCCTTGATGGAACCACGGCCATCATTGGTGATGCCATCGGTTGCGCTGATTCCCGAGTCGTTGGTGAGCGCAAACGACGGTGAAGCGGGCGGGGTGGTGTCGGCTGCGAGGGTGGAATTGGCGAGATCCGCCGCATCCAAGGCCGGATTCAGGGCATTGCCCAAAATATCCTTGACGGAACCGGCATCGAGTGAGGCCACCCGGACATCACCGTTGTCGCCCTTGGCGATGGTGTAGCTGAACACCAGGTAGTCGGCAGTGGACAGCGTGGCCGAGTAGGTGGCCTGACGCGCTTGCCCGCCGATGGTGATGTTGAGCACCGGGAGCGTTGCACCCACCACCACGCCCTCAGAGAGCACCACCTGGAAGTAGACCTTGGTCTTTTCGCCCACCGGACCATTGTTCCAGTAGGTGGTCATTTCCACGGTCGGTGCGGTGGTGTCTGTCCACGACTCTGTGGCGCCCGTACCCGAGCCAGTGACCGACTCGGTGAGCTTGCCCTCAACGGTCACCGCCTTGGCCAGAGTCACCACCTCGGCGACGTCGTCGTATTCGGTGGCAACGAAAGTGCCTTCCTTCAGATCGGTGGTCAGACCATCTAACGCAACCGTCTGCACCTGAACCAGCTGCGTGAGCTTGGCGATCACATCGGCCGTAGCGCCACCTGCGGCGGTGGCGGAATTGGCCGCGTTTTCGGCCACGGCCTGGAATGCCGTCACCACATTGGCCACTGCTGTGGCCACACCTTGCACCAAGGTGGCATCCACCGTCACCGAGGCAGCGGTAGCTGACTGGGTGATCACCGTGGCCACGACAGAGGCGTCATTGAGTTTGACCGGTGCTGAGGCACTGGCCGCCAGAACCGCATCGGCCAGCTTGGTGGCCACAGTAGCGGCCAGCGCGCCGGAATCGGCCGACGCATTGCCACTGGCCAAGGCGGTGGTGGCCACCGACAAGACCGTTGACACCTGAACCGCCGCCGCCTGGATGCGGATGGCATCGGCTTGTGAGAGCGAGCTGGTGCTGGCCTCGAGTGTGGCGGCCAAGACGTCCACCTTGGTGAGGTCCACGCCCGAAGGCAGGCCCAGGGCAGTGGCCACCTTGGCCACCGCGTCAGCCGTGCTCACACCCGTCTTGACGATGGCGTTGATCAGGGTGGTCAGCGGCGTGAGCACTGACGACCCAGCGGGTGCCGTCATGGCGCCGGCAAAAGGCAGACCGGTGGAGATGTCGGTACCCCCCACCGCCACCAGCGCGTACTGCTTCAGGGCATCGTCGAGCACCACATTGAAATCACCCTTGGCATCGGTAAGGCCGAGCAACTTGTCGCCGCTGGTGAGCGTGCCGCTGCCGTCTACATCCGCGTAGACGCTGGCGCCGGCCACATAGCCATCTGACACCGTCCCGGCGTTGTAGTTGACGGTCAGGCCCGAGGTGGACTCGAACGCATTGCCCGCCACATCGGTGACCTTGGCGGTGATGACGTTAGCGCCGCTGGACAGGGCAGACTTGTCTACCGTGATGGTGGCCACTCCACTGCTGGGTGTGCCGGCTGTGCCCAGGTTGGCTCCGGCCAGGCGCAATTGCACCGAATCCGTAGCCGCTGCATCAGCCCCCAAGGTGACCGTGAACGACACCTTGGTCACATCGGTGGGCTGTGTGGCTGCCAGGGTGACCACCGCCGCATCTGGCGCATTGGTGTCTAACGTGAAGGCAAGCGCGGTAGACGCTGCGCTGGCGTTACCGTCTGCATCGACCTGGCGCGCCACGATGGTGTTAGCGCCTTCCTTGACCACGGCCGCCGCAGTCGCCGCCCAGGTGGTGCCCCCATTGGCGCTGTACTGGATGCTGGCGCCCGACTCGGTGTTGCCCACCGTAAGCGTTGCCACGCTGGTGATCTTGTCGGAGCCGGATGCGCCTGTGTCGCTTTGCAACGCGATGGTGGGCACGGGTGGGGGCGTCAGGTCGATCAAGACGCTGGCGCCGAAGGCCGAATCAGTGCCCTCGTACCGGTTACCCGCCGCATCGACGATGGCTGCGGTGATGGAGTGCGTGCCTTCGCCAATAGCCGACTTGGCCAATGTGATGGTGATCTTGCCGGCCGTGACTTGCGTGGCATCCAGCGTCACGGCGGTGCCCAAATCGGACTTGTTGTCCAAGCGCAGCTGAATCTTGTCACCTACCGCCCGGTCTGCTCCCAGCTCCAACTCGAAGGTGATTTGCGTCACATCGGCGGGTTGGGTTGCCGCCTTCTTGACCTTGGCAGGGTCGGGAGGATCTTTGTCGCCACTGTCGCGCAAGACAGTGACCGCACCCACCGCCGCGGCGCCCAGAGCCACCCAACCCACCGGGTTGGCCATCAGCTCTGCCAATTTGGCTTGCAATCCGGATGGCGCAGAAGCACCTGCTGCGCCGCCCGAACTGCTGGCTTGGTCAAGCTCGGCCGCGGTCGAATCGAGGTGACCGATGTTCCGCGCGGAGTCAGACGAGGTGGGGCTGTCGGCCACGGCGTCTGCCTGGGCAGCGGTGATCGAAGCCTGGTCGTCGGCGACCGCGACCGGCGCGGTGCCAACGTCGGCCGAAGCAGACGCTGGACCCACCGGCTCGGCCTCAGACACCACCGATGTCTCGGCCGCGGCTGGAACGACAGAGGGCGCCAAGGCGGCCTGGGCCTGCGCCAGCTGCGCCAGTAGCACGGCCTCCAGCGCCTGCAGCCTCTGAATCAGCTCGGCTGCCGCTTCCGGCATGGCCTGTGCTGAGGGGGTGTCGATCGTGGAGCGCTGCGGGCTGTCATCGGGCGACACAGAGGGCTCTGTGATGCCAGAGTCGGCGTTGTCTGCCGCAGCTGCGTCTTGCTCTGGCGCGTTGGCCGATGCCATAGCCCCCCCGGCCAGACCCAAGGCCATCAGCGCAATCGGGCTGAGGACAGCAGGATCTTTGGCCAGCACACCCTCGCGCTCTTTGCGGGAAGGCGCCAATGCCCCACGGGGTGCCTGGCCAGGTGCGCCAGCAGCAGCGGGAGCAGACGGAGAGTCAGAACGCTTCTGGGTAGATGACATGCAAAAACTCCAATGACAAACAGCGAAGAATGACGGGATGATAACGAGGCCTTTCTCGATGGGCAAATTCACTATGCCAAGGGCGGCCCACAATGGCAACGAATTTCATCGCCAAGTTGGTAGAAACAGTATTTTCCCGTCTGGGGAAAACCCAATCAATCAGACAAATACCGGCTCGGGTTCTAGGCGAATGCCAAATCTGCCGTAGACACTCTCCTGGATGGCGCGCGCCAGGGTCACCACCTCGCCGCCAGTGGCACCGCCCCGGTTGACCAGCACCAGGGCCTGGCGCTCGTAGACGCCGGCACCGCCTATGGTCTTGCCCTTCCAGCCACAGGCGTCAATGAGCCACCCAGCGGCGAGTTTGACGGTGCCGTCGGGCATGGGGTAATGCACCACATGGGGGTCGCGGCCGATGATGTCTTTACATTGCTCGGCCGTGACCACCGGGTTTTTGAAGAAGCTGCCCACATTACCGATCACTGCTGGGTCGGGCAATTTGGCGCGTCGAATTTCACACACCCATTGAAAAATGGTGGCCGCATCCGGTTGATGGAGACCGGTGTCGGCCATCTTGCGCTCCAGATCGAGATAACCCAGTTGCGCCTGCCAGATGCTTGGCAAGCGCAAACGCACTCGGGTGATCAGGCTCTTGCCGGCCAGGGCCTGTTTGAAGATGCTGTCGCGGTATCCAAATTGGCAGGCCGCAGCGTCCAAGGTGACCGTTCGCCCCGTGATCAGGTCCACAGCATCCAGCGAGTGAAAACGGTCTTTGAGCTCCACGCCATAGGCGCCAATATTTTGCACCGGCGCGGCACCCACGGTGCCCGGAATCAGCGCGAGGTTTTCCAGTCCGGGCCAGCCCTGCTCGATTGACCACTGCACCACATCGGCCCAGTTCTCACCCGCGCCCAACTCCAGCACACGCCCTTGGTCCCCCAGATCGAAGACCTGCCGGCCCATGATCTCCACCTTGATCACCAGGCCCGGGACATCACGCGAGAACACGATATTGCTGCCAGCGCCCAAGATGAACTGGCGCTCGCACCCCCAGCGCGGGTGGTCCACGATGTGCCGGACCTCGGAGGCGTTGCGAACGCGCACCAGGTGCGCCGCGTGCGCCGGAAGGCCCAGCGTGTTGAGCTCGCGCAGGCTGGCCCTGGGCTGCACCCGGGCATCCAGACCGGGTTCAGACGCTGGGTGGTCGGGAGTGCTCATGCGACAATTTTCCTCGCTTTTGCCGGTCTTTTGGAGCCACCGCTATGCCCAGTTTTGATGCCGTTCTCGAAGCCAACTTGGTGGAGCTGCGCAATGCGGTGGACCAAACCGCCAAGGAAGTGGGCAATCGATTTGATTTCAAGGGCACGAGCGCAGCCATTGAGATCTCAGACAAGGGCAGCTCGCGAGACGTCACGCTGTGGGCCGACAGTGACTTTCAAATCGGTCAAGTGCGTGAGGTGCTGATGGGCAAGCTGGCCAAGCGCAATGTGGATGCCCGATTTTTGGATTTTTCTACCCCAATCGAACGGATAGGGGGCGACAAGGCCAAACAGACTGTACCCGTGCGCAATGGCATTGATGCCGACAATGCCCGCAAGATGCAAACGCTGATCAAACAAAGCAAGCTCAAGGTGCAGGCGCAAATTCAAGGGGATGTGGTGCGGGTCAGCGGCGCCAAGCGAGATGATTTGCAAATGGCGATCCGACACCTGCGCTCGGGCATGCCGGAGTTGCCGTTGACCTTTACCAATATGCGTGACTAGGGCTGCCCAGGCACCGACGGGCGTTCGGTATCGGGGAATCCTGTACAGAGCGCCAGATCCGGCTCAGGCGTGATATTCACGGCGCAGTACTTGAGCTCTGGAATCTTGGCCAAGGGGTCCAGGGCCGCATTGGTCAGCAGGTTGGCCGCGGCCTCCTGGTAGGCAAAGGGCATGAAGACCGAGCCTGCAGGTGTTCCATCATCTTGGCGCACGATCAGGCTCACCGACCCACGCCGCGAGCTGACCCTCACGGCTTCACCGGGCTTCAAGCCAAGACGGCGCAAATCGTCGATGTGCATGCTGATACTGGGCCGAGGCTCCAAGGCGTTGAGTGCAACCGAGCGACGGGTCATGGACCCGGTGTGCCAATGCTCCAGTTGGCGCCCCGTGATCAAGACGAAGGGATAGTGCGCATCGGGCTGCTCATCGGCCTGCACGCGCTTGACCGGCACCAACTTGACGCGCCCGCTTTCGGTGGGGAAGCGGTCGGTGAAAACAATGGGATGCCCCGGGTCGTCTTCTGAGGTGCAGGGATACGTGACACTGCCCTCGCGCTCGAGTCGTTGCCAGGAGATGCCGCCGATGACCTCGTGCATCGCTTGGCGCATCTCCTCATACACCGCGGCCACGCCATGTTGCGGACCGGGGTAGGACCATTGCAGGCCCAGCCCCCGTGCCAGCTGTTGGATGATCCACAGATCGTGTCGCGCATCTCCTGGGGGTGAGATGGCCTGGCGGCCCAGTTGCACCATGCGATCGGTATTGGTCACGGTACCGGTCTTTTCAGGCCAGGCACTGGCTGGCAGCACCACATCAGCCAACCATGCGGTCTCGGTCATGAAGATGTCTTGCACCACCAAGTGTGACAAGCGGCCCAACGCCTGTCGCACATGGTGCAGGTCGGGGTCGCTCATGGCCGGGTTTTCTCCCATGATGAACATGCCGCGAATCCGATGCGGATCGTCTTCGTCAGCCAAGGCTTGGTTCATGATCTCGACCACGGTGTAGCCCGGGTTGGGATCCAGGGCAGTGCCCCACAGGGCCTCGAACCGTGCGCGCGCATGGGGGTCATCGACCCGCTTGTAGTTGGGCAGCATCATGGGAATAAGGCCCGCATCGCTGGCGCCCTGGACATTGTTTTGACCCCTGAGCGGATGCAGGCCCGAGCCGGGTTTGCCGATTTGTCCGCTGACACTGCACAGGGCGATCAAGCAGCGCGAATTGTCCGTGCCATGGATGTGCTGGCTCACGCCCATGCCCCACAAGATCATGGCCGAGCGAGCGCCGGCAAAAGCACGGGCCACTTCGCGCAGCGTGGTAGCCGGCACTCCGCAAAGGGGTGCCATGGCTTCGGGGCTGCAATCGCGAACGCTCTCGCGCAAGGCCTCGAAGTTGCTGGTGCGATCTCGCACAAAGGCCTGATCGGCCAGTCCCTCCTCGATGATGGTGTGGATGAGCGCCGTGAGCATGGCCACATCGGTATCGGGCTTGAACTGCAAGATGCGCCAGGCGTGCCGGCCGATATCCGTCACACGCGGATCGGCCAAGACGATGCGTGCGCCGCGCTTGGCGGCCTGCTTCATCCACGTGGCTGCCACGGGGTGGTTGGCCGTGGGGTTGGAGCCGATGATGAAGATCAGGTCGGCATGGTCGACATCGTTGACGGGGTTGCTCACGGCCGCCGAACCGACGCCTTCCAGCAAGGCGGCCACACTGGAGGCATGACACAGTCGCGTGCAGTGGTCCACATGATTGCTGCCAAATCCGGTACGAACCAGCTTTTGGAAGAGGTAGGCCTCTTCGTTGCTGCCCTTGGCTGAGCCAAATCCTGCCAAGGCTTGGGGTCCGTACTGCGATTTGATCGCCAGCAAGCCCTGCGCCGCCGCGTCCAGGGCCTCTTGCCAGGTGGCAGGCCGGAAGACGCTTTCCCATGGCGTATCCGGCGACAGCACCTGCTTGGGTACGCCGAGCTTGCGTATCCAAGGCTGTTGCAAGCGGTGAGGATGGTGCACGTAGTCTTGACCGAAGCGTCCTTTGACGCACAGGCGTGAATGGTTGGCCGGACCATCGCGACCCACTGCGGCCACGATGCGCGCGTCGCGCACCTGGTAGGTGAGCAAACAGCCCACGCCGCAGTAGGGGCACACGGAATCCACCTCACGGTCGACCTGCTGCGAGCCCATCAGCGTCTTGGGCATCAACGCCCCCGTCGGACAGGCCTGAACGCATTCGCCGCAGCCCACGCAGGTGCTGTCCCCCAAAGCGCTGCCGAAATCGAACACGATGGCGCTGTGGGCACCTCGGCGGGCATATCCGATGACATCGTTGACCTGCTCTTCTCGGCAGGCTCGAACGCATCGCGTGCACTGGATACAGGCGTCCAGGTTGACGGCGATTGCCGGGTGGCTGACATCAGGCGCCACGGCCTCGCGCCGCAGGGCGCGCAGCACCGGACGTACCGTGACACCCAGACGATGCGCCCAATCACTGAGTTCCCCGTGGGGCAAGCTGCCCGTGGCATCGGCCCACTTGTGACCCTGCTCGGGAAGATCGGCCAGGAGCATCTCCACGACCATCTGCTGGCTCTTGCGGGCGCGATCACTTTCGGTATGGACCACCATGCCCGGGGTGGGGGTGCGGCAGCAACTCGGCGCCAGCGTGCGCTCTCCTTCGATCTCCACCACGCAGGCGCGGCAGTTGCCATCGGGGCGGTAGCCCTCCTTGAAGCACAGGTGCGGCACCTCCACCCCTTGCGCCAGGGCCACTTGCAAGACCGTCTGCCCAGATTGCGCCCGAACACGCTGCCCGTTGAGCGTGAAGTCGATGCCCTCTTGAACGCCCGTCGAGCCAGTGGCCGGACCCGTGGAGACGACGCGGGTGCTCACGGTCATGGCGGGGCCTCTTGAACTTCGTGAGGGAAGTAGCGCAACACACTGAGCATGGGGTTGGGGGCCGCCTGGCCCAGACCGCAGATCGAGGCATCGACCATGACCTGCGACAGATCGTGCAGCACCGGCGTGTCCCAGACCTGCTCGCGCATCAGCTCGGCAGCCTTGGATGTCCCCACGCGGCATGGCGTGCACTGCCCACAGCTTTCGTACGCGAAAAAACGCATCATGTTCAAGGCCGCGTCCCGCGCACGATCAAGATGACCCAGGACGATGACGGCAGCCGAGCCAATGAAAGCCCCATGGGGCTGCAAGGTG
Organism: uncultured Rubrivivax sp.; assembly: GCA_964400135.1. Lineage (GTDB taxonomy): Bacteria > Pseudomonadota > Gammaproteobacteria > Burkholderiales > Burkholderiaceae_C > Rubrivivax. The sequence goes on along the minus strand of CAYNSW010000003.1, from coordinate 4,816 downwards.
TCAAAGTCCAGTGGCAGGTGCGCCAACGATGCCGGCAATATCCCGCCCGAGGCTCCACCGGGCAAATAGGCATACAGGCGGTGTCCGGGGGCCATACCGCCGCAATATTCGTCGATGAGCTCTTGCACGGAGATACCAGCTGGCGCCCACTTCACCCCCGGATCTCGCACCCGGCCACTGACGCTGAAGCTGCGCCAGCCGCGGCGCCCTTGCCGACCCGCATCGGTGAACCACTGCGGACCACGTTCGACCACATCGCGCACCCAGTACAAGGTCTCGAAGTTGTGTTCCAGCGTTGGGCGATTGAACAGACCCACCTGGGCAATGTACGGCGGTCGCATCCGAGGCTCGCCGCGCTTGCCTTCGATGCTCTCGATCATGGCCGATTCCTCGCCACAAATGTACGCGCCCGCCCCGCGTCGCAGTTCCACGGGAGCCAGCCGGGGCAGCGACAGGCTCGACACTTCGGCCAGCGCATGAGCCAGCTGCTCGCGCGCGGCGTGGTACTCATCGCGGAGATAGATATAGATGGCGTCAATGCCCACCACCTGGGCTGCGATGAACATGCCCTCGAGAAAGCGGTGCGGATCACGCTCCAGATAGTGACGGTCCTTGAAGGTCCCCGGTTCGCCCTCGTCAATGTTGACGGCCATCAGCCGTGGCGCAGGTTGCGCGGCCACGATGCGCCACTTGCGACCGGCCGGAAAACCAGCGCCACCCAAACCGCGCAAGCCCGATTCCTCCAGGCGGGTCATGGCCAACTCCGCAGAGATCTGGCCACTCAGGAGCGCACTCAAGGTGCGATATCCACCCGCCTGGACATAGGCGGTGAGGCTCACCACCTCGTGCGGCACATCGTGCGGGGACGGATGAGATACCTCATGTTCAATGGCCGCCAAGCTGGCCGCTGGCAAGGCGCGCTGCCTGACTTGCGCCACGGGGGCTTGTTCGCATCGCCCAAGACACGGGGCTGGTATCACTGCCACGCCAGCCGAAGCCACGCGCTGAACCACTTGCTCGAGCAAGGCGCGTGCGCCGGCCATCTCGCAGCTCAGGCCATCGCACACCCGAATGGTGACCTGCGCTACGGGGGTATCGTCAGAAACCACTTGGAAGTGGTGATAAAAACTGGCCACCTCGAAGACTTCGGCCATGGACAGCTTCATAACCTGGGCCAGGGCAGCCAGATGCCGATGCCGCAACGCGCCCGTGTGGTCGTTGAGGCGGTGCAGGTGCTCGATGAGCAGGTCTCGCCGGTAGCCTTCGGGCCCGGCAGGACCTATCAGGCGGAGCACCTCCTCACGGCTGGTCGGGTCCACTTGTCGACCCTTGAGCTGGGCAGATCGTCGCAGAGACTCGCGCAGGTCATGCTCCCTGACGAGCGTGGTGGTCTTGGAAGTTGATTCGCCCACGACAACGAGTCTAGGCGCGGCGTCTTACTCTGTCCATACGTAAAAGAGCCCGGCATGAGCAGGGTCTTGGGATCACGATTTGGGCTTGGGAGGTACAGGCTGGGTGAGTTGCTGGAGCAGGCGGTGATGAGGGGCCACGGCATGCACGCGCAAGAGGTGAACGCCCGCCAACATCAGGCCCGCCGAGAGGGCCAAGGTGACGGTATCGCGATCTGACGCGGGTTGGTCGTGCACCATTCGCAAGAACCCTTTTCTGGAGTGTCCATACAGCCACCGCCCGCCCCACGCCAGCAATTGAGGCGCAGCATGAATCAGTCGCATCGACTGGGACCAGGTCTTGCCAAAGCCCAAACCGGGGTCGAACACCAGGCGCAGGGGATCGATACCGTCGTCCGCGGCCTGGCGGCCGACCTGTTGAACCCAATCCAGCAGGGCCGCCACCGGGTCACAGTCTGGCGGCCAGACCACCTGCGGGTCGGCCGGTACCACCAGGGCGTGCATCACCACGATGTCGCAGCTCGAGGACTTCAGTACGGCTCGCATCTCGGGGTCGCGCAGTCCGGTGACATCGTTGATGAGGTCCACCCCTAATTCCAGTGCGGCCGCTGCGGTTCGAGCATGACGCGTGTCTACGCTCAAGCCCACCGCCTGACGCCAGGGCTCGTGGCCCATAGCGCGCAGCACCGGCTCCAATCGGGCCCACTCGACCTCTGCCCGCACCGGTGACGCGCCGGGCCGGGTCGACTCGGCGCCCAGATCCAGCCACTTTGCCCCCTCGGCGACGAGTTGGGCGCCACGTGCGACGGCCTCTTGTCCCATGAGGCCGTCACCCGAAAAGGAGTCGGGCGTCAGATTGACAATGCCCATCAAGGCGGTCGAGGTCATGGCAAGGAGCGTGAAGGTTCAAAGTCGTGCGACCGAACCTCAGCATAATCGACGCCTGAGGCAATTCCATTGAGCCCACACCCTAGCCCAACGCGTCTGACCCTTGTCGGCATGCAGGAGCTACCCGCGTGAGGTGGCCCGGCATATCACGAGCGGTGCCTTGTTTGGGGCTGGCCCAAACGATCGCCTGGGCCTCCTCTTTTTACCTGCCAGCGATCTTGGCAGCGCCCATGGCGCGTGATTTGGGCATGGAAAGTGCCACGATCTTCGCCGCCTTCAGCGCGGCCCTGCTCCTTTCAGCGCCGCTGGCGCCTATTAGCGGCCATCTCATCGATCGTTGGGGCGGACGCTCCGTACTCATGGGCACCAACGTGCTGTTTGCCTTGGGGCTGATGGCGCTGTCTGCCGCCCAGGGAGGGGCTTCTGTCTGGGTGGCGTGGCTCATCCTGGGTGTGGCCATGGGATGCGGTCTTTACGATGCCGCTTTTGCCACCTTGGCCCGGCTGCAGGGCGCTCAAGCCGCCCCCGCGATCGCCCGCATCACGTTGATCGCCGGCTTTGCCAGCACCGTGGGATGGCCTCTGTCGGCATGGATGGAGGTGCAATGGGGCTGGCGAGAAGCCTGCTGGGGCTGGGCGGCCTTGCACCTGTTGGTGGCCCTGCCGCTCAACGCCATGATCGGCAAGCCAGGGGCCGCCGCGGATCGGCCAGCCAGCACGCCTTCATCGAACCCATCGCCTGCGCCTAGCACCACCTCGACTGCCACCACCTGGGTGCTGGCCCTGGTGTTTGCGATCACCTATTTCGTGAGTGTGGCGCTGGCCGCGCACCTGCCGGGGATGTTGCAAGTCCTGGGGGTCTCGCTGGTAGCCGCCGTCACGGTGGGGGCGCTCATGGGGCCAGCGCAGGTCGCGGGACGGGTGCTGGAGATCACCGTGCTGCACCGCCTGCACCCGATTTGGTCGGCACGCATCGCGGCGGCTGGCTTTCCTTTGGGCGCCAGCCTGCTCTTGTGGTGGGGCCCTGGCCTCGCCGTGGCATTTTCCATCCTGCACGGACTGGGCAACGGCATCATGACCATCGTACGCGGCACATTGCCGCTGGCGGTGTTTGGCCCCCATGGGTATGGCCGGCGCCAAGGTTGGCTCATGGTGCCCACGCGTTTTCTCAGTGCTTTGGCGCCCTACCTCACGGGTTTGGCCCTGCAATACTGGGGGGGCGCCACATGGTGGGTCTTGCTGGGGCTGAGCGGGATCGCCTTGGCGGCGCTGCTGTGGCTGCGCCCTTCTCATGGCGATATGGCGCAGTAGCTCAGACGGCATGGGGTCTGGGGTGGGGTAGGCCCGCCGCGGCCGCCTCTTCAGGCCCCGTGCTAAAAAGCGCCTGTTGTTGGCCTGCCGGAGTTGAGCACCCATGGATTTGAATTTCACCGATGAGGAACTGGGTTTTCGGACCATGGTCAGGCAGTGGGTGACACAACATCTCCCCCCTGAGCTGAGCCACAAGGTGCACAACGCCTTGCGGTTGACCCGAGACGATATGCAGCAGTGGGCCCGCATACTGGGCAAAAAAGGCTGGCTGACCTGGACCTGGCCCGAGCAATTCGGCGGCCCTGGCTGGAACGTGGTGCAACGGCACCTGTTTGAAGAAGAGTGCGCGCTGGCAGGCGCCCCTCGCGTGGTGCCCTTCGGCCCCATCATGGTGGCGCCCGTGATCATGGCGTTTGGCTCACCCGAGCAGCAAAAACGCTTCTTGCCGGGCATCGCCAGCGGCGAGGTGTGGTGGAGCCAGGGCTACAGCGAGCCGGGGTCGGGTTCTGATCTGGCATCGCTCAAGACCCGTGCCGATCGGCAAGGCGACCACTACATCGTCAATGGTCAAAAGACCTGGACCACCTTGGGTCAGTACGGCGAGTGGATCTTTTGCTTGGTACGTACCAGTCACGAAGGCAAGCCTCAAACCGGCATCAGCTTTTTGCTCATTGACATGAAAAGCCCCGGCATCACGGTGCGACCCATCATCACGCTGGATGGCGAGCACGAGGTCAATGAGGTGTGGTTTGACAACGTGCGCGTGCCGGCCGATCAACTCGTCGGCGAAGAAAACAAGGGTTGGACTTATGCCAAGTACTTGCTGTCGCACGAGCGTACCAATGTGGCCGATGTGAATCGCGCCAAACGTGAACTCGAGCGCCTCAAGCGCATTGCCCAGGGTGAAGGGCTGATGAATGACGCTCGGTTTCGCGATCAAGTGGCCTTGCTCGAAGTCGACATCGTGGCCCTGGAGATGATGTTGTTGCGCGTACTGTCAGGCGAGCGCAGCGGCCGCCAAAGCCTGGACGTGGCCGGACTGCTGAAGATCCGGGGTAGCGAAATCCAGCAGCGCTACACCGAGCTCATGATGTTGGCAGCGGGCCCCTACAGCTTGCCGTTCCTGCACGAAGCCATGGAGGCGGGATGGCAAGGTGACTTCGTGGGGGCCGCCCACTTTGCTCCCCTGGCAGGCACCTATTTCAACTA
>CAYNSW010000002.1:0-131949 GCA_964400135.1 uncultured Rubrivivax sp. | reverse complement strand
CCACCAATCCACTGGGCCCAGAGTCATCTCTGGGCCCATTCTTTTTGGCCGTTCCCCGCGATCGAATATGTGCGCCAGCGGCTTAACACCAGCTTCCCCACGGCGACGGCTGCGGTCAAGGTGCTAGAAGAGCTGGGTATCGTGGCCGAAATGACGGGCCAGAAAGAGAACAGAAGTTACAGCTATCAGGCCTACGTTGACATGCTCTCCCGGTGAAAAATTCGCACCAATCCGCAGCCTTTCGCACTGGCATTCCAAAGTATCGTCCCTCACTCGCTCATGGCCGAGCGGTCGGCTGCTGCGGTTGCCACCGCTTCAGCCCATCGGCGAGTGCTTCACGGCTGGTCGCCGACCATGGGTACTCTTTCGCCGCTCTCTTTAGCAGCACAATACCCGCTTCAAACTCGTTGCGCCGAAAGTGGGCCTCTGCCACCGCATGAAATGCCGCCTCGGGGATACGGACCGTGCGACCATGACGGGCTAAGAGTGCATATCGGTCAGCCAGCGTGTCGCGACCTGTTTGGGTACTGAGGTCCGCCAGCAGCGGTGCCTCGTCTGGGTGCAGTCGATAGCCGTAAAAGACCGCCCGAAGAGAGTCGATCGTGGCGGCCAACACCAAGCTGCCGTGCGTTTCCTTCGGGTAGTTCACCACCTGCCAGTGCATGCCGCGCGGAGCACGGTCCTGCAGAACCTGGCGCAGCGCCAGTTGGTCGTTTAGCGCTTGGCCAAGTGAGGGGTCTTCGGCCACATAGAGGAACGCTGGTAGCGTGTGGCGCGCCTCGAAAGCCTGGGCAAGCTCTCGCACCGGAAGGCGTCCGTCCCAATCGAGGCTCGGGCTCATCAAGAGATAGCTGTGAAACCCTGTGCTCTCGGTTGCAAGTAAATGCAGCGCAAACTGACCTGCCGCTGAATGACCGAGCAAGAGCCGTTGGCGGTCCGTCCGAAAGCTGGCATCAAGCGTTGGCAACAACTCATCAACGATGAAACGTTTGAACTTGGATGCTCCACCACCGCCGATCCAGCCTTGGGGCCAGTCCGTCTGCGTGTAGTCGTGAACGCGCACTCCGCTTGCAACTCCCACGACGATCAGCTCTGGTATGTCCCCCTGTTGGGCGAGAAATCGTGCGGTGGCCGCGACATGACCAAAATGTGTCTCGGCATCGAGCACCACCAGCATTGGATAGCGCATGGAGCCGCTCGATACATAGCTATTGGGAAGCTCGACAACGTATCTACGCTCAGCTTGCAGCTCTTGCGATACCAGCTTCTGCCATGTTATCGCCTGGGCGTTGACCGCCTCCGGCAGGCCAGCAAGGGTAGCAATCCCGATAGATAGACCTAGAGTGAGGAAGTGTCGTCGAACGACGGTCAGTCCATGCCGCATAGCAAACGTGGGTGAATTTGTGAATCTCAATCTCTCTGAACCCAGCAGTCTAAATCTGTCAGGATGGAAATACTCGTATGCGCCTCAACTCGTGGGCAGTGGCCTGCCCAGCAGATAACCGTTCGAATACCCATGGCGCCATCAGCGTGCGCCGTGCAACATTCTTACCCAGGCGCAGGGTCAAAGCGCATCGGCTCGCTTGACCATCTCCACCAGTTGGCTCAACGCGATGGCCCAGCCTTGCTCGAAACCCATGGCCGCATGGGCATCGCGGCCCGCGGCGTCCACATGGTGAACTTGAGCCTGATACCGGGTGCCACCTCCAGCCAAGCGATCGAACCGCAGGTCGCAGACAAAGCCAAATCCAGGGGGCGTGATGGCTTGCGGCTTGAAGCCGGGACCCATCAGGTTGGTCCATATCAGTCGATGCGGTGCCTGCGCCATCAGAAAGCACCCAACACCCTCGGGCTGCGTCTGCCCCTGCGGGGATTGCATGGTCGTGCAAAAGGCACCTCCCGGCCGGGGGTCGATGGTGCAGGCTATCACCCGCCAGGGGCGTGGACAAAACCAGGGCATCAAGCGCTCTGGCACCGTCCAGCCTTCAAAGCACTGCTCGGGGCTGATCGGCACGTCGCGGACCAGTTGCAAGGTCAGATCTGAAGCGGTCGATATTGAGGGCATCAAATTCTCTCCATCTTCCAAGGGTAGCCGATCTGCCCGCGGCCGCGGTGTGGGGGTGGCTCACGCGGCGCCCGCCCTGAACTGCGGCGAGGGCCATCTTGAGTTAACCTGTGCGCTTGCCAGGCAAGGAGTCGGTCATGCGGGTGATGGTGCTGGTCAAGGCCACGGCTGAGAGCGAACGGGGTGTCTTTCCTACGGCGTGGACCATGGAAATGCTCGCAGCCATGGGTCGCTTCAACGAGGAGTTGCGCCAGGCGGGCGTTCTCCTTGCCGCCGAAGGGCTCACCCCGAGCTCCCGGGGCAAGCGGGTGGCGTTCAATGGAGCAGAGAGACACGTCATCGACGGGCCGTTTGCCGCTAACGGTGAATTGGTGGCCGGCTATTGGCTCTGGCAGGTGCAAGACATGGACGAGGCCTTGAGGTGGGCGCAGCGCTGCCCCAATCCGATGCCTGTTCCCAGCGAGATTGAGATTCGTCCTCTCTTTGAGGCCGCTGAGTTACCGCAGCCCGCTGGAAAAAATGCGAGCTCGGCGACCTCCAAGCCTGCGCTGAGCAGGCTGTGATGGTGATCAGTTCATTCACAGCAGATAATTCAGGGCCGTAATTTTTGTCGCATTGTCATGTTGATCAACTGTGTGGCCTACCAAGACGGTCAAAAATTGGCCGACATTCCAGTTGAGGACATCGACCAGTGGGTGGGTAAGCCCGGCTGCTTTGTTTGGGTGGCGCTGCGCGATGCAACAGATGCCGAGCTTCGGCAGGTTCAGCAGGAATTTGATCTGCACGATCTGACCATCGAAGATGCCCGCAACGGGCACCAGCGGCCCAAAATTGAGGAGTACGGTGACACGCTGTTTGTGGTGATGAAGCTACCCGAGCTCAGGCAGGGAGAAATCGAGAGCGGCGAGGTGGCCATCTTTGTGGGCATGAATTTCGTGCTGTCGGTTCGCAATAACAGCCAGCAAGGATTTCTGGGGGTTCGTGAGCGTTGCGAGCGCGAGCCCGAGCAACTCAAGCAAGGCGCCGGTTTTGTTCTGTACGCGCTGATGGATGCCGTGGTAGACCGCTACTTTCCGCTGCTCGACGAGATGGAATCCAGTCTGGAGGCCATTGAAGAGCAGATTTTTGAGCAAGGGGCCGCGCGATTGAACATACAGCGGCTGTACGCCCTCAAGCGCCGGGTGACGCTGCTGCGCCACGCCGTCGCGCCGCTTACCGAAGTGGCCGGAAAGCTCCACGGCGGGCGCGTGCCCGCCGTGTGTCTGCAAAGTCAGGAGTATTTTCGCGACGTCCACGATCACCTCTTGCGAATCAACGCTGCGATTGAGGGCATACGGGATACCATCGGCACCGCCATTCAGGTCAATTTATCGATGGTGACCATCGAGGAGTCGGAGACCACCAAACGATTGGCCGCATGGGCTGCCATCTTTGGGGTGTCAACAGCCTTGGCCGGTATCTGGGGGATGAACTTCGAGCTAATGCCTGAGCTGAAGTGGGCCTGGGGGTATCCGTTGGCGCTGTCTGCCATTGCGGGCGCATCAGGTTTGCTGTACTGGCGCTTCAAGCGGCTGGGGTGGCTGTAGGGTAAGCTAACGCGCAGATGCCCATACGCCGGTTTACTGAAAAGGCGCTGAAGATGAAGTACCACCTGATATCTGCTGCCATCTTGGTCGCCGCACTGGGGCTGTATGCCCTGGGACTGGGGCGTGGCACGCTTGCCCTGCTCATTGCGGGTGGGGCTTTGGAGCTTTGGTTTTGGATTCGTGTCATCCGGACATCGAATGCACGATCCGGTACCAACAGCTGATCAGGGCAGATCAATCCTAGCGCTTGACGATGATGGCATGGGCATCGAGCACGGGGTGCCATGACACCCTCATGAAGCCGTCAAACGGCAGTTCGAGCTCAAGAATTAGAAAAATCGCACCCGCCACCGATAGCGAACTGACAAAAAACACGGCAACGACGAGTCGAGTGGGTGGCGAAACCAGCCCGTAGCAGAAAAATGTGAATGCCAGCCAGGCCAGAATGGTACTCACGAAGAGCGCCGGCATGGAGGCTTCGCTCATGTACAGGCCCAGCCAGTTGGACTCCAGCGTTTCGTGAATGGCCTGAATCGCACGCCTTTGTGATTCCTGTTCGGATAGATTGGACGCTTGCAGCGACCCAATGAGCGCAAGTGTCTGCCGCATCAGTCGAGTGCTGTTGCTGTCATGCAAGTGCATCAGGCTTCGCTCGGTTGATGACCTGCTTAAATCACCCACCAGGTGATCGACGCCTTCCCGCCAAACCGCTCGGGCCTGTTGTGCGGGCTCGCCAAGATCGACCAGGGCTTTATCCACGGTGATCAACCGGATGGCCGATTGTCGTATCGAGTGCTCGACGGTATCAAAGTTGGACTTGGCCGACGCCATGATCAGGCCCAGGATCAGCCCCGTCATGGTGGCGACCACACCAACACAGAGTTTCACCGCCTCTTCGGATTTGGGGTCCAGCTCCTGAGATCGGGCCAGGCGGGTTCTTAGCCAGACCCCTAGTAGGCCACCGCCAAAGGCGGCGATCAAGCAGATCAGCGTCATCCCATAGGCGTTGGGCACCATCTAAGCGACGCCGTCTCAGTACCCGGCACCGTGTCCTTTGATATAGGTCTCGAGGTAGGAAACCTGCTCACCCAGCTGGCGGATCATGTCCTTGACGATATCGCCAATGGACACCACCCCCACCACCCGCGCTCCGTCTAACACGGGCAAATGGCGGATATTGCGATTGGCCATCAGACCCATGCAGGCTTCGAGAGGGTCACTGGGTTTCACGGTCAGGGGATCTCGGGTCATGATGTCGCCCACCCGTGTGGCACGGGCATCGAGTCCGGGCAGTAACACCCGAATGGCGCAGTCGCCCTGCGTGATGATGCCGGCGAGCTTTTCACCCTCAAATACCAGGACCGAGCGAACCCGGTTTTCCTTCATCAGCTCCAAAGTGCGCTGCACCGAATCGGCAGGCGTCACGCTGATCAATCTCGTAGGCTTTTGACTCAGGCAGGTCTTGACGGTGGTCACGGTAAATCCTTGGCGTGGGGGTCGGAATAAAAGGCAAGCTCGACATTTTATCTACCCTGGCCGCCAAAGCAGGTCAGCGCCTTACACTTTGCGCCAGCTCACACAGACCAGGCCCCATCATGGATCTCTCACGCTTCCCGCGCCGGCGTTACACACCCTTTGCCACCCCTATTGAGCCGCTGCCCCGATTTTCTGCGGCCCTGGCCGCCAGTTGTCCGGGTGGGCGCGGTCCACAGGTGTGGATCAAGCGGGATGACATGCTCGGTTTGTTCCCAGGCGGGAACAAGACGCGCAAGTTGGAGTTCTTGGTGGCCGAAGCCCTGGCACAAGGTGCGGATACCCTGGTGACGTGTGGAGCCCCTCAATCGAACCACTGTCGCATCACCCTGGCGGCAGCAGCACGCGAGGGGCTGAAATGTCGATTCGTCATTGAGGAGCGAGTTCCCGGGAGCTATCAGCCCCAGGCCAGCGGCAATCACTTCATGTTTCAGCTGATGGGCGTAGAGGCGATGTCGGTGGTGCCTGCCGGCACGGATATGGCCCAGGCGATGCAGTCGGTGGTGGATGCGCTGGCTCAAGACGGGCGTAAGGGCTACATCATCCCTGGAGGCGGCTCCAATGCCCTGGGTGGCCTGGGCTATGTGGCCTGTGCGCAAGAGATGCAGGCACAGTGGTTTGACCAGGGATTGCGATTTCAGCGCGTGGTAGTGGGTTCGGGCAGCTCGGGAACGCATGGTGGTTTGGTCGCCGGTTTTTTGGGCAACCATATCGACATTCCAATTGTGGGCGTCGGGGTCAGTCGCGACCCTGCGCAACAAGAACCCTTGGTCTTGCGTGAGGCCCAAGCGGTGGTCGACTTGCTGGGATTGGCGCTTACTGTTGATCCGCGCTTGGTGAGGAGCGTGGGGGGCTACTGGCAGCCCAAATACTCAGTACCCAACACGCGCATGGTCGAGGCTGTACAGATGCTGGCTCACACCGAGGGGATCTTGCTGGACCCGGTGTACACGGGGAAGATCATGGCCGGGTTGATCGGCCTGGCAAGAGCAGGCGAGTTCGAACCCGAAGAGCGGGTGCTGTTTCTCCACACGGGCGGTCTGCCGTCCTTGCACGCCTATGAGCCGGTCGTGCTGGGTCATACAACCGGTTTGGCTCCCTGACCCTTTTGGGTGTGTCGTGGTGGTACCGTGAACACCGTGTATCGCCAATCTTGAGGGTGAGGAAATCGGAGCCCTTCGCGTCGCGCCGCGATGGTGTGGAGTTCCGCCGGCAGACCCCGTGAGGCGAGCCAATGACGAGCCTGAAGTTCGCAAGGACTGGGCTCGGCTCGGTGAGGCTGGCCCGCCAGGATCGGGCCGTGCGCACAGATCAGGACGCCGCCTTCCTCGGTCCATGAGGGGTGAGGTGCAATGGCCGCTTGCGCAGAGTCAGGCGAACAAGGCAGCGCCCGTATCCCCGGGCTGACATAAAACGGCATCATCGCCGTATCCGGCCAGGCACCTGATGACCAGCCCAAAGGGATGTTGGGATGGCGTTGTGCCCAGAACGCGGCAATCGCTCGGGCCGCTTCGGCTGTGGGACGGTAGTACTCGGCGGCGCCCTGCCGTGCTTGCATCAGACCCCAAGCAAAGCCCGATACCAAGACCCCCGCCAGTACGCCGGCCATCACGCGTCCGTTGCTGATGGCCGTTCTCCCGTTTGACAAAAGTTGACTCGCTTGCCACTGGCTCAGATTGCGAAGCCACAGCAAGGGAAATGCAAAACCCAGAGGCAGCGCCCACGGCGAGGACAACGCCACCAGCCCCGTCAAGCCAAATCCCAACGACACCAACCACGGCGTAAGAGCCAACCAAAACAAGCCGTCTTGCCATCCCCTAGGCTGCCAGGCCCGCCACAACAGATCCCACCACAGCCTAGTGGATCTGTGTGCCGATGCCGATCGCGCATAGGCTGCGGCGCACAGCCACCAACCCGGTAACCAATAAACGAAGGGCAGGAGCAAAAAGCTGAACAGTTGTTGCCAGTCAATAGAGCCACCACCTTGATCCATCGCATAGTCCATGAGGACGAAGCCGCGGCCCGCAAGCCAAAGCAGGTGAGGTGTCAAGAGCAAACAACAAACGGTCAAGGCCCAGACGGGCTGAGCGCTGTACATCCAGCGCCGACCGGCTGGGTAAGCAAGCGCCGCCGCCAGCAAGCCGGCGAAGAAAACCCCGCTGTAGTATTTGCTCAGGACACACATCGCCGCCAGAAAGCCAAGTGCCGTGCTCCATGCCCAGGAATGCGGGCCTCTGCTGGAGATGCTGTAGACCAGGGCGGCAGCCGTCCATGGCCACACCGACAGCAGTTGGGTGTTCGCATTGAACTTGGCCGCCAGGGTGGTGTAGGGTAAACAGGTCAGCAGCAGCACGATGGCGGCTTGGGCATGAGCTGCCAGACCCAAGGCCCGGGCCAGTGCGGCAACGCCTAACAGGCCCGCGGCCACATTGGTGTAGGCCAGCAACTTGAACGCCAGATCACCCCGGGGAAACACGCTGAACCATACGCCCGTGACCCAAGCAAATAAAGGGGGGTGCTTAAAGGTGCCCCACTCAAAGGTTTGGGCCCACGCAAAGCTCTCCAGCATGTCGTGGTAGGGATCTAGATTGGGGTAGGCCATCCAATGGGCCAGTGCCCAAGTCCACGAGCCCAGGACGGCTGTGGCAATCAGGGCAGGCCAGCGGGGATGTGCAGTCAAGGGAGGGGGCACCTGCAGACGCTCATCTCAGCCCTTGTATCCACCGATGCTGCCAGGCAATACCGGGTCGGTCGGTGATTCGCTTGCGTACCAGAGCCTGGGCTCGGCCGAGTGGGTCGCAGTGCTGCAACGCGTTGAGATAGATCAACTCGAACAAGTCGCGTTGCGCATGGCTGCCACCAATTTCCTGCAATCGGGACATGACAGGATGCAGCGCCAAGAGCGCATCGTGAAAGTGCCCCAGACCTGCCGCCGCCACTCCCCGTGCCACGGGCAGACCCACCTCGAGCCAGGTGCGCCGCACATACAGGTCGGCGTGGCTGGCATCAGCTGCGAATCGGCGCAGCTTGTCATGGGTGGCCTGCGTCTGACCCGCCCGGGCCAAGCCGTAGAGGTAGTGCAAGTCGTTGAAAGGCGAAACGGTTTCGTCTACCCGTTGCAGCAAGTAGGGCGCCAGCGCCTGCCAGCGATCACCCACCTCAACGCCGCGCAGCTCCAACCTCGCCAGCAGCGCCACTGCGCCTATCTGGTCTTGCGAGTACTCCTTCCACACGCCCCATACCTCGTGGTCGTAAAGATCAAGGGCCAGATCAGATTCGTCGCGGTCGAGGTGAAACAGCGCCAGGTGCCACCAGTTGTGCGTGCGCATGAACGAATTGCAATCTCGCCAGGTGTGGGCGTATTGCCGCATGAAACGGATGCCCTCATCCAAGGCGCCTTGCGTCTCTTGGGTGTGCGCATAGGCGTGTTGCGCCCAAGGGTCTCGGGCATCCAGGGCCAGCGCCTGCTCGGCAGACGCCTGAGCCTCGGGGATCCGGTGGTTTTGTTCCAACGCAAACGCATGCATGCCATGCGCGTACCCGACCTCGGCTACGGCAGGCAATGCCTGTGCGGAAAGGCGCAGCATGCCCTCCATATCGCCCAGGAGCAGACGCATGGTCTGGGCCAGCTTGAGTGACATGAGGTCGCGGGGAAACTGGGCCATCAACTCGTCTGTGGCTTGGAGGAATTCAAACAGCTTGCCGTGGACCCATCCCGCCACGGCCCGGATGTAAAGCGCCTCTCGAGCGTTGGCGGGACATCCTTGTGCGGCCTGTACATACGGCTGCGCGCTTTTCGCTGCTTGCCCTGTTTCTGAAAACATCACCAAAGTGGCGGCATACGCCTGAATCAAGGCGCATTGGGGCGCGGCCTGTGCGGCATCCAGAATATGCGCTGCCCGCGAACCGTAGCTGAGCATCTCGGTGATGAACGCATTGACAGCCGCTACAGCCTGAGGGTCATCACAGCTGATGGTGTTGCCGTAGAGGTCTTGTGCCATGTCAGCCCTTGGAGGGTGTCCTCAGAGGGGTGGACAGCCATCGTTGTGCCATCTTGACAAAATAGGTCGCACCAATGGGAATGATCGCGTCATTGAAGTCAAACGATGTTCCGTGGATGATGCAAGGTCCGGGGCCATGGTCTGGAAGACGGTGCTGACCATCTCCATTGCCTATGAACGCGTAGCAACCCGGCTTGACCCGTAGCATGTGGGCAAAATCTTCGGCGGCCATGACGGCTGGGAATTGGGCGTCTACGCCTGCATCGCCCACGATCTCGCGCATGACTTCAGTGGCCAGTTGGGTGGGGTAGGCGTGATTGACCAGGGCAGGCGAGGCACGCTTGAAGTGCACCTCCGCGCGACACCCGTGCGCCAGGCCCACGCCCTCGGCCATACGCCGCAAGCCAGCCTCGACGGCGTCGGTTGCGGCCTCTGAAAAGGTTCGCAACGTACCGCCCACCCAAGCCCGATCGGGAATGACATTGGGGGCCTGTGAGCCTTCGAGTTGGGTGACCACCAAGACGGCGCGCTCTTGGTTGTCCACTACACGAGGTACCAAACTCTGTAATTGTTGCCCCAGATCGATGATGGCCCCCACAGGGTCGAGACCCGTGTGCGGAACAGAGGCGTGCGTTCCTCGACCGTGCATGACCACACGCCAGGTATTGCTCGAGGCCATCAAGGCTCCAGGATTGGTGGCGAAGTGACCCACCTGGCCAAACGAATAGTTGTGTAAGGCGAAGACGGCCTCACAGGCAAAGCGATCAAACAGGCCGTCTTGGATCATCTTCAAGGCGCCGGCCTTGCCCATTTCCTCGGCGGGCTGAAAGATGAAATGGATCGTCCCATCAAAGTCACGTGCCTGCGCCAGATACCAGGCAGCCGCCAGCAGCATGGTGGTGTGGCCGTCGTGACCGCAAGCGTGCATCTTGCCGTCGTGCCGAGAGCGATGCGCAAAACTATTTTCTTCTTGCAGGGGTAAGGCATCAAGATCGGCACGAAGTCCCACGCAGCGAGCACTGCTGCCGCTGCGCAAGACACCCACCACGCCAGTACCTGCCAGACCGGTGTGCACCTCCAATCCCCAACTGCGCAACCTGTCGGCTACCAGCGATGAGGTTCGGTGTTCCTCATAGCCCAACTCCGGGTGGGCGTGGATGTCACGCCGCAGGGCGACGAATTCACCGACATCGTCAAATCGGTCTATCAGGTTCATAGAGGGATTACTCCAGACTCATCAGGCTCGCATTACCGCCAGCCGCCGCGGTGTTGATGCTCAGGCTGCGCTCCACCCACATCTGCTCAATACGCAAGCCCTCTAGCTGGGAGCCGTGCGCGATGACACCCACCAGTGGACCCGGCCGTTGACTCAAAGCCAGACGAAGGGCCTGCAAGGTGGCGATGGGTCCTTGGTACATGGCCAGCTCTATGGACAAGTTAGGATCACCAAGGGGATCTCCCAAGCGTACGCAGCCCTGCAGGTCGGGAGGCAATTGTGCGAACAAGGGGCGGTCTTGTGGGTGCCACACGGCGTGTCCACCCACCGCCAAAACAGCAGCCAACTGCCAGATCCTGGCGTCGGCATCACCTGCGCAAAAGATGTATTCGCGTCCCCGCACGCTGTACAGATTGGCTTCGCCTGTCGGCCCAAGTAGCTGACGCCATGAGCCACCGGGCATCCGGGCCAACAGCGCCGCGTAGGCCTGTGCCACATCCAGGCGGCCGGTGTCATGGCACCACTGCACAAACGCCTCGCGCGGCCGCGTGGTGCTCGGCAGGACCAAAGCGGTGCTGACGGGCGGTGCTGCTTGCAGCGAGCTGGCAGCCTCAATGGCACGAAGCCCCGCATCGGCGGGGCAATTTGACAGGAGCCGAAGCATGTACAGCGGTCCACCTGCCTTGGGGCCGGTGCCAGACAGGCCTTCTCCGCCAAAGGGCTGAAGCCCCACTACCGCACCCACCATATTGCGGTTGACATACACATTGCCAGCGCGGCTGCTGTTGACAATTTGCGCGATGGTCTCATCGATGCGCGAATGTACGCCCTGGGTTAACCCATATCCCGTATCGCGCAAGGACTGAAGCAGTGAAGGCAGCGCTTCTCGGGTGTAGCGAATCACATGCAAAACCGGCCCAAACACCTCTTGGTGCAGCAGCTGCACGCGATCAATCTCGATCACAGTGGGTGCTACGTAGTGCCCTTGCTGGGCCAGCTCAGGATCACACGGCGTGGGCCGCCGTACGCGCATCCCCTGTGCCGCCAGCGACTGGATATGCTGCTCGATGCGCTGGCGTGCTGGCTCGTCGATCACCGGGCCGATATCAACCCACAGCTGTCGAGGGTCACCCACGCGCAGCTCGCGCATGGCGCCCTCCAGCATTCGCAAGAACCTATCGGCGACTTCCTCTTGGACACACAAGACTCGCAGGGCAGAGCAGCGTTGCCCCGCGCTGTCAAAGGCCGATGTCACGACATCTTGGACGACTTGCTCGGCCAAGGCCGACGAGTCCACCACCATGGCGTTTTGTCCCCCCGTTTCCGCAATCAGGGTCACCGGTTGCCCGCGGGCATCCAGACGTTGCGCCAGACGCCGTTGGAGCAGGCGAGCCACTTCGGTGGATCCCGTAAACAGCACCGCTTGCACGTGCGGGTCGGCAACCAAGGCCGCGCCCACCGTGTCCCCAGGACCGGGCAGCACCTGCAAAGCCTGCATGGGTACTCCGGCGTCCCAAAGCGCCTGCGCTGCGGCCAGGGCGGTCAAAGGCGTTTGTTCGGCGGGTTTGGCCAGGACTGTATTGCCTGCTGCCAGGGCTGCGGCGATCTGACCCACAAAGATGGCCAGAGGAAAATTCCACGGGCTGATGCACACGACAGGTCCCAAGGGTCGGTGGGTGCGGGTGTCCCAGCCCGCTTGCAACTGCCAAGCGTCGTAGCGCAGAAAATCGACGGCTTCCCGAAGTTCCGACACGGCATTGGCTGCTGTCTTACCTGCCTCTTGGACCAAGAGGCGCAGGAAATCATCGCTACGGTCTTCGATCAGTTGGGCTGCACGAAGCAGACATTGGGCGCGATCGGACGCTGACCGATGGGACCATCCGGTCGCATCATCTAATGCCCCTTGCGCCCGCAGGACTGCTTGGGGCACGTGAGTCGTTTCCACTTGTGCCACCTGCCCCACGATCTCGCCCACACAAGCCGGATTGCGTATGGCCTGGGCGCCTGCCATAGGAGGAGCACAGGCGAGCTCTGGGCTGGTGCACACGGCACGTTCAATACGGCCCAAGGTAGCCTCATCGCTGAAGTCCCAGCCGCGTGAATTTTGGCGCGCGGGTCCGTAGACATTGACCGGTAGGGCAATGGCGGGATGAGGACGGCCCAGTTCGCCCTCCTCAGCCGCCAGGGTTTCCACCGTCTTCACAGGGTCTTGCACCAGCGCGTCCAATGCCACGCGGTGGTCGGCCACGCGGTGAACAAAGGAGGTGTTGGCGCCGTTTTCCAGCAGACGGCGCACCAAATAGGCCAGCAGTGTCTCGTGCGTACCTACCGGTGCGTAGATGCGGCATGGCCGCCCCAGTCCACCGGCCGATGGGGGGCCGACCACCTGTTCATACAACGTCTCACCCATGCCGTGCAGACACTGAAACTCATAGGCATCAGCTGCCGCCTGCAGGCCTCCTGCCATTTCGTGAACCGCCGCCAACGTATGGGCGTTGTGGGTAGCAAATTGGGCAAACACGGCATGCGGTGCGCTCAGTAGCTTCTTGGCACAGGCCAGGTAGGCCAGATCGGTGTAAGCCTTGCGGGTGTACACCGGGTATCCCGCAAGTCCGTCGAGCTGAGCGCGTTTGATCTCACTGTCCCAATACGCCCCTTTGACCAAGCGCACCATCAATCGGCGTTGCGATCGCTGGGCCACATCGATGAGCCAATCGATGACTGCGGGACAGCGCTTGCCATAGGCCTGAACCACAAAGCCCAAGCCCTGCCAGCCTGCCAGTGAGGGCTCGAAACACAGCCTGTCCATCAAGTCCAGCGACAGATCCAGGCGGTCGGCCTCTTCGGCATCGATATTCAAGCCGATGTTGAACTGCCGGGCTTGTTGCGCCAGGCTGAGAAGTCGTGGGTAAAGCTCCTCATGTACGCGGCGGGATTGAAGACGGCTGTAGCGAGGATGCACAGCCGAGAGCTTGATCGATATGCCAGGACCTGCGATGGGACCCCGTCCCGCGCTGGCCTGTCCGATGGCGTCAATGGCGTGTGAATAAGACGTCCAGTAGGCCTGGGCGTCGTCGTCGGTCATCGCGGACTCGCCCAACATGTCAAAGCTGTATCGAAACCCCAGGGCCTCACGTTGTTGGGCGCGCCTGAGGGCCTGCTCGATGGTTTGACCGGTGACGAATTGTTCGCCCATCAGGCGCATGGCCAGATCGACACCCTTGCGTATGAGCGGCTCTCCGCCCCGTGCGATCAACGCTTTGAGAGCGGCACCCAGATGCCCTGCGCTATGAGTGGCCACCAACTGTCCTGTCAGCACCAGTCCCCAGGCGGCGGCATTGACAAACAAGGAAGGGCTTTGTCCCGCATGGGGTCGCCAGTTGCCTTTGGCAATTTTGTCTTTGATCAGGGCGTCTCGCGTGGCGTCATCCGGAATGCGCAGCAGCGCCTCGGCCAGACACATCAGTGCCACCCCTTCTTGGGAGCTCAGCGAGAACTCTTGCAAGAGTCCTTGCACCAGGCCCGAGCGCGATGCCGCACCCCACAGGCCTGCTTGACCCGATGAAGCCACCCGCAAACCGCGGGCCAGGGTAAGTGCGAGAGTTTGGATATGTTGATGAGTCTGTGGGTCATTACGCGCCTGCGCCAGTAGGCCGGCGACCAATTCGGGTTCAGGAGCCCTTGCCAAGGCGCGAATGGCCTCTCGCAAGTAACTGGGGGCACCGCGAGCAGACGGCGCTGAGGAAGCGCAGGTCGACATAGGGGTGGCGTGACCTCGAAGTCCTGTAAAAAAGTGGCGTCGCGGTATTGTGCTGGATATCAGGCGGGCAGCGATACCCCCGTCATCATCTAGCGGGGTATGAACACCGAAGCTGCACAAACTGTCTGCCAGGACATTCTCAGGCTCAAGTATTTATGGGGCTGCGAGTCTCAGCCTGAAGATGTTTACAGGCGTGTGGCCCATGCCCTGGCCAGCGTGGAGCCTTGCGGCAACAGGGCCAGGTGGGAGGCGCGGTTTTTCCAAAACCTGCAAAGTGGCGCTTTGGTGGCCGGCCGGATCATGGCCGGCGCTGGCACGGGAAGGCAGACCACTCTGATCAACTGTTTTGTCCAACCGGTGGGCGACAGTGTGAGGCAACCCGATGAGCAAGGGCAGCCAGGAATTTATCGGGCACTGGAAGAAGCCGCTGAGACGCTACGTCGAGGCGGTGGTGTGGGGTTTGACTTTTCGTCGCTTCGTCCTCGCGGTGCTCTGGTTCGCAGCACCGGAGCTGAGGCGTCGGGCCCTTGCAGTTACATCGATATCTTTGATCGCTCGTGCGCCACCGTGCAAAGCTCCGGTGCAAGACGAGGAGCCCAGATGGCGGTGCTTCGCATTGACCATCCCGATGTGATGGAATTTATTGAGGCCAAGCACCGTCTGGACAGGTGGCGCCACTTCAACTTGTCCGTGGCCGTTTCCCATGAGTTCTTGGACGTCTGGGCAGAAGATGGATGGTGGGCCTTACGTCACCGAGCCGAGCCATCGCCAGCACAGCGGCACAGTGGGGCCAAGGCTGACGGCCAGGGGGGGTGGCTATATGGTCGGGTCAGGGCGCGCGAGTTGTGGCAGCGCCTAATGCGATCGGCCTACGACTACGCGGAGCCGGGCGTGCTCTTTATCGACGCGATCGCGGCAGACAACAATCTGCGCGCGCAGGAAGATATCCGTGCCAGCAACCCGTGTGGAGAGCAGCCTCTGCCAGCCTATGGCGCTTGCGACTTGGGTTCCTTGGTATTGCCTCGGTTTGTCCGGCATCCTTTCAGTTTGACCTCGTCGGCAACATTCGATTGGAAGGCGCTGCGGGCCTGTGTGCACGTTCAGGTCAGGGCTTTGGATAACGCGCTGGAGGTGACCTGTTGGCCGCTGCCCCAACAGCAAGCCCAGGCGCTGTCAAAGCGCCGCATCGGTCTGGGGTTCACAGGACTGGGCGATGCGCTCATCATGCTCGGGCTGCGCTATGACCAGCCCGAGGGTCGCCAGATGGCGCGCAAAATGGCGCGTTGCATACGAGATGCCGCCTACCGTGCCTCTATCGCTCTGGCTCGAGAAAAGGGCTGCTTTGCGCTATTCGACAGTGAAAGCTATCTGGCATCCGGTACCTTTGCCAGCCGACTACCCCCGCAGCTTCAGGCGGATATTCGCCGGTGGGGCATTCGCAACAGCCACCTGCTGGCCATCGCGCCAGCCGCATCGGTCAGTTTGGCCTTTGCAGACAATACTTCCAGCGGCATTGAGCCGGCCTTTGCTTGGCACTACCGACGCCGGGTCAGGCAAGCGGACGGCAGCTTGAAGACTTACGAGGTCGAAAATCATGCCCACCGGCTCTACCGGCAGTTAGGGGGTGACCCACAGTACTTACCGCGGGCCTTTGTGCACGCTCTGGACATCAGCCCCCAAGATCACCTGGCCATGATGCAAGCGGTACAGCCTTATGTGGACGGTGCCATATCCAAAACGGTGCCCGTGGGTGGCGATGTGGCGTTTGAAGACTTTCAAGACCTGTACCTCAAGGCCTGGGCCGCTGGCCTGAAAGGGATTACCGCCTATCGTGCCCACGCCCGGTTGGGCTCGGTTCTGTCCGCCAACAGAGATACGGCTGCGCCGGCCCCTACTTCACCAGAGCCGACCGACGCGGTCAGATCCGCCTAGCGGCCCAGAAAATAGCGCCTAGAGCGCCGTAGCGCTCGCGGTGCAAGATATGCCGCGACAATTCAAAGGTGTCACCCGCTTGGAAGTGACGGGTATCGTCACCCACAGTGAGCCAGAACTCACCTTCGACGACCAAGGCATGTGTGTCAAAGGGGTGTTCGTGCTCGGGAGTGACATGGCCAGGATCCCAAGTGCGGACCAGGGCCTGAGGATAGCCTTGGGCCTGAGCCTGGGCGGCAAATTCCTCAAAAGTCAGACTGGGCGTAGAGGCCATAGGTCAGAAAAATAGCACATTCGCACAGGGCACCGTGTGGGTGGGCCATCAGTCCTAGGGCACACCGTAGAAGACGATATAGCTGGTGACGTCGAGCCGAGCATCGCCGTCGCGCCCCTCGCGTGAGCGCCCCGGTGCATGGTCCTTCCCCTTGACGGTGGCCCAATAGCGAAGGGTGAGCGAAACCTCGGCCTGGGGGTCCAGCCCAGCACGCTTGCGCGCTTGCGCTACCTCGTTCGAAATGTCCAGTACGGTCAGCGGTACAGGAGCTCCCGGGCACCAGCCGTTTCGACCATACACCCAGGTGCCCCCTTGGTTGGGCACGACGCCGTCTCCCACCTGATCCAGGCAACCCATCGGAGTTCCTGCCACGGGTTGAGAAACCTGTCGAGGCGTGCTGCCCTGCACCTCAAAGTGGTGTACGGTGTCACAAAATTCTGCGCACTTGTCATCATCAGCAAATCCGTGGCCACTGAGCAAGGCCGCAAGTTCTACTCGACCCACCCCTGCGGGTATGCGAACCGAGGCAACGCCCTGGCGTTGTGCATAAGCACCATCGTTCATGGCGCCGCCCGGAAAGGGCAAGCGCCGCGCATCAACGGGAATCAGACTTGCCGGATTCGAGCTGGCCATCGGGGATGGAGGACGGCCAGAGGCAAATCGCAGCCGGGCGGTGACCCGGTAGGGTTGGATGCTGTGGAATTCAAATCGAAGCAAGGCCCGACCTTGTGCATCTTGGGGAGCACGTTGCGCGGCAAGACGCAGCCGGGCGAGGAGCGCGGTGGTCTCGTGCACCCAACGACCACCCGACCAATAAGGCGTGATCCAGCGTCCCACCTCATCTTCACACCGCTCGGCCAGAGGGTCTTGGCAGAGGAACATCTGGGTGATGTAGTCCCAGGGCGGGCATTGAGACTTCAGCGAACCTTCACAGGCCAAGGTCAGGTCCCACCACAAGCGCTCGGAGGCCAGTAAGGCGGTGGGCAGGGCCACTCGCGCAGAAATCCGCTGGCCGCTCCACTGGGGATCTCGCGCCAATGCGTGGGTCAGTACCTCCACGACTTGCACCTGCGCGCGCACCTCTTGTTCTTGCAGCTGATGCAGTTGCCGGCTCTCATGGTCCAGATGCCGAGCCTCCAAGGCCAGCTGGAAGAACGGATCCAAAGGCTGATCCAAGAGGTGATTGAAGGGGTAGGGTATGTAGCCCACTTCCTGCACACGACCGTCTCTGCCCACGCGCAAGGCAGAGGCCAGAGCCCGCTGGCCTTGTAGGGTGACCTGCAACACTTGTCCGGCGGAGGCGGCCTTGTCTGCTGCCGCGATCAAGGCCTCGCCCTGTGCTTGCGGAAGGGCCGCCAGTACGAGCTCGTCGCAATCCGTGCAGGGACCGGCCACGCGATTGAGGGCTTGTGCGTTGTTGACGATCAGCACCGCGCGCGCGCCCGCCCGTTTGGCGGCTTGCACCTTGTCCACATAGGGACAGCCTCCGCGTCGAATCAGCACCGCAGCGCCAAGCGCAGCGTGGGGCGCAGGCTGCGAGCCACAGGCATCGTTACCCCAGGAAATGACAGGCAAACTCAAGCGGCTGCCTGCGGGCAGGGGCTTGCCGATGCCCGAGTCGCCCACGGCTCGAAAGGGACTCACCACCGCTGGGAAGACGGATACCTCCCGCAGGTCGTGACCGAAACGGCTCAATCCGGCTCGCACCGCTTCGGGCAAGGTCTTCCAATCCGTCAGGCGCTGAGAGGCCGTCCAAGGACCTGGAATGGCGCCCGGAGTGGCCGTTTGATGGGGTTGAAACACCAAGACTCCCACCGAGGGGGGGAGTTGGGACAGCAGCTTGTCGGGCTGGCCCGACCACAGTGGCGCATTCAGAGGATCGGCTGGCTCATGCTTGATGACCAGCCAGTCTTGGCCCGTCATGGGCGGGGCGGCAAGGGCCAGTCCCACCCACAGGCCCAGCCACATGGCCGTTGCCCTGCGCACCCAAGGGGCTGTCAGATGGTCTGCCAAGAAATACTTCATGATGAGAGACCTCAGCATGCAGTCCGCTGCAGCGCAAGTCAAGGTGCCGCTGCCTCCACCACCCTCTTCAAACGCCTCACCATGAGTTCCAGACCCTCGGCTACTGACATTATTCGATCCCACATTCGCACGGTACCCGACTGGCCGCAGCCCGGTGTGCAGTTCCGCGACATCACCCCCTTGTTGTCCACGCCAAGAGTATTTCGTGTGCTCATCGACGAATTTGTTCATCGCTATTTTGATTGGCGACCAACGGCCATCGCAGGACTTGACGCGCGAGGCTTCATCATTGGCTCGGTGTTGGCCTATGAATTGAACGTCGGCTTCATTCCGATTCGGAAAAAGGGCAAGCTGCCTTTCACCACCGTAGAAGAAACCTACGAGCTGGAGTACGGCAGTGCCAGTGTGGAGGTTCACACCGACGCCGCAGGCCAGGGCGACCGGATCGTTCTGATTGACGACCTCATCGCCACAGGGGGGACCATGATGGCGGGGCGCCGTTTGCTGGAGCGATTGGGTGCGCAGGTGCTTGAAGGCGCGGCCATCGTCGACTTGCCAGAGTTGGGCGGATCCGAGCGATTGAAGCAGTCGGGGTTGCCACTGTTCACCTTGGTGGAGTTTTCTGGGCACTGAGCCCTAAGCAGAAGCCAACCCAGATGGACATCAATGACAGCCAACTGAAATATCTGTTCGAGTCGTTCTCCCGAGGAACGATGACCGCTGCTAGCGAATATTTCAATGTGGCGCCTTCGTCGGTGAGCAGGCAGATCGCCGCCTTGGAGCGCGAGTTGGGTGTGAGCCTGTTGGAAAAGGGCCGCCACCGGGTGGTCTTGACCCCAGCCGGTCAATTGTTGGTGGACTACTACCAGGAGCGTATGGGCCGCCGAGATGCGCTGGTGGCAGCCTTGGATGACCTGCGCAGTACGCACCGGGGCAGTGTGTCGCTGGCCACGGGTCAGGGGCTTCTGGGGCCCATCCTCATGCCGGCCGTGCGGGCGTTTAGGCACAGTTGGCCTGGTATCCGTGTGCAGGTCTACGAGGTGTCCAATCAACAGGCCGTGAATATGGTCTGCAACGATGAGGTGCACTTTTCGATCATCGTGGAGACCCCTGAAGAGACCCGCTTGCGTACACGATTTCGCCTCAGTCAGAGCTGGCGGCTGGTCATGCGGCCCGAGCATCCCCTGGCGTTACGACCCTCTGTCGGCCTCAAGGAGTTGTCGCAGCATGATCTGGTTCTGGCCTCTCATGGGTTTCGCTCCCGGCAGCTTCTGGAGCGCGCGGCCAAAGAAGCGCAGGTGGCTCTGGATCCGGTCATCACCTGCGCATCCATTCCCCTGGTCCTGGACTGCGTGATGGGGGGACTGGGCGTGGCCGTTCTGAATGACCTCTATGTCCGTGAGGCCATCGCCCGAGGTCGCCTGGTGGGCGTTCCCCTTGAGCATCCGTTACTGGGCAATGTGGAGGTACACGGGGTCGTGCGGGCGGGGCGCCGATTGCCTCGCAGTGCACTGGCATTACTGGATCAACTCGGCGCCGAGGGCGGCCACGGCAGCACCTAGGGTTTGCACTAATAGGCTTTATTTTTTGCGTATAACGCAACAAACTTGGTGCCCGCCGTTATTGTGGTGCGCCGTGAGACGCCCCTAGCATCCGCCTGACTTCGCAACCTCGCGAAGCCGTTGGCCTTGAACCCTTGGGGGATTCCTCAGTGACGGTTGATCACTCACAGTCCGCTTCCTCACGGCAGCGCTGGGCGGCCTGGTCGAACTGGGACCAGTGGGTGGTGCCGGCCGTGTTCATTGCGACCTTGGCCTTTTTTCAAGCGATGGACAGCAAGATGCTGTCGGGGGCCAATATTTCCAACATCCTCAATCAGATATCGATTTTGGCGGTCGTGACCGTCGGCGCGAGCTTTGTCGTGTTTGCCGGAGGATTTGATCTGTCAGCGGGTGCTGTTGTGGCTTTGGCTGGCGTCTTGGCCGCCACCGTGGTGGACCAAACCGGCAGCGTGGCGATGGGGTTGGCAGCGGGCATTGGTGTTGGCGTTCTCGTTGGCTCCATCAATGGATTTTTCGTCGGCTACTTGAACGTATCCCCTTTGATCGTCACGCTAGGAGCGTTAAATATTTGTCGTGGTCTGGCTCTGATCATTGCCGATGGCGCGGCGGTCTACAGCTTCCCGCCAGGATTCACCGAATTGGGAACAGCCAAGATCATGGGGATTCCGGTCTTGTTCTTGCTGGCTGCAGCGGTATTTTTCGCAGGTGCTGTTGTCTTGCGATACACGACATTTGGATTGAATCTTTACGCCGTGGGAGGGAATCCCACAGCGGCTCGACTCTCAGGCGTCAATGTCGCACTGGTGAGGGTTGCCGCCTTTGGCGTCTCGGGATTGACGTGCGGCATAGCGGGGATGCTGCTGTGTGCCCGAACAGGCGGCGGCGAGCCCATGGCAGGGTTCTTGTATGAGCTCGAGGCCATTGCCGCTGTGGTTCTTGGCGGCGCAGCGCTCAGCGGCGGAGAGGGCAGGCTTTGGCGCTCCATGCTGGGCATCTTGTTACTGACCGTCCTAGGCAATGGGTTGAACATCATCGGTGTTCATCCGCATTGGAAGGGCGTGTTTATTGGCGCGGTGTTGATCCTGGCGGCCTCATTGGACGCCTTCAAGAAGCGGTAAGGCCACGCTTTGTCTGACCGCCGAGCACTGTTTTTCCGGCGACCTTCAACGCATTTAAAGGAGATCTCTCATGCAAATACAAAGACGTCAGTTGGTCATTTCGGCGGGTTCTATGGCAGCGCTGAGTGCCCTCGCCGGTCAAGCGTTGGCGCAGGGACGACGCTTCAAGGTTGGCGTTTCGCTGCCAGAGGCACAGAATCCCTTTTATGTGGCCATGGGACGTGCGATCGTTCAAAAGTTCAAAGATTTGCAGATTGATGTGACCCTTTTGTCGGCCAATGCCGATGTGAACGAGCAGGTCAACAATATCGGTGATCTGGTGGCTGCCAAGGTCGATGCCCTCTTGCTATCGCCTTTGAATACCGAAGGTCCTGCACCTGCGGTACAAAAGGCCAAGGCCGCCGGAATTCCCATATTCATGGTGGCCCGAGCGCTTGACGACAAGTACTCCGCTCTGTGGGAGTCCTTTGTGGGGATCGACTTCAAATTGGTCGGCGCCGCCAAAGGCAAGTGGGCGGTTGAGTCCTTGAAGCCCGGCAAGGTGGCCATGCTGCTGGGACCGGCAGGCGCTCTGGTCATGGTGGACCAAGAAAAGAGCTTCAGGAGCGTGATCGAGCCAGCGGGCTTTAGAGTGGTGTTTGCACAAAACTCAACCCAAACCCGTGAGAACGGACTGAAACTGGCCGAAGACGCGTTGGTGGCGCACCGAGATCTGACCTGTATATATGCCTCAAATGATGACCTTGCTCTAGGCGCTGCTCAGGCGGTGAAAGCCGCGGGTCTGACCGGCAAGGTGGCCGTCACGGGTTTGAATGGGTCGCCTCCGGCTTTGGCCGCCGTGCACAACGGCGATATGGCGTCTACAGTCTTGCTAGACCCTGTGGGATGGGGTGCCCTGTCTGCCACTGTGGTCGCGGACTACCTGAAAACTAAAAAGGTACCGCCTCGATTTGTCTCCCTGGAGTTCAGCATGGTCACCCAGAAGAATGCCTACGACCTCATAGCGCCTCCATTGCGGGAACGGCTTGGGGTCAAGCCCAGATAAGGCGGGTTGCTGGGCGCCTTGAATTGCAGATGACCGGAAGACCCGCGGTGCTTTTTGAGGCACGAGGTTTGAGCCGCCGCTATGGGTCGGTGTATGCCTTGAGGCAAGCCCATGTCCATTTCCAAGGCGGTCAAGTCCACGCGGTTGTAGGTGAAAACGGAGCCGGCAAAACCACTTTGATGCGATTGCTGGCTGCTGAAGAGCGTCCGGATGAGGGTGAGGTCCTGATCGATGGGCAGGTGATTCGGATGGATCACCCCCGCCAAGCGCAGCAGCAGGGCATCGCAGTTGTACATCAGCAGTTTCAGCTGGTCGACACGCTGACGGTCAGCGAAAACCTCTTCTTGGGCCGAGCACCCGAGAGATTCCGTTTGGGCCCCTTGAGCGTTGTAAATCGCAATGCCATGCGGGAGGCCGCTGCTCAAAGGCTCCAACCCTTTGGGCTCGAGGGCCAGGTAGATCAACTCGTACGGGATCTGGGCGTCGCGCAGCGACAGCTGATCGAAATAGCCAAAGCCTTGGGTGAAGGCCCGCGCATCGTCATCTTCGATGAGCCAACGGCCTCACTCAGCACGGAGGAAGCTGACCGTCTGCTTGATCTGATTCGGCAAATGACGAGTAAGGGCGTGTGCGTGATTTTGATTGCCCACAGCCTGGAAGAAGTACTTTCGATCGCCGACAGGATCACGGTACTGCGTGCGGGTGAGGTGATCACAACAGTTAACCGAGCAGAAGTTGACCGCGCGACCCTAGTTCGCTTGATTGTGGGGCGGGAGTTAGCGGAACGCTCCCGGCTCGAGCGGACCACATCCGCCCAGGAACTTCTCAGAGTCCAAGGGATGGTGCAGCAGATCAATCGCCTTCCCATCGATTTGAGCCTGCAGGTAGGAGAGGTGGTGGGAATACCCACCTACATTGGCGCTGAGGTAGACAGATTTCTCTTCAAGCTGATGGGCCTGGACACTCACCAGAGCCTGCGCATCAATTTGGACGGAGAAGATCTGAGCAAGCTCAACATGCCCCAGCGATTGCACCGCGGTTTGTGCATGGTTCCCGGTGACACGCTCAGGCAAGGTTTGGTTCCGACATTATCGGTTCAGGAAAATATCGCCTTGCCCAATGCACGACGGCTCAGCCGACTCGGATTTTGGAGTGCCAGTCGCGTCAGGAACTTGGCAGCGCGGATGATCGAGTTAATGAATATTCGCCCGGCTTCTGCCCACGCCCAGGTTGCTCGGCTCTCGGGAGGCAATCGCCAAAAAGTCGTGATCGCCAAATGGCTGGCTGCAGCAGCCCGTGTGTTGCTCATGGATGATCCAACCAAAGCGGTGGACGTCGGAGCCAAGCAAGACATATACCGGCTGATGCAAGAGTCAGCCAGCCAAGGAGTGGGTGTCATTTTAGTTTCATCGGACATGGATGAGTTGCTCTCTTGCTGCGATCGAATTTGGGTCTTGCACCAGCAAAGCTTTGTCGCTGAGTTTGATGGTAGACGATGCGACAAACAGCAACTCATGGATGCGGTGGTGCGCAGTCGATCCCACATGGAGTCCCATCCACCAGCCCAGCAGTGGGTCTCTATTTAGGGAAGCATCATGAGTTTGCAGGAATTGGAGGCACGTATCCACCGCGAGCATTGCTTCACGGAGTACCCGAGCAAGCAGTGGGTGGTGTCCCGCGAGCATGCGGGTCGAGAAGTCTATGACGTCGTCATCGTTGGCGCGGGCCAGAGTGGATTGGCAACCGCCTACGGACTCATGCGCGAGAGGGTGACCCGACTGGTCGTCTTAGACGCCAGCCCGTCAGGTCAAGAGGGGCCCTGGCGTACCTTTGCACGTATGAAGACGTTGCGCACCCCCAAGCAAGGCTCTGGCCTGGACTTTGGTAACCCCGCCTTGACTCCGCAAGCTTGGTTTGAAGCCCAGCACGGAAAAGAGGCGTGGTCGCGATTGGGCAAGATTCCAAGAGAGGTATGGCAAGACTATCTCAACTGGTACCGCAAGGTTTTGGCCTTGCCCGTTCGCAACGGAGTCCGTGTAACCCGACTCAAGCCCGCAGACCGCGACGGCCATATCCTGGAGGTTCACACAGACGGCCACGAGGTGTTGTTGGCCCGTCGAGTCGTATTGGCTACCGGGCTTAACGGCAGTGGCCGGTGGTATGTACCGCAGGTAGCCAGTGGCCTGCCCAGTGAGTGTTTCGGACACACCGAAACCGATATCGATTTCGAGCGACTGCGTGGTAAGCGTGTTGGGGTACTGGGCGGAGGTGCATCTGCCTTCGACAACGCCGCGACCGCCTTGGAGGCGGGGGCCGCGCGTGTGGATCTATGCATACGCATCGCACAGTTTCCCTCAGTCAATCCGTACAAATGGCTTGAGTTCTCCGGATTTTTGAGTGCATACCATGTACTACCCGATGCTAAGCGATGGCGCTTCATGCGCCAGGTCAGCAGAATGAATCAGCCCCCGCCGCAAGAAACGATGTGGCGCTGCACTGAGCATGCCAACTTCTATATGCATGCCAATGCCCAGTGGGTGAACATCCAGCAGACCTCGAGTGGGCTGCAGGTCAAGACACCTGGGCAGACCTTCATGTTTGACTATCTCATCTTTGCTACCGGCATTTCTCATAACCTGGATTGGCGTCCTGAACTTGCTGAAGCTGCGCCCCACATCGCCCTTTGGGCAGATCGGTATGAGCCGCCGGCTGAGGATCAGGATGAGGGCATGGCTCGTGCCCCATACCTGGGCAGCGGCTTCGAATTTATGCCGAAGGTCCCTGGCCAGGCCAGCTGGGTCAGTCGGATCCACAATTTCAACTACGGCGCCACGCTGAGCATGGGGCTATCGGCGGCCTCGATTACCGGAATGAAATATGGCATCAGAAGGTTGATTGACGGAGTCGTTCAAGGGCTTTTCGTGGACGATGAACAAGCCTTGTATGAGCAGCTTGTTCGCTATGACGATCCCGAGATTGTTCAGGTTTTGCCTCCACAAGCTGCCCAATCTGCTGCCTAGACCATCATGTATCCCGCACCCTTCCGATTTCATCGCGTATCCACCCTGACCGAGGCAAGTGCTGCGCTTTCCAGCTTTGGGGAAGGTGCCAAGTTGATTGCCGGGGGCCAAACGCTATTACCGCTGATGAAGTTGCGGCTGGTCAAGCCCAGCGACTTGATTGACGTGGTAGCCGATCCTGCGGCACGCAGGATTTCTGAAAGCGATGGCAGATTGCACTGGGGTGCTCTGGTCACGCATGCCCATGCAGGCCGCTCCGAATGGGCCCACCGCTACCCCATCTTGCGCGATTGCGCCTTGGGGATTGCCGATGCGCAGGTTCGTTCGATGGGCACTTTGGGAGGGTCACTGGCCGAAGCCGATCCCAGCAGTTGTTGGCCTACCCTGTTGAACGCTCTGGACGCAGCGATTCATTGCATAGGTCCACGAGGACGCCGTAGCCTGTCAGTGGCTGAGCTTCTTGCTCAACCCTATGCGCCCTCGCTGCAGGACCATGAATTGATTGAGGCGGTATCCATTGACAAGACAGTACTGAGCGGGCACGGTGCCTTTGTGGCCTTTAAGCGAAGTGCACCGGCCTACCCAACAGCCAGTTGTGCCCTGCAGGTGACATTCGAAGGAGACCGGTGTCGCACTGTCCGACTGGCATTGGGGTGTGTGAACTTGACCCCATTGCGCATTGAGGTAGACGACTTATTGGTTGGACAGCGCTTGGCTCGGCAGCATATCGAAGCGGTGGCCGAACGAGCAAGCATGCTGTGTGATCCGCTTGCCGACAACAAGGGTAGCGCCGAATACAAGCGTGCTCTGGTTGCAGGCCTGGTCAGGCGTGCGTTTGCCGTGATGCAGTGTCGGCGAGATCAAATTCCTGCTCCACCTACCCACACTTACTATGGCTGATTTTGAACCTATCTCGATTCAGATGCAGGTGAATTCACGTCCTGTGAGCGAGCGCATCGAGCCTCGCGCGCTCCTTGTGGAATTCTTGAGAAATACGCTGGGATTGACCGGAACGCATGTCGGGTGCGATACCAGTTACTGCGGCGCCTGCACAGTTCTCCTTGACGGTCAGCCTGTGAAGAGCTGCACGGTACTGGCCGCTCAGGCGCACGGGCGATCCGTTCGTACCGTCGAGGGCTTGAGCGCTGACAAGGCCTTACACCCGTTACAGAAGTGCTTTTCGCAGCACCATGCGCTGCAGTGTGGCTACTGCACCCCAGGTTTCCTGATGGCAGCAGTTGCGCTGCTTGAAGCAGGAGAACCTGTTAATGAAGCCAGTATCAAGAAGGCGGTAGCCGGAAACACCTGCCGCTGTACGGGGTATCAAAACATCGTGGCTGCTATCCGGGATGCGGCAACGCGCGTGGGCTTGGGGACGATTGATGAAGCTTGATTTACAAGGCCAATTTGAGGTGGCGGCGACCCCTGAGGCCACCTGGGCACTACTGACCGACCCCCAGAGGTTTGCCCCCTTGCTGCCCATGTACCGCGAACACCGCTGGCTTGAAGATGGGCGCTTTGCGGTGACACTCGAAGTTGGGGTACCCCAGGTCAAGGGGCGGATGGAGGCGCAGGTGCGCATGGAGCCGATCGCCCCGCTTCGCGAGGCTCAATTCACCTCCAGTGCCCGACATGCTCTGGGCATGGCCGATTCGCAGATTGTGTTTGTACTTGAGCCGCAAGGGGCTGCCACGGTCGTTCAATGGAAAAGTTCCACTTTGGTCCGTGGCACTTTGGCCTCGCTGGCCAATGGCATCTTGAAACCATTGGCTGCTCGAAATGTCAACCTATTGGTAGACGCCTTGAGCCGGGCGCTGGCCTCGCCAGCCGCAGAGGCCAAATCAACTGATTTGGCTCAAAGCCAGCTCGAGGTGCTGCCCTCTGCTGGCAGTTGGTGGAAACGCTTGTTGATGTGGCTGGACTGGTCATCAGGAGATCGCACATGAGCGGATTTCAGCGCAAAGAAGACCACCGGTTGATTCGGGGTTTAGGGCGCTTTGTTGATGATGAGCAAAGCAGCCGAGACCTGCATGTGGGCTTGGTACGTTCTCCCTACGCCCATGCCCGTGTCCTGTCGGTGGACTGTTCGGACGCCCTGGCGCTTCCTGGGGTGGTGTGTTGTCTCACGGGGCTTGAAGCCAGCAAACTGACGCAAAAGTTTCCCTCCATGGCGCCAGCGCCAGCTAACGGCATCGAGGACTTTGCCATGGCAGCCACTAAGGTGCGATTCCAGGGCGAGCCGGTGGTGGCGATTGCGGCCACCTCTGCGGCTATTGCAGCCGATGCAGTCGAGCTGGTCAGGGTTGACTATGAACCCTTGAGTGCTGTCACCGACGCAGTACAGGCCTTAGAAGCCACCACTTTGCTTCATGAGCAAGTGGGGACCAACCGAACATTCGGGTCTGTCTTTGAGTGGGGTGAGGTCGACGAGGCCTTCAAAAGTGCCGATGTGATTGTTCACATTGATCGGCTGTATTTCCATCGTTTTTCCAGTACGCCGCTCGAGAATTTTGCGGTCCACGCCACCTGGGAGGCCGATGGCAGGCTGGACATCTTTTGCAACATCATCCAGCCGGGTGTGGCGATGAAATTCATCGCGCCTGCGCTGGGTGTGTCGCCGGAGCAGCTGCGCATCCGTACGCATGATATCGGAGGAGGTTTTGGCATCAAACAAAATCTCTACCCCTACATTGTCATCTGCGCTTTGCTTTCGCGTAAGGCGGGTCACCGGCCAGTGAAGTGGATCGAGTCACGCCGTGAGCATCTGCAAGCAAGTGCTCATGGTAACGAGCGAACTTTTCTCGACACTGAGGTGGCCTTGCGTCAAGACGGAGAGATCCTGGCGATTCGATCACGCCACGTTGACGATTGTGGAGCCTATCCGCGCTATGAGCCATTGGGGTGCGTGATCTGGTCGCAGGTGGCTCCAGGTTCTTTGAAGCTTCGTCATCTGCGAATTCAGATGGAGCAAGCGGTCACCAACAAGTGTCCCGTGGGGCCCAACCGAGGATTCTCAAGAATGCAGCATGTCTGGTTCTTGGAGCGAGTAGTCGATATTTGCGCCAGGCAACTGGGTATCGAAGCTGATCAAATGCGAAAGCGCAATTACGTTCCGCACTTTCCATGGACAACACCCAATGGGTGTGTCTATGACTCCGGTAACTATCACGCCATGCTGGATCAGGCCCAAGAATTGATTGGGTGGTCGAAGTGGAAGACCACCGTGGCGCAATGGCGCGCAGAAGGTCGATGGGTCGGGCTGGGAATCGGGACGGCGTTGGACTCTGGTACCAACAACTTTGGCCAATCGCGAATCATCAATCCCAATTCTCCCTTCACAGGCAACTCTGAGGCGGCCAATGTGAGGGTAGGGGTCGATGGCCGATTAATCGTGGCCGTGGGTTCGGTTCCCCAAGGCCAAAGTCACGAAACCGTCGGCGCCCTGGTGGTGGGGCAAGAGTTTGGAATTGGCCCGGATTGGGTTCATGTGCAAACTGGTTTTGATACCGAGCGCAATACGCACACGTCGCACTCCGGCACCTATGCCAGCCAGTTTGCCGTGACCAGCTTGGGGGCTATCCATGGAGCGTGTGATTTACTGCGTGCCGAGCTGTTCCGTGTGGCGGCGTTGGTGCTGTCTCGGCCTGTTTCCAGACTGCATACGGGGCTGACGTCTGGGGTGCCGGCTGTGATGTCTGACGATGGATGCCATGTCAGCTTTGCCGATCTGGCGGCTATGGTGAATACCAAAACGGCGGGGATTTCGCCAGAAATTGCGGATATCACTTTGAACGCCCGATTTGTCTACAGGCCTCCATTTGAGATCCCTGATGTCAAGCGAAAATACGGTAACCTCACTCTCACCTATGCCAGCCAGGTGCACGTTGCGGTAGTGGAGGTAGAGCAAGATACCTATAACTTGCGTATTCATGACTACGCTGCTGTTGACGATTGCGGCAAGGTCATCAGCCATGAAATTGTGCGTGGTCAGGTTTTGGGCAGTGCCGCTCATGGTCTCGGAGCTGCTCTGTTGGAAACCTTCGCTTACGACGAGTTCGGCAATCTGATGACCAGCACGTTCAGTGATTACTGTCCCATCACGGTGCTGAATATGCCGTCTATACGGTATGGTAATCAGGAATCACCTTCGCCGTTTACGTTCAATGGCGCCAAGGGCATGGGAGAAGGCGGAGGGGCGCCGCTACACACCTTAGCCGCTGCGCTCCAAGATGCTCTCGATACGCGAGGTATTGTCATCAATGAGTCACACCATACGCCGTCTCGGTTGCATGCGCTCCTCCATGGCCACCAGATAGGCGCGCAAGTGAAGGTCATTCGACGCTGATTAGCGTCAGCCTGGTGGCTAGCGGTTCAATCGCGTGAAGCTCAAACGCAGCAGGTACAAGCACAAGAGAGCGCCAAGCGTGTCACCGATGAACATGGGGATGTGTCCGGCGTCCAGGCCCGCTTCTCGACCCACCCAGGCAAAAAATGCCTGATGCAAGGTGGAGCTGAACAGTCCGAACAGAATGCACAGCTTCAAAAGCAGCTTGACGTCGAGCTCACGCAAGTCGGGCTTGAGCCCCAGGTGGCGGATCGCCACTTGCCTCGCCAGCCAGGGTGCCATTCCGGAGGTCAGGCCGTTGATAGCCGCCTGCAGTGCGCTCAGCTCAGGATCGCGCAGCGCCAGATAAAAAGAACCCAAGGCGATGGCCACGGGGCCGGCCCACGGCATGACCAGCGTAAAGCAAAGGCGCAGGCCTGCCGGTATGTAAACCCAATGGACGCCTTTGCCGTATTCAGTGGCTTGCAGGAGCCACTCGTTGGCCAGAGCGGCCCCCACATAGGGCAGCGCCATTAGCAAGATGGCTCCAGCTGACCTCATCAGGATGAAATTCGGTGCCAAAAACGAAGCCCCAGTGCCGACAAAATGCCCAACAGTATGGCCCACTCCAGCGACACGGTGACGGTGGCTGTGATGGTGATGATCAAGGGCCAGCGCTCAGGCGATGGTTGGCGCCACAGCCGCAGGATTTCACCCCAATCGATGAGCCCCCAGGCGACGGCAAACAGCAGCCCGGAGATGACGGCCAGGGGTAGAAAGCGTGCCAGTGGGGCCACCAGGGCCAGCAGGAGGACCAAAAAGACTGCCGCGGCCACAGCCGACCAGGGTGTGCGTGCACCGGCTTGTACATTGACACCTGAGCGGTTGAAGGAGCCGCTGACAGGGTAGCTTGAAAAAAAAGACCCGGCGATATTGGCCAGGCCTTGACCCACAAACTCCTGGTTACCGTCCAGGGTGTCGCCAAATTGTCTGGCCACGGCACGGGCAATGGCCGCAGCTTCCGTCAGCGCCAGTAGCGTCATGACCAGAGCGGGTCCGGCCAGTTGGCTCACGGTGGAGACGCTCAGGTCGGGCCAGGACAGGGGCGGTAGTGCCTGCGCAACGGTCTGGACCGCACGCAGTGGCTCTGCCTGGGGCCACCAGATTGGCAAGGTTGCTGCGAACAGCGATCCGCCCACGACAGCCACCAGCATCGCGGGTACCCAGCGGTTCCATGGCCGGGCGACGAATGCCAAGGCCAGCGTGACTGCACCGGTGAGGACCGAGTGCCACTGCACCTGGTTCTGTTGAGACCAGATGCCCCAGACGGTGTGCCAGATGCTCGAGCCACTGGGCAGACTCAGGGCGGCCACGTGGGGCAGTTGGCTGTTGATGATGAGGATCGCCGCCCCAGTGGTGAAGCCCACCACAACACTGTGGGGTATCTGCTCCACCCAGCGCCCCATGTGGGCCAGCCCCAACGTCAATTGCAGCACCCCCACCAAAAATGCCAAGGTGATCACCAGCCGGATGTAGTCGGCCGAGCCTGCGGCGGCCAGAGGTGTTACCAAAGCCAGTGTGGTCAGCGAAATGGCGTTGGCCGGGCCCGTCACCATCAGGCGGCTGGACCCCCAAAGGGCTGCTACCACGCACGGCACCATGGCGGCATACAGGCCATAGGCCGCAGGCAGCCCTGCCAGTGTGGCAAAAGCCACCCCTTGGGGCAATACGACCACAGCGCCCGTCAAGCCAGCCAAGAGGTCAGCACGCCAAGCGCCCGGCTGTCGCCACTCAGAACGCCAGCGGGCAATAGGCAGATGAGGCATTAGGGGGTGGAGGGCTGCCGATCAGGAGGACCAGACCATTGACTGTGCGCAACAGTGGGCGCCAGAAAACGTGTCAGATTTGTTTCAAGTTTATAATTAACTGTAAATTTGAAGTGTTTTAATTATCGTCCACGCTAGAGGCATGCCTCCATGACCGATGTCCGCCAACGCCTCGACACCCGCGTCTTGATCGTGGACGACCATGTCGTCGTCCGCCGTGGATTGATGGCACTGATAGAAGGGGCTGTACCAGGCGTTCACATCTGCGAGGCATCCTGTGGGTTCACGGCCTTGGAACACCTGCGCTTGCATGCCACAGACCTGGTGATCAGCGATCTGACCATGCCCGGCATGAATGGGCTGGAGCTGATCCGGCGGGTTCGATTGCAGTGGTCGGCGGTGCGTACGCTCATCGTCAGTATGCATGCGGAGGAGCACTATGCGGTGCGTGCATTCAAAGCTGGGGCGCATGGCTTTGTCACCAAACAATCTTCAGTTAATGAAATACTTCAGGCCGTTGTCAAAGTGACAGCTGGCGGCCTGTACATCACGGCATCGGTAGCGGAGAAGCTGGTCGAGACCATTTCCGGTAACGGACCGGCTGGGCATGGCACGCAGCTGACAGATCGTGAGTTAGAGGTTCTCAGGCGCCTGGTCGCTGGCGAGCGCATGACCGACATAGCGCAGGCTCTGCACCTGTCCATCAAGACCATCAGCACCCACAAGGCGCGCATGCAGGAGAAATTACAGCTCCCCAGCACCTCAGCTCTTTTGCAGTATGGCCTCAGTCTGGGCCTGCACCCTGCTCAGAGCTGGACACAACAAGAATTGGAGATGGGAACGCACTGAGAGGTGCTGAATCTGGCAGCGGCGCCTGCCTCAGGCCGCTACGGGATGGCCAACATCCAAAAAGGTTGGGGTGTCGGGTGCCACTATCGGCTCAGTGGTGGGCAACATGCTTCGCGTCACCAAGGTAACCCCGGCAGGTGAGACGCAAAAGCGCTGGCGGTCTCTCATCACGTCCACGCCTACTTGTGTGCCCGCCGGCAGGATGCATTGCTTGTCAATGATGGCGCGCCGCACCACACACCCTGAGCCCAACTGCACACCTTGCAGCAGCAAAGAGTCTTCCACAACGGCGCCATCGGTCACCCGAACGTGCGGAAACAAGACGCAACGCTTCACAGTGGCTCCGCTGACGATGGTGCCGCCGCTGATGAGCGAGTCGCTCGCGGTGCCAGGTCGCCCCTGGGAGTCGGCCACGAATTTTGCAGGCGGCCAGGATCCATTGCTGCCACGAATGGGCCAGGTGGGGTCATAAAGATCCAGTTCAGGCAGAGGGCGTATCAGGTCCATGTGGGCTTCCCAATAGGAGTCCAGGGTGCCGACATCACGCCAGTACGGTGATTGGGCTGTGGCGGGCACGGCACTGAGGGCAAATTGATGTGCTCTGACGCGACCTTGTTTGACCAGTCGCGGCAAGACGTCATGGCCAAAATCGTGGCGTGACAGGGGGTCACGGGCGTCCCGCTCCAGTTCCTCCACGAGAGTGTCGGTATTGAACAGGTAGATTCCCATGCTGGCCAGGCAATGGTCTGGCGATTCGGCAAGCCCTGGCGCATTTGCCGGCTTCTCCTGAAAGCTCACCACCTGCTGCCCGGCGTCTACGCTCAAGATGCCAAATGCAGATGCCTGCTCTCGCGGCACACGAATACAAGACAGGGTCACGGCTGAGCGTGACTGCAGGTGCTCGTCGACGAGACGGGCATAGTCCATCTTGTACACGTGATCGCCAGCCAGAATCAGGACGTGGCTGGGTTGGGCCTCATGCAGCATGTCAAGGTTTTGCCACACCGCATTGGCAGTGCCCGTGTACCAGTGCTCGTCCATGCGCTGTTGTGCCGGTACGACATCAATAAACTCACCCAATCGGGCATCCAAAAAGCCCCAGTGACGGGTGATATGCCGTATGAGGCTTTGCGCCTTGTACTGCGTCAGCACGCCAATGCGACGTATCCCCGAATTGATGCAGTTGCTCAGTGCGAAGTCGATGATCTTCAGAGATCCTGCAAAAGGCATGGCCGGCTTGGCGCGCCAGTCGGTCAGCTGGTGCAAACGAGACCCTCGGCCTCCAGCCAGGACAACAGCGTAGATGGATTGCAGCGGTCTCATGGGTGAATCCACTGTTGGATTTCGTGGTCTTGCACGTCGGGAAATTGCCCATAAAAGGCACTGACCGAGACAAAGGGCTGCGCAATCACCAGGCACACCCCTTCATCAGCCTGGGCACGCAGCCTGAGCCACACATCGCTTGGCGCTACCGGAATGGCCAACACGACCTGATGACAGTGTCGGGAGCGCGCTGCCGCCATGGCAGCGCGCAGGCTGCACCCGGTGGCCACGCCATCGTCGACCACGATGGCAGTTCGACCTTCCAAACCGCAGGGACGGTCGGGTAGGGCATAGCGGTGCCTCAACGCCAACAACTCTTCATGCCGCTCCTGTTCACGAATCTCCATCCAATCACTCGGGAACCCCGCTGCGGGTTGAAGAGTCTCATTCAACGCGCGTACCACCGACCAATTGCCGTGGTCATTCATACCCAGGGCCACCGCACCCCATGCCACCTCGGGTTGCCCCCAGGCGCCTAGCTTGCGCACCAGCAAGGGCTCCCAGGGGCAATCCAGATCTCGGGCGATGCACGCGCCCACAGGTACCCCTCCGCGCACCAGGGCCAAGACGATAGGCTGTTGCCAATCCTTGGCCATGGGCAGGAGTCGCGCAGCCAATTGCGCAGCGGCATCGAGTCGATGGGCAAAGGGGTGCGCCATGGCCTGGACATCTTGAGGCGGAACAATGTCGCGCCCTTTGACCAGGCGCAAATCCGGGCCGCATGAAGGGGTGCGTCGCTCTGAAGTCGGTGACCCATCGTTTTCTCGCTGGCTGGGCGCGTTTTGGTAAAGTCCCGCAGCGCGTCGTCCCCACCACCATGTCCGATCACCGGCCACTACACGATCCCCTTGCCTCGGTAACGTCCGGACCCAATGAGGTCAAGTGCACCACCTGTTATATGTGCGCTTGCCGCTGCGGTATTCGAGTGCACTTGCGCCAGGGCGACGGTGGACCTGAGGTGCGCTACATCGAGGGCAATCCCAATCACCCCATCAATCAGGGCGTTATCTGCGCCAAGGGCAGTGCAGGGATCATGAAACAAGTCTCCCCTGCTCGGCTGACGCAGCCGCTGCTGCGCAAGAAAGGCGCCCAGCGCGGCGCTGGAGAGTTCGAGCCCATTTCGTGGGAGCGTGCCTTTGAGCTGCTCACGCAGCGGCTGGCCCATATCCGCAGCACCGATCCCAAGAAATTTGCGCTGTTCACGGGTCGTGACCAGATGCAGGCGCTCACTGGTCTATTTGCGCGGCAATTTGGGACACCCAACTATGCGGCTCACGGCGGGTTTTGCTCCGTGAATATGGCAGCGGGGATGATCTACACGATAGGCGGTAGTTTTTGGGAGTTCGGAGGCCCCGACTTGGAGCGGGCCCGATTGTTCATCATGATGGGCACGGCCGAAGACCATCACAGCAATCCGCTGAAAATGGCCATCTCCAAGTTCAAACGTCGGGGGGGGCGATTCATTTCAATCAATCCCATCCGCACGGGATATTCGGCGATCGCAGACGAATGGATTGCCATCAAGCCCGGTACCGATGGCGCGCTCTTGATGGCCTTGATGCACGAGCTCATCGGTACGGGCCAGGTGGACCGATCCTTCTTGCGGCGCTACAGCAATGCGCCCCAATTGGTGGTGCTTGACCCGGGACAGCGAGAGGGCTTGTTCGCGCACGACCCGGATCCGGCCAAAGGCCCTCCAGGGGATGGTCGGCACCCGCACAACAAGCTCATCTGGGATTTGCGCACGCACCGCGCCATAGCGGCGTATCCCGAGGGCTTGGCCCCCGACTGCGAGCCTGCCTTGGAGGGCCAATTCCAGCTTGAAGATGGCACCCGGGTGGCCCCCGCTTTTGAACTATTGCGTCAACGTGTGGCGTCCTGTACACCCCAGTGGGCGGCGTCGATCACGGGTATTGAGGCTTCACGTATCAGGCAGCTGGCGCGTGAAATCGGCCATGCTGCTTTTGAGCAGGCCTTTGAGTTGCCGATCGCGTGGACGGACGCGTGGGGTTGCCGCCATGAATCCACGCAAGGTCGACCGGTGGCCTTTCACGCCATGCGGGGTCTGGCGGCACACTCCAATGGGTTTCAGACGGTGCGCGCGCTGGCGGTACTCATGAGTTTGCTGGGCACCATTGATGCGCCTGGGGGTTTTCGCCACAAAGCCCCCTATCCGCGCCACATTGTTCCCAACCATCGCCCTTTTCACGACCCCGATCAGGTCAAGCCCGACACCCCGCTGAGCGCCGCACCCTTGGGTTTTCCGGCCAGCCCTGAGGAACTGGCGGTATTGCCAGATGGCACCCCGCTTCGAATTGACCATGCGTTTTCCTGGGAGCATCCGCTGGCTGTCCATGGACTGATGCACAACGTCATCACCAATGCCACCCGAGCAGATCCCTATCGCCTGGATACGCTGATGATTTTCATGGCCAATATGGCCTGGAACTCCACCATGAACACCATGGCGGTCAGGTCCATGCTCAACGAAAAGGCCTCAGATGGTGAATTCAAGATCCCGTTCCTGGTGGTTTGCGACACTTTCCAAAGCGAGATGGTCGCCTTTGCCGATTTGGTGCTACCTGACACCACCTATCTAGAGCGCCACGATGTGATGAGCATGCTCGACAGGCCCATCAGCGAGTTTGACGGGCCAGCGGATTCGGTGCGGATTCCGGTGGTACCGCCTTTGGGGCAGTGCAAGCCGTTCCAGGAAGTCCTCATTGAATTGGCCTCACGCTTGAAATTTCCTGCCTTCACAACGCCAGGCGGAACCAGGAAATTCAAAGACTATCCTGACTTCATCGTGAACTTTCAGCCGCAGCCCGGCATTGGATTTCTCATGGGGTGGCGTGGCACAGACGGTACGCAGCACCTGCGAGGCGAACCCAACCCACGGCAGTGGGAGATGTACGAAAAGAATGACTGCGTCTTCCAATACCACCTGGCGCCCCATCAACGCTACATGCGCAACTGGAACCGGGCCTATTTAGACTT
Source organism: uncultured Rubrivivax sp. (assembly GCA_964400135.1). Lineage (GTDB taxonomy): Bacteria > Pseudomonadota > Gammaproteobacteria > Burkholderiales > Burkholderiaceae_C > Rubrivivax. The sequence goes on along the minus strand of CAYNSW010000002.1, from coordinate 95,493 downwards.
TGCTCATGACAAAGGGTGGCGACAAAAAAGCGACCCCATACAGCTGGCCATTTACTCCGACGTCCTGCAAAGCTTTCGATTGGCCGCGCAGGGCAAGACCACGTCGGGCCAACCACCAGAACACCTTCGTGAGCGCATTGCGACCTATTTTGATCCGCTCCCGTTCTGGTACGCCCCTTTGGAGGAGTCGTGCACCGATCTGGCCGCCTATCCGCTCAACGCACTGACGCAGCGTCCCATGGCCATGTATCACTCCTGGGACTCCCAAAATGCCTGGCTGCGACAAATTCACAGCCACAACTTTTTGTATGTCCATCCGGCCACTGCCGCTGCTGCAGGCGTGGACGATGGCGCATGGTGTTGGGTCGAAAGTCACTGGGGGAGGGTACGGTGTATGGTGCGATACAGCCAGGCAGTAGAGCCCCAAACCGTTTGGACTTGGAATGCCATTGGAAAAGCCAGCGGCGCCTGGCAGCTCGAGCCGGGTGCCGATGAGTCCCGCAAGGGGTTCTTACTCAATCACCTCATCAGTGAGGAGTTGCCGTTGACAAGTCCTGATGGCACGGCCAGACACATCAGCAATGCCGACCCCATCACCGGCCAGGCGGGTTGGTACGACGTTCGCGTCAGGCTGCGCCCTGTTCAGGCAGATGAACCTCATGAGAGCTTCCCACAGGCTCATCCTGTACCTGCGGCCCCTGGCGTTTGGGGGCGGGTTCCGCGTTCGGTGGCCTATTGGGCAGGCAAGAAGCCGAGATGAGCTCTTCTGCATCCGAGGCGCCCACGGTGGCCAAGCAGCTGGCGCTGGTCATTGACCTGAACGTCTGTGTGGGATGCCACGCCTGTGTGACCTCGTGTAAGCAATGGAACACCTCAGGCAGTGCTGGCCCCTTGGGCGACCACAACCCCTACGGCGCCAATCCCACGGGAACCTTTTTCAACCGAGTCCAAACCTGGGAGGCGGGTACTTTCCCAGACACCCAGACCGTGCACTTTCCCAAGAGTTGCCTGCATTGCCAGGATCCGCCTTGTGTCCCCGTGTGTCCCACGGGAGCCAGCTACAAGCGGGCGCAAGACGGCATCGTCTTGGTGGACTACGACAAGTGCATAGGCTGCAAGTACTGTGCTTGGGCGTGTCCCTACGGCGCTCGCGAGCTCGACGAGCAGCGGCAGGTGATGACCAAGTGCACCTTGTGTATTGACAGAATCTATGACGAGTCGTTGGCGCCGTCCGATCGCCAGCCGGCCTGTGTCAAGGCCTGTCCCACGGGAGCCCGATTGTTTGGCGATGTCCTGGACCCAAACTCCGAAGTCTCCCGAGCCATTGAAGAGCAAGGGGGCTACGAGTTGATGCCGGAATGGGGCACCCGACCCGCCAACCACTACCTGCCGCGTCGTGTCACGCCGGCGGCCACCTCTGGCGAGTCATGAACCCTGCCGCTTCCGTCATACTCTTTACCACGGCAGCAGGGTTGGCTCAAGGACTGGCCGTGGCTCTGTCCCTCTCGGTGATGGCGTCTGTGCGAGTGTCTGGCGCGCTCCTGCACCTCGGATTGGGCTTGTCCGTGCTGTTGCTCCTGGTGGGCTTGGGAGCATCGTTTTGGCATCTGGGGCATCCCAGGCGGGCTTGGCGCGCTGTGGCCATGTGGCGCACTTCCTGGTTGAGTCGCGAGGTCATCGTACTGCCGGCCTTGATAGGGGCACTGGGTACTTGGTGGGTCTTGCCGTGGTGGTCTGCCGATGCGTTCACGAACCCTCCCGGCCATGCCCTGCCGGTCTTGGTGGTCGTGCTTTCGGCGTTGCTGTGGGTGTGTACCGGACAAATTTACGCGTGCTTGCGTTTCATCCAAGAGTGGGCCCATCCGCTGACGGTCATCAACTACACCCTGATGGGCTTATCCAGTGGCCTGATCTTGTGTGCTGCGCTGGCGGCCAGTGGGCGGCAGCAAGAGCTGCTGCAATGGGTGGCGCCCTGGGCACTGACCGTGACCTTTTTGGCCTGGGCAGCCAAGACCGCTACGCTGCTGCGCAACTCGGCTCTCAAGTCCCAATCTACCGCTCAAAGCGCCACCGGCATCCGAAGCGATACCTTGGTCCAAAAGTCGATGGGTATGTCGGCCGGCGCCTTCAATACGCGCGAGTTCTTTCATGGGGCCAGTCTTCGGGTGATGTTGCATATCCGCTGGATCGTGCATGCCATGGGATTTGCCATTCCGATCGCGGTGATGTTGACGCTTCGCGGCGATGGTCAATGGAGTAACTCTGCTGTGTGGTGGGTGGCCGCGGGTGCTCAGCTGCCGGGCATTTTGGCTGAGCGGTGGCTCTTTTTTGCTCAAGCCCGTCATCCGCAAAACCTGTATTACCAGGTGGTGTCCTAGTTGGTTCGTCGTCTCTGGCGGTTGGCCCATCATCAGGTGCACGCACGCACCTCACACCTGAGCCCCACCTTGCAGGGCTTGCTGTGGATGGTGGCTTCTGGTGTTTTTTTCACCTTCCTCAACGCACTGTCGCGCGCTTTGGCCCAGGCCTTTGACCCGCTGCAAACGCAGTTTCTGCGTTACTTTTTTGGGTTCGTCGTGCTGATGCCCTGGGTCATTCGCCATGGTTGTGGCCGCTATCGCACATCTGGCCTGGGCCATCACGTCTTTCGGGCGGGCTTGCATACGGTGGCGCTGTCGATGTGGTTCACGGCCTTGCCTCAAATTCCGCTTGCCGACACCACGGCGTTGGGATTCACCGGCCCTTTGTTCATCATGTTGGGTGCCTATTGGTTCTTGCGTGAGCCCATGCGGTGGGAGCGTTGGGCGGCCACGCTCATGGGATTTGTGGGCGTTTTGGTGGTGGTGGGCCCCAAGATATCTTGGGGGGATCCAAGCGCAGGGGGCTACCACCTCCTCATGCTGGCCTCGGCCCCCGTCTTTGCAGCGTCGTTCTTGATGACCAAGATTCAATCGCGCAACGAAGACCCGGCCACGCTGCTCATTTGGCAAAACCTCATGATCACCTTGCTGAGCCTGCCCTTGGCGCTGATGCATTGGAAAGCCCCGGGCGCCTTGCATTGGGCCTTATTCCTCGGCTGCGGTATCTTGGGAAGTCTTGGCCACTATTGTCAGAATCGGGCCATCAGCGCTGCGGATGTCTCGGCCACCCAATCGCCCAAGTTCCTGGAGTTGGTCTGGGCGGCCATGCTGGGGTGGATTGCCTTTGGCGATACACCGTCTCAAAGCACCCTGATAGGCGGTGCGCTGATCAGTGCGGCGACCCTATGGGTAGCCCGACGCGAACGCCACGATCCAAAGGGGCGCTCCTAGGCGGGCATTGCCGGCTGCCACTTAGGGGTTCCCTGGAGTCCGCGCTGTTCCCAAAGTGGGGATTGAGGCGCACAATCACCGTTGGAGTTTGTTACCCCTCGAAAGCACAGGAGCCGATATGGGCCACGCCGAACCCCAAGTTGCCACCCGCATGGATTCTTTTTGGATGCCGTTTTCCCCGAACAAGGAATTCAAGGCAGACCCCAAGATGTTTGCCCGTGCCAAGGGCATGTATTTCTACACGCCCGATGGCCGAGAGGTGATCGATGCTTCTGCGGGCCTGTTTTGCGTGGCGGCCGGCCACTGTCGGCCAGAAATTGCACAGGCCGTCTTCGAACAGCTGCAGACGCTGGACTTCACGGCACCTTTTCTGAGGGGGCATGCCAAGTCGTTTGAATTGGCTGAGCGGGTCAGCCAGTTCACGCCTGATGCACTCAACCGTATCTTTTTCACCAACTCAGGCTCCGAGGCCATCGACACCGCGATGAAGATTGCGCTGGCCTATCACCGCACCAAAGGGCAGGCCCAGCGACAACTGTTCGTTTCGCGAGAGCGCTCTTACCATGGCGTGAACATGGGTGGTATTGCCTTGGCGGGCATGATCAATAACCGACGCGCCTATGGTCCAGGATTGGCGGGCGTCTACCACATGCGCCACACGGCATTGCCGGAGAACAAGTTTATCAAGGGCCAGCCAGAACACGGTGCCGAGCTGGCCGATGATCTGCTGCGGTTTTGCAATTTGTACGGCGGAGAAAACATCGCAGCGTGTTTTGTCGAGCCTACAGCCGGATCGTTTGGCTGTCTGCCCCCGCCCAAAGGCTACCTCGATCGACTGCGCCAGATTTGTGACCAGCACGGTATCTTGCTGGTGTTTGACGAGGTGATCACGGGTTGGGGCCGCATGGGAGCGCCCTTTGGCGCCCAGGCCTTTGGTGTCACCCCAGACCTCATGACCATGGCCAAGGCCATCACCAATGGCGCCCAGCCCATGGGGGCGGTGGCCGCCAAGCAGGAGATCTACGACACCATCACACAAGCCGGTCCGGCCAAAGGCATTGAGTTCTTCCATGGCTACACCTACTCGGCCCATCCGGCCTCCTGTGCCGCCGGCTTGGCGATGATGGATATCTTCGAGAAAGACCGGCTCATCGAGCGGGCTGCCCAGATGAGTCCCCGCTTCATCGAGGCTTTGCACAGCCTCCAAGATTGCCCTTTGGTCACCGATATCCGGTCCGTGGGCATGATGGCCGCTGTTGACGTTGCTGTCGATGGTGCTCCGGGAGTTCGGGGCCATGAGGCTCAAAAGCGCCTGTACGATGCCGGACTCAACCTCAAGAATACGGGTGATGCCTTGATTGTGGCCCCGCCGTTGATTTGCGAAGATCGGCATATCGATGAGATCGTCACCAAGCTGCGACAAGTCATCCGGGCTCTCTAGAGCCTCTTTTCGGCTCGGAATTTTCCTACTGACCCGGTGAGGTTGGCCCACAGGGCATGGCGACAATTTACGGGATCGATTCATCGCTTGGCTGATTGCGCAGTGCGCCAGACCAAGACAAGCTTTGAGCCTGCGCTTGAGGTGAGTTCAAAGAACTTTTCCTGGCGCTACAGCCGGCTCAAGCCGTCCGATGAATCGACTCGAAGGAGTTTCCATGACACTGAACGCCACTTCACCGCCCGCATCCCAACGCGCCTCGACCGTGCCCAACGTGGGCAAAGCGAGTGGGCCATGGCCCGCCCGGCAGACGGTGTCGGGGCCGTCGGCTCCGCAAGGCAAGCTTTCCGATCTCCTCCAAGCGATGGGGGTATCTGCCGAAGAACGCCCGCTTGGCGAAGCCTACGCCATTCCGATTCGACGACTGCGCAATGGTGTGACGCTCTTTCACGAGGGGGCACCTGCCGAGTCGCTCCACATCATTCAACTTGGGACGTTCAAGTCCCTCAAAGTGGCCGAGGACGGCTACGAGCAGGTTTTGGGCTTTGCCGGACCTGGGGACATTCTGGGTTTTGACGGCTTGGCCTCGGGACAGCACCAAACGGCTGCCGCTGCGCTGGAAGACAGTCGGGTCTACGCCGTTCCGGTACGTGCATTGGATACCCTGCGCCAGCGCGTACCTGCATTCGATCGGGCCTTACAGACGGCCATCAGTCGTCAGTTGGTTCGCGCTGCCGAGATAGCGGAGGTCATGTCAGCCGTAGCGGCGGAAGTACGGCTGGCCCGATTTTTGGTCCAGGTGTCGCAGCACATGGTCCAAAGGGGTCAATCGCCCAAACGCTTGCTGCTGCGCATGAACCGCCGTGACATTGCCAGCTATCTGGGTGTGGCCCATGCCACGGCCAGTCGCTCTTTTGGCGCTTTGGCCGAGGCGGGCTATCTGGCCGTGGACAACCGGGCCGTGGACATTCTGGATCTGGAGGGGTTAAAGCTGTGTGCCCGCAATACCCGAGGCAGCCTGGAGGATCACGCCCAGCTGCCTGCACTGCCCAGAAAGGCGGCAGCGCAAGCCAACGGTACGCTCAAAGGGCAGGTATCGGGCGTACCTGCAACTCGTTGACCACCTCACGCACGCCGGGGGCCGACCAGGTGGCGCCCTCGGCGGCTTGCCTTTCCGCCAGCGAGTGAACCTTCCCCTTGAGCGTGACCACACCGCCACTGACCTGCACCTCAATGCGTTGGGCTTCTCGCTGCACCTGCCGGGTCAGCGCCTGGCGGATTCGTTCATTGACCTGATGAGGCTGCACCTGGGGATCCAAGACCACGGCGTTGGTAAATCCCGTGACCCCCAGGAGATTGCGTACCGCCTTGGCCGCGCTTTGTCTCTGATAGTTCCATCTGACGGTACCCCTGAGGGTCAACCACCCCTTTTCCACTTGCACCTGCAACGGCTCGTGTGCCACCAAGGCACTCCATTCCAGTGCCTGTTTGGCAGCAGCGGCAATTTCGGCGTCACTGCGTCGATGCCGCGGGTCTAGGCGAACATCCAATTCCAGCGCAATGGCACGAACTCCCGCGACCCGGCCCACAGCCCTTTCCAGGGCAAACTTTTGGGCGTAGTTATCCAAGTGGCCCGTCAGGGTGACGACGCCCGACTGCACGACCACGCCCACCTGCGATTCATTGATGGCCGGATCCCATTGCAATTCATTGACCACATCGCGTTTGAGATCCTCGTCGCTCTTGGTGCCCAGCACCACATCCACCACGTCGTTCATGGCCGAGCCCGCTGTTCATGTTGCGGCTGGGAGGCGATGGCTTGAACGACCGATCGCAAGTCGTCGCTTAGCGAGCCGAGTACATCATCAACTGCCAACAGGCCCAGCAATTCGCCGCGGGATCCGGTCACTGGCAACCTCCTGACCCCACGGCGGCGCATGGTGGCCAAGACATCAGGCAGAGAATCTTCCGCCCGAGCTGCTACGACATCAGCACTCATGACATCTTCGACCCGCAAAGACGACGCATCCAAATCGCGGGCGACCACGGCAGTGACGATATCCCGATCGGTCAACATTCCCACCACGGCTCTGCCATAAGCCTGGTCTTCTACCACCACCAAGCTACCCACATGGTGTTCGCGCATTTTGCGGGCTGCCTCATTCAGGGCCAGTGACTTGTGGACGTACACCACATCCTTCACACACAAGCTGGCAGCGTCATAGGATCGATCATGGTTGGCGGCGGCTCGCCGCGGCTTGGTCCCTGCGGGCGATGCAGCAGCAGCTGAAGAAGACTTAGACGATGACTTCATGGCGGTACTCCTTGAATAGGAAAACAGTCGAGCGCCCGGCCCAGCGTGCACCCGTATCAGGCGCCCCAGTGTGTCTGGATGTCTGATAGAGCGCGATGAGTGCAAGCAAGGCGACCCCAGAGTCCTTGCCGGCTTGGGGGGGTCAACGAGAGGGCCTTACCGGGCGCAAATGATGGGACCGTTTGCGCGGCATGCCATGGGGTGGCAATGCGGAGCCGGTACTCCAAGCGCTGCGCAAGACGCTCAATTGCAATAAGCGTGCGGCCACGCGGTGGTTGACCGTACCGGCGGGAACTTCTCCCTTGGCATCAGGTTGTCCAGCCTCTACACCGGTGAGCAAGGTCATGGCCTGATCAACGCAATCCACAGGATACACATGGAATTTCCCCTGTCGGCAGGCTTCCACCACCTCGCGGTGCAGCATCAACTGCCCCACATGGGCGCGTGGTATCAGCACACCTTGATCTCCACTCAGGCCACGCATCTGACACAAATCGAAAAATCCCTCCACTTTTTCATCGATTCCCCCGACAGGCTGAACCTGACCAAACTGGTTCATCGAGCCGGTCACCGCTAGACCCTGCCGGATGGGCAGCATGCTCAGTGACGATAACAGCGCACAGGCTTCGGCTAAAGAGGCGCTGTCACCTTCTACCGCACCGTAGGACTGCTCAAACACCAGGCTGGCGTGCACCGAAAGCGGCAGATCCTGGGCGTATCGCCCGGCCAGAAATCCGACCAAGATCAGGACCCCTTTTGAATGGATGGGACCCCCCAAGGTGGACTCTCGCTCGATATCGATGACCTCACCATCGCCGAGCCGGGTGGTCACGCTCACACGAACCGGGTACCCAAACCGCAGTTCACCCAACTCCGTGACAGCCAATCCGTTGACCTGTCCGATATGGGAACCCTCGCAGTCAATCAGCAGGTGGTGGCGTGAAAAAGCCTCGTGAAGCGATTCTCGAAGGCGATTCGCGCGTTGGCGCTGGGCCAGCAGCGCCGCCTCAACCTGCGGCGCGGTGATGAGTTGGTGCTGCCCGGCGAGTGCCACAGCATGTGCCTCATGCAGCAAGGCAGCCAAAGCACGGGTTTGAGTCGACAGCTTTTGGGCGTCTCCTGCCGTTCGGGAGCTGAATTCCGCCAGCCGTACCAGGGCTGTCCGATCCATAGGCAAGAGACCGTGAACCCGCCCCAGTCTGGCCACCAATTCCGCCCAGCGCTGCAGATTCTGAGGGGTTTTGTCTACCTCATCATCAAAGTCCGCCGCCACCTTGAACAGGTCTGAGAACTCCGGGTCCAGTTCCTGTAGCAGGTAGTAGTGCGACCGCTCCCCCAAGAGCACGACCTTCACACGCAAGGCAATGGGCTGCGGCTCCAGCGTGCTGGTGCTGGGCCAGCCCAAGACCTGGGGCAATGACTCGATGCGCAACTCACCGGTTTTGAGTGCACGCTTGAGAGCGTTCCAAGTGCCAGGCTCGGACAGTACCTTGACCGCATCGAGCATCAGGTAGCCGCCATTGGCCCGGTGTAGTGCCCCGGGCTTGATCAATGTGAAATTGGTCAGCAAGGTCCCCAGGTGGGCGACTTGATCCACCCGACCCATCAAGTTGGCATAAGTAGGGTGATCACAATCCAGCACCGGCGCATGGCCATTCTTGGGGTGGCCAACCAGCAGATTGACCAAATAGCGTTGACCAATCGTCAAGACCGAAGATGCGTCGCTGTCATCTTCCTCACCTTGTTGAATCTCACGCCAACGAGGTGCTGTCCGTACCACATCCTCAAGGACAGACTGCAGGAAGTCTTGAACATTGCGGTGATCTGAAAAAGCAAGCTTGAGCTCATCAACCAGATGGCCCACTGCCATTTGTACCGTGTCTTGTGTCAGTTGCTGTAGCCGTACCTGCATCGCCCTTCGCATGCGCGGCAGTTCATGCAGCAACTGCCTGAGCTTTTCGCCAAACTCATTGATGACCTTGTCCAGCTTCTCGCGCTCTTCTGTGCTGAGAGAGTCAAAGTCCTCGGCGGCAAGCGCGGCACCGTTGCGCATGGGCGCAAATGCAAAGCCATGCGGCGAGCGCAAGAGGGCCACGCCTTGAGTGGTGGCATCATGACCCAGCTGCTGTAACAGCGCCTCTTCCTGATCTTTGGCGGCTTTCTGGATGGCCTCCTCCTGGCTGCGAAACTCATCGCCCTCGAGTGCCAAAGAGATCGACTTGCCCAATTCGGCTGCAAACCGCTGCATGGCATCTTGCAGTCGAGATCCCTCGCCCTGTGGCAAGCTCATGGCTTGTGGTCGATCCGGGTCTTTGAAGTTGTGCACATAGCACCAATCCAGCGCCGGACCTTGCGATTTGGCCGCCTGCATCAACTGTTCGCGAACGATAGTGTGACGACCGCTCCCCGGGCTACCCAGCGCAAAGATGTGGTAGCCCGAATTGGGTATGCTCAGTGCCAATGCAATGGCATCCATAGCTCGGCGATGACCCAGTACCACTGGAGAATCGGGTAATTGCGCCGTGGTCTCGAACGCAAAATCGCTTTCCTGGCACGCGCCGCTAAGCTGCGATGCAGGCAATGCACTGACCTGATCGGGATTGATGCGCACGAGGTGATCAGCTGCGAGATGGCGTCATGGCCCAGACCAACCAGTCCCAGGCGCTGGGATTGCAGCGAATGATGGACAACCACCCTCGCAGCTGGGCGCGCATGAAGGCTTCATGGGGATCATGATCATCCAGATTCCACACGTGGTGAACAGCGTGGGTGAGTTCATGCACTGCCACAATGGGTAGGTGGGCGCCCATGAGTCCCTCACACAGCTGAACCTCACGAGAGCGCAGGTCGTACCATCCAAATGCCTGCCCACTGTCGCTGCGGGAGATGATGCGCATATCCACCCGAAAGCGCCTGACCATCACACGAGAAGGCATTCGCGGTCTACGCCGACAGGCTCCACGTGCCGTCCGGTCAAAGGCCTCGGGTTGCGGATGAATCTGGCTGAGTAGCAGGTTGAACCACAGCCAGGCGCGAGGGTTGCGTTGGGCGAACTCGACCAAACCCGTGGCCAGGCTGTGGGCGTAGGCTTCTTCTACACAGCCTTGCTGGCATCCTTTACTGAAGTGGCTCAGTCGAAATAGGCTTTCCAAGAATGCCCCCGCCAGGTCCCAGCCCCTAAGGTCGCTGCGCAATTCGATTCGATTGGCTTCCAAGTTCAGGCATGTACGCCTTCGACCGTCGAGCATGCGCTGCGGACTTCTGAGCTCGGCGCGCAGTCGATATGGGCCCAATTGAACCGCAAAGGGAAATAGTGCGGCGTAATCCGTGGGCACTTCTCCCCCCCAGCCGCTGGCCTCTTCAGAGGCCGCAGGCGCTATGCGATCTGTTCGGGGTGATGGAGGGGAATTCGTCGAAGCTGCCGCAGCATGAGTCAGCGAAAAAGGGCGAGGTAGGGAGGATTCAGGCATCCGCCCACGATAGGGGTCCGCATCAACCGGGAGTTGTTTTCAATCAATGACCTGCGCGGGCTTTGACCTAGTCTTGCGGCGGCCATGAATACACAGATCATCCGCCGCTTCTTGTTAAACAGCGCACGCTATTTGCTGGAGCTCCAGGCCGCCTCAGATATGGATCCGGCAGCGGGCGCTGCCACCCCCGCAGCAGTTCGTCGCAAAGCCTTAGAGCGCGTGTTGAGTTCATCGAGCTGTCGCTTCATGTCCTCAAAGGCATCACGCAAGGCCACGTAAGCATCCTCATGCTGAACACGGTCGACGGTCAGCTCCTGTCCGGGTACGGTCAGGTGAATCCGGACCCCAAAAGGACGACCCTGATGCTGATGCTTTTGCAGCATTTCAATGTCCACGCGACAGGACATGATGCGTGGGTGGTGTTGGTCCAGTAGCTGCGCCTTGCGACGCGCGCAGGCCTCAAGCGCAGCCGACGGGCGCAACCCACGAAAGCCGATGAGCAAGGGAAGTTTCATCAGACGCCTCCTCTAACCGATGGCGGGGTGGGCCAGGCCCCGTTGCAGGGGCCCCTGGCCTCATCAATGAATCGATAACCGCGCAGTGGAAGCGGCTGACTTCTTGGGAAGACGCAGCTCTAAAATGCCATTTTCATAGCGCGCATCTGCCTTCGTTTCGTCTACCGGACTGGCCAGCGTGAATGCGCGGCTGGCATAGCCAAAGTGACGCTCGCTTCTGAGCATCCGACCATTATCCCGGGCCTCCTTCTCACGTTTGATTTCCGTGCTGATGGTGACCAGGTTGCCTTCGATTCGCACATCGATATCTTCCTTGCGAACGCCAGGGATTTCAGCCTTGACGCTGTAAATCCCATTGGACTCGCTCAAGTCGAGGCGGATTCGAGGGGTGGGTTCGGCCGCTTCCATGCGCCACGGTCTGGACAGGGACCGCAGGGCATCGTCGAAAGGGTCCATGGCAAAGGGATCAAACAGGCGCATTTCGTTCATCACACAACTCCTCAGGGTTCATAAACTCTCAGACACACCCAGCGCGCGTTTGGCCTACTGGGACATGCAATGGATGTTCATTCGGAGTCGGTGCTGACAGATTGAGTCCAGTCAGGCCTCGGGTACCTTGCCTTTGGGGGGGTCAGGCAGCTGGCTCTGTCAGGGCTTGTGCAGAGGCGGCCGACGCAGGCAGCTGGGTGACTGCTCGCCCCCACTGCAGATTCCATCCCACGCGCCGTGGCATCATGTGAGTGCCCAGACCCAGGCCCTCGTTATTGAAGCGCAACTCCGCCCACTGCCGCGCGGCAGCGTCGGCATGTACCAGGCGGAATCGATACATCTGCATGGCAACCATGTGAAGCTTTTGCAGGGTTCCGCGTTGACGATCGACCGTCACAAAGTACATACAGGCCACATCACTTCTCAATCCTGGTGCTCGAGGCAGCCCTTCATAGTCATTGATCAGGTCGCCACACCCGTACAGGATCAGCCGTCCGCGGTAGACCTCCACTGGCATGGGGTGGTGGCTGGAGTGGCCGTGCACGATGTCTGCAGCGCCCAGATCGATCAGGCGTCGTGCAAAGCGCCGGTGTTCCTGCGGAACATGGGGTGATGCATTGGGGCCCCAATGGATGGAAATGATGACCACGCCATGATCTCGCCGGTGATGACTGGCATCGGCTGCCAGGTCTCGCGCCGTGGATTCAGACAAGTCAGGCAAGAGCGCAATGCCAGAGTGCGAGACACCGGCGGCCCACCCGCCCGGAATGCCGCTGCTGGCCGTTGCGCAAGAAAATAGCAGTACCTCACCGCCGTCGGACAGCTTCAAACGCGCCGGACTCCAGGCCTGGGTACCGTCACGACCGCCTCCGGCTGTTGCGATGCCTGCCGCGTGAAGTACCGCCTGCGTCTCGTCCAGCCCCTCGCGTCCAAAATCCAATGTGTGGTTATTGGCCAGAGACAACGCGCTCCAGCCTGCTCGCTTGAGGCAATCCACATTCTTCGGGTGCATGCGGTAGTGAACTGATTTACCTGGCCACCGCGTGGAGTGTGAGGTGATCGCCGTCTCCAGATTGCCGATACGCAGCTCGGGCTGTGCATGCTGGATCTGGACCAGGGCGTCACCCCAGATGTGCTCGGGTCCTACCCGCCGCAGTATGGGGCCATTGCGCTGTTCAGCCAATTCAACGTAGTCACGTGCGTCGCGTTGGAAGGGCTCCTGCAATGCCGGATGGCTGGGGTGATGAAGGATTTGGTCGATTCCGCGGCCAGTCATCAGATCGCCGGCCAACAGGAGTTTGAGAGTTTGCATAGACATCCAGTGCCTGGAGTTGTGCACCAAGCCCTTGTGCGTGGCGTTGTGCTGGCGCAAAGACGCTTTCAGGGCTTGGCCGTAGCGTTAACGCCTGACCAGCGCCGGCAATAAGGAGCTCGATTGACACACCACCTGCACCGATCGCGAAATGTCGCTGCTGCGCGTGCAAAGTCGCCAACGCAGTCTCCCGGCGATGGCACTGGCATCGCCGCGCGGCCTGATGGGTATTACTGGGTCGCATCCCAAAGTCATCAGGAGTTTGGACCCTTCGAGACCTATGAAGCGGCCGTAGCCCATCGGGATGCCTTCACCGATGCCGCCTGGGAACCTGGGGAGACGCTGCGTGAGGCCGAAAGTGAAATCGGCATAGCCGATTGGATCGATCCGCTCACGGGTGAGTTGGCCCAGGGCCAGTCCCCGCCCCATATTGAGGACGACTGAGGCCGTGCGCTGGTCTGTTTGGCGTCACAAGACGGCCCGCTGGCAACCTCCCGCGCCTATGCCGCCAGGGATGCCAAAACCCGTGGGCCTGATCGGTGAAGCGGATGCCTTGCTCATCTTGGATCGACACCGAGATTTCTTGCCAGACTGGGCGATGCCCGTTCCCTGGGGGGGGCAGCTCAGAGCCAAAATCGCGGGCTGTGCGAGAAGGTTCTTACAAAGCGGACAGCCCGTTATTTGGTCAGGGGATGTACACCTGCCGGTGGGTATGCGGCTGATTGATTGGCCTGCCGTGCAGCGATTTCCAGCCGATCTGGATACGAAGTCTGCGCTCGATCAGGTCTGGCTGACCGAGTCACTTCGCCGCGCTGGAGTGACACGGATTTTTTTGTGTGGCCTGGCCTTGGAGCACGATTGGCTTTGGATATCGCGAGACGCCCTGGGCCAGGGTTTTGAACTGGTGTTGGTGACCGATGCCCTCGTGGCCTTGGACGCCCAGCCAGGAGAGGCCCCACGGGCGATGACGGTGGCTGACCGGGAGGGCGCACAGCTGGTCAAGCTCCACGAAATTGTCCGTCCGGCCAGGGCTCATATCGCGGTGGGCCCGGCGTCCTCGTTTCATGCCTTAGCATAGGAGGCATGAGACAGCGAATAGTCGCCCTAGCGGCGGGGATCGTGTTGGCTGCTGCAGGTGCGCTAAGCGCTTGTGCCAGCTATGGCCCCCAGAGCTTGCCCTCGGGGGTAACCAAGGCATTCATCGTTGAGCGTTTGGGCCCCGCCTCGATGGAGATCGCCGGCCCACAAGGCGCGACCAGATTGGTGTATGCCCGAGGTCCTTTTGGTCGTCACACTTGGATGTTAGACCTGGACGCGCAGGGTCGCTTGGTCAAATGGCATCAAGCCCTCGTCATCGAGCAGCTGATGGCACTGCCCATGGGCATGACCGCTCAGGAGATCTTGTTCCAGATTGGTCCCCCTGCAGATCGCCGGCCTCGCGGTCTCAAGCCAGGTCAGTTGTGGTCCTATCGATATCCAACTAACGACTGCCTGTGGTTTCAGATCGTGCTCGATGAGCGTGATCGCTTGGTTGAGGCGGGAACGGGTATTGACCCCCATTGCGACGACGCGCCCACACGCGGGCCTCTTTGATCATGTTTACCGGAATCGTTCAGGGCGTGGCACAGGTTGATGCCGTCCAGCATTTCACGGGGCTGCATCGATTGCGCCTTCGCCTGCCCCTTGCCTTACAAAGTGACGTGAGACTCGGGGCCAGCATTGCCGTGGATGGCGTATGCCTGACGGTATGTGAAGTATCTGAAGCCGGTAGCGTAGCGTTTGATGTGATGCAGCAGACGCTGCAGGTCACCACGCTAGGCTCTCTCGTACCTGGCACTCATGTGAATGTGGAACGTGCAGCTCGGGCTGACTCGGAGGTCGGCGGCCACCCGCTTTCGGGCCATATTGATTTCAAGGCCCAATTGGCGCAAGTCCAACACCCCCCTCATAACCGAGTCTGGCGGATCAACGTGCCGTCGCCCTGGATGCGCTACATATTCGAAAAAGGCTATGTGGCGGTCAATGGCGCCAGTCTCACGGTAGCCCGTTGTGAGCGAATGGCCGATGGTTCGGGCTGGATAGAGGTGTGGCTGATACCGGAGACCCTGCGTCAGACGACCTTTGACGCACGCGCTCAGGGCAATGAATTGAACATCGAAGTGGACAGAACCACGCAGGCCGTAGTGGATACCGTAGAGCGCGTCTTACAGCAGTGGGCTCAGGATCGCGGCATTCCCTTGTCGGCAACTAACCAGTTCAACCCCGGCGCCGCTCAAAATCCGTGAGGTAGTCCACCAAAGCCCGGACACCTTCTATGGGCATGGCGTTATAGAGGGAAGCCCGCATACCGCCGAGCAAGCGATGGCCCTTGAGCTGCACCAAGCCCGCCTTTTGCGCACCTTTCAAGAATTCGTCGTCGAGCCGAGAATCCTGAAGGTGGAAGGGGATATTCATCCTCGATCGACATGACGGTGCCACCGCATTGCGGTAAAACGACGATCCGTCCAGGGCTTCATAGAGCAGTTGTGCTTTTTGGCGGTTTCGCTCCTGCATCGCAGACAACCCACCCATACGCTTGATCCATTGAAACACCAGGCCTGCGATATAGATGGCGTAAGTAGGTGGGGTGTTGTACATCGAGTGATGTTGCGCCACCGTTGCGTAGTCGAATGCGCTGGGTGTCCACGGGGACGACTGGCCCACCAAATCCTGCCTGACTATCACGATGGTCAGACCTGCAGGGCCGATATTCTTTTGCGCCCCAGCGTAAATGAGGCCATGGGCCGATACATCGATAGGTCGGGACAGCAGATTGCTGGACATGTCGGCCACCAAAGGTACTGAGCCCACTTGTGGGGTGAAGTGAAACTCGACACCACCAATGGTCTCGTTCGCACAGTAATGCACATAGGCTGCCTCAGGATCTAAAGACCAGGAATCCACAGCAGGGATCACCCGATCGTATTGATCTTCAGAGCTCGCGGCCACACGAATCTGAGCATATCGCCGGGCCTCTTGTATTGAGCGGCGAGACCACTCACCGGTGTCGACGTAGTCCGCACTGGGCCGTCCGCGCAACATGTTCAGAGGCACGATCGCGTTCTCCGCAATCGCACCGCCTTGCATGAACAGTACGTGGTAGTGCTCGGGCACTTGGAGCAATTCGCGCAGCAGGCTCAGCGCCTCTTCGTGAATGGACATGAACTCCTTGCCGCGATGACTCATCTCCATCACGCTCATCCCACTGCCGCGCCAATCGAGCATCTCCTGGGCAGCTTCTTCCAAAACGGGTTGAGGTAAGGTGGCGGGACCTGCGCTGAAGTTGAAGACGCGATGCATAAGGCGGTAAGGTAAGGGGTGGCGGCCTGGGGGTGGTGTTCGCAGAGCAAACCTGAGAAAACCCCGATTATCCCGGGTTGCGCCCCGGACGCCTCAGTGCCACGGCCAACTTTCAGAGGCGGTCCGCTCAGCCCATAAAAAAGAAGGGCCCTAGCGCCCCCTGGTAGTCAGATGGGATGGGTACGGACGTCTCACGGTGCGATCTGTTCGGCCCAGTCGTACAAGGAACTGAGCAGCGCCTCTTGCGGTGGCGAGGCGCCTTCTTGAAGCTCATCAAGCTTTTCAAAAAAGGCGGACAAGGCGTCAAGCTCTCCTGGCCGCGCCGGCTGGAGGAGTCGTTCTTGCCGGTGGGCTTGCCATCTTTGGTTTTCACTCTCGCTCAAGCTTTGCGGATAGTTACGCGCCCGAAAGCGAAAGACCAGCTCTTCCAAACGACCATCTTGAAAGACGGTCGTGGGAGCTGCCAAAGCCGCATGGGGGCCGTCGCGCCATTGATCGAGGGCGCGGCGATCTGCCTCAGGCAAGAAACCCTCATACAAGGCTTCGTCTACGTCTACCGGACGTCCCGTCGTCGCCTGAGCAAAGACCTCGGGCCAAACACCGGCCATCTCACCCATTAAGGCGCCCGCAGCCAAGGCATGCCGATCCACGGCAGTCCAATCAATGCCCCAGCGCTGTGCCAATTCGCCGCTGAGGGTTTTGAGTTGCGAAATCACCACCGGTGCCTGGTTGAGGTGGATGGTCTTGATGGGCAGGCGGCTGACCCCCTCGGGCAGGTCTTCCTGCCGAGAAAACAGTCGCTGTCGAATCTCGCTGGCCGTCAACGACAGCAAGGAGCTGGGGTCGTGAGCCAAGTCCCACACGATCACTTCATTGGAGTGGTGCGGGTGGGGTGCCAAGGCCCACACCACTGCCAAACAGCCTCGCTCCACAGGGTATTTGCCTGAGACGTGCAGGATCGGCTGCCCCAAGACCAGCTGCGCTTTGACGGCACTCTTCAGACGCAGACTCAAGCAGTAGTCCCACAGTCTCGGCAGACGATCGCGCAGCAGACGGGCCATGCCGATGGTGGCCCGTACGTCACTGGCGGCATCATGCGCTTGTCCATGGTCTACCCCGTTAGCGCGGGTCAGATGCTCCAACCTGAAGCTGATACGTCCCTGATCATTGACGGGCCAACTCAGTGACTGTGGCTTGAAGGCATAGGCGCAACGCAGCACATCCAGCAAGTCCCACCGTGAGCAGTCGTGTTGCCACTCCCTGCCGTAGGGTTCCATGAGATTGCGCCAAAACAAAAACCGACTCACCTCATCATCAAAGGCTATCGAGTTGTAGCCCGCGCCGATGGTGCCCGCTTGAGACAGCTGGGCGTGAATGCGCTTGGCGAACTCGTGCTCGGCCAGACCACGCTGTTGGCACTCTTGGGGCAAGATGCCCGTGATCAGGCAGCTTTGCGGATCAGGCAGCGCATCCGTGGGAGGTTGGCAGTACAACACCAGCGGCTCGTCGATTTCTCGAAGCTGCTCATCGGTGCGGATACCGGCAAACTGAGACGGACGATCTCGGCGAGGCTGCCGTCCAAAGGTCTCGTAGTCGTGCCAATAGAAGGTTGTTGTCGCCATGGGATGCATCATCCCATGGCCATGCTCAAACCGCCACTTCCTTGGCGACTTGGGCGTACTCCTCGATTTGATCAAAGTTCATGTAGCGGTAGACCTGGCTGCTGTCAGCGTTGATCACCCCCATGTCGGCGTGGTACTCGGCCACCGTGGGCAGACGCCCCAGTTTCGAAGCGATGGCGGCCAACTCGGCAGAGGCCAGGAAGACATTGGTGTTGCGACCGAGTCGGTTGGGGAAGTTGCGTGTGCTGGTCGACACCACGGTGGCGCCTTCACGCACCTGGGCTTGGTTGCCCATGCACAGGCTGCAGCCCGGCATCTCTGTACGCGCGCCGGCCGTGCCAAAGTTGGCGTAGTGTCCCTCTTTGGTCAGCTCCGACTGATCCATCTTGGTGGGCGGTGCCACCCAAAGCTTCACCGGGATATCGCGCTTGCCTTCTAGCAGCTTGCTGGCCGCGCGGAAGTGTCCGATATTGGTCATACAAGAGCCGATGAAGGCTTCATCTATGGGTGTGCCGGCAACTTCCGAGAGGAACTTGGCGTCGTCTGGGTCGTTGGGGCAGCACAAGATGGGCTCGCGGATGGTGGCCAAATCGATGTTGATGACAGCGGCGTACTCTGCGTCGGCGTCAGGCTGCAGCAATTGGGGGTCTGCGAGCCACTGCTGCATGCGCTGAATACGACGCTCCAAGCTGCGGCGGTCTTGGTAGCCGTCGGCGATCATGTTTTTCAGCAAGACGATATTGCTGTTGAGGTACTCGATGATGGGTTCTTTGTTCAGTCGGACCGTACAGCCGGCTGCACTTCGCTCGGCACTGGCATCACTGAGCTCAAAAGCCTGCTCCACCTTCAGGTCGGGCAGGCCCTCAATTTCCAGGATGCGGCCAGAAAAGACGTTCTTTTTGCCTTGCTTGGCAACGGTCAGCAGGCCTTGCTGAATGGCAAACAGCGGAATGGCGTGGACCAGATCTCGAAGCGTGATTCCCGGCTGCATCTTGCCGGTGAATCGGACCAGGATGCTCTCGGGCATGTCCAAGGGCATCACCCCAGTGGCCGCTCCAAAAGCCACCAGACCCGAGCCTGCCGGAAAGCTGATGCCAATGGGAAAGCGCGTGTGGGAATCGCCGCCTGTGCCCACCGTATCGGGCAGCAGCATGCGGTTGAGCCAGGAGTGGATCACACCATCGCCAGGGCGCAATGAGATGCCGCCGCGACTGCTGATAAATGCCGGTAGCTCTCGGTGCGTCTTGACATCTACGGGCTTGGGATAAGCCGCGGTGTGGCAGAAGCTTTGCATCACCAGATCGGCTGAAAATCCCAGGCACGCCAAGTCCTTGAGTTCATCGCGCGTCATGGGTCCGGTGGTGTCTTGGCTGCCCACCGAGGTCATACGAGGTTCGCAATAGGTGCCTGGGCGCACGCCCTGGCCTTCCGGAAGTCCGCAGGCTCGGCCCACCATCTTTTGCGCCAGGGTGAAGCCCTTGGTCGACGCCTTGGGCGGCTGGGGCAGTCGGAACGCAGTGCTGGCGCTCAGCTGCAAGAATTCGCGTGCCTTGGCTGTCAGCGACCGGCCGATGATCAAATTGATACGACCACCGGCACGAACTTCGTCAAACAGTACATCGCTCTTGACCTGAAACTCGGCTACGGCCTTGCCGTTCTTCACAATTTTGCCGTCGTAGGGCAGGATGTCCACCACATCTCCCATCTCGAGGGCAGAGACATCCACCTCGATAGGCAGGGCGCCCGAGTCTTCTTGCGTGTTGAAGAAGATTGGCGCAATCTTGCCGCCCAGCGTGACGCCGCCAAAGCGCTTGTTGGGCACAAAAGGAATGTCCTCTCCGGTATGCCAAATCACGCTGTTGGTGGCACTCTTGCGGCTCGAGCCGGTACCCACCACATCGCCCACATAGGCCACCAGGTGGCCCTTCTTCTTGAGCTCCTCAATAAACGCGATGGGGCCGCGTTTGCCATCTTCTTCGGGGGTGATGCCCGGGCGGGCATTTTTCAGCATGGCCAGTGCATGCAGCGGAATGTCCGGCCGGCTCCACGCATCGGGCGCCGGCGACAGGTCATCCGTGTTGGTCTCGCCGGCCACCTTGAAGACGGTCACGGTGATTTGGCGTGGCACCTCGGGTCGCGAGGTGAACCACTGAGCATCGGCCCAACTTTGGACAACCTCGCGTGCCAATGCGTTGCCGGCTTTGCACTTTTCTGCGACGTCATGAAAGTAGTCAAACATCAGCAGGGTCTTTTTCAGCCCCTGTGCAGCCGCACGTCCTACCTGGGCGTCATCGAGCAGATCGATCAGAGGCTTGACGTTGTAGCCCCCTACCATCGTGCCCAACAGCTCCGTGGCGTGCTCTCGAGAAAGCAGGGCCACAGGAAAGTCACCGTGGGCCACCGCGGCCAAGAACGACGCCTTGACCTTGGCAGCATCGTCAACGCCAGGCGGCACCCGATGGGTCAGCAAGTCCAGCAAGAACGCCTCTTCTCCCGCGGGAGGTGACTTGATCAATTCCACCAACTCAGCCGTTTGCGTGGCCGAGAGGGGAAGCGGGGGAATGCCCAGCGCAGCGCGCTCGGCAGCATGTTGGCGGTAGGCTTGCAGCATCATGATCTCCTTGGGCAATACCGGCATATTTTCATATCGTGAAAATTCGCATCGGCTGGAAAATTATGTCTTATATAAGACTTGATCGGAACAAAGTCCGCGATATCTCTTAGGGAATTGCGGCGGGGCTGGCGCCGAACAGGCGCTCCCGTACGGCGGCACTCAGGGGCTGCGATGTTTGCTGTGCCCGCTGCAGGACATGCCAGAAGTAGCGGTAACTCGCGCGGTCATGCAAGGTGTCTTGGTGGCGGATGGGGGCCCATGCCTGCAATTGCGCCTGCATCAGGATCTCGGCGGCTTGATCGACTTCCGCTGCGGTGGGCGAAAACGCCTGGACGATGGTCTCAATTTGGTCCGGATGAATGCTCCACATGCGCGTGTAGCCCAGCAATCCGGCGGCCATTTCCGCTGCAGCGCGCAGCGCTTGCTTATCCCGCAGCTCGGTGACCACGCAATGAGCGGGCGTCTTGCCATGACCATGGCAGGCGGCAGCAATCTCCAACTTCGCCCTGACCACCAGCGGGTGATCGAATTGACCGGCAGCGCTCATCGCCGAGGCCGGAATGGCTCCCCGATGAGCCGAGACAAAATCCATCAGGCCGAAGGCAAGCGACTCAATGCGGGGGTGTGCGGCGATAGTCTGAACATCGCGCAAAGCGCCGTGGGTTTCGATCAAGACATGTACGGGCACGGCGCGGTCAACGGTATGCCGCTCGAGGGCTTGGTCTATGAGGCGGCAGGCCAGCAGCACATCGGCCAGTCCCCGCACCTTGGGCACCATCAGGTAGGGCAGACGACGGCCGCAGCGCCCCACCACCAGATCCACCACTTCCTCAAAGCGCGGGTGATCCACAGGCTGCACCCGCACGCCCACACGCGAAAACAGGTTCTTCGGGCCGTTGATCAGCTCGGCCATGAGGTGGGCATGCTCAAGCTCACCGCCTACTGCAGCCCCGTCTTCGCCATCGAGGGTGACATCGAAAATGGGGCCCCGATCGGCCTGCAGGTCGAGGCTCTTGCGCATGCGGGCCTCAACCCCGCAATAGTGATCGCACACCGGCAAAACCGCCGCCTGCGGCTCGCCGGGGTCAAACAGCGCTTGGCTGGGCAGCAAGTAAGTGGCCATGGCGTTCACCCTAACGTCTGGCCCTGACGCCTTGCTGTCCGCCCTCAACGCCGGTGCGGCTCTCCTCGACGCTGCGCATCGGAACGGCGGGGCGAACCGCCACGAGGCTCCGATCGGCCGGCCTCTGCCCGGGGTCCGCTGCGCGGACCCGAGCGTGTCTCATGGCGGCCATCGGAGCGCCCGGCGGCACGCGCTGGGGGGCGCCCGGCATGGGGAGGGCCAGGGCGATCACGACGCGGGCCGGCATTGCTCCTGCCCAGGGTGGTACGACCCAGAACGATGGGTTGGGCCCGCTCACCAGCCGGGGGCTCGAAACCGGCCACGCTCTCGCGGGGGATGCTGCGCTTGATCAAGCGTTCGATGTCGCGCAGGAAGCCTTCTTCGTCCAGGCAGACCAAGGAGATGGCCTCGCCCTGAGCCCCGGCGCGCCCCGTGCGCCCGATGCGGTGCACATAGTCCTCCGGGACATTGGGCAGTTCAAAGTTGACCACGTGGGGGAGTTGGTCGATATCGATTCCCCGTGCGGCGATGTCGGTAGCCACCAACACTTGCAATTTGCCCCGCTTGAAGTCTTGCAAGGCTTTGGTGCGCGCTGCCTGGCTCTTGTTGCCGTGAATTGCCATGGCAGTGATGCCTTGGGTGTTCAGGTAGTCACTCAGTCGATTGGCGCCGTGCTTCATGCGGGTGAACACCAGCACCTGGTACCAGTTGCCCTGTTGAATCAGATGCGTCAAGAGTTCCTTCTTGCGGTCGCGCCCAACCGGATGTACCTTCTGCGCGATGGTCTCGGCTGCTGCATTACGCCTGGCCACTTCAATGAGCGACGGTTGATTGAGCAAACGGTCAGCCAAGGACTTGATCTCATCGCTGAAGGTGGCGGAGAACAGCAGGCTTTGCTTCTTCAGCGGCAAGAGCATCAACACCTTGCGGATGTCGTGTATGAAGCCCATGTCCAGCATGCGATCGGCTTCATCCAGTACAAAAATCTCCACGCGCGAAAGATCCAGCGTGCCCTGCTGGTGATGATCCAGCAGCCGCCCGGGAGTGGCTACCAAAATGTCAACGCCTCGGCGCAGGCGATCAATTTGCGGTTGCATGCCCACGCCACCAAACATCACCATGCTGGCCAATTTCACATATTTGCCGTAGGTGCGCACGCTTTCCTCGACCTGTGCGGCCAACTCGCGCGTGGGTGTGAGAATGAGCGCGCGGATGGGCACGCGCCCGCGGGCATCGCGGGGAGCGGGGTTGGCCGACAGGCGCTGCAGCATGGGCAGCGTGAAGCCAGCTGTTTTGCCAGTGCCCGTTTGGGCTCCGGCCAGAAGATCACCCCCTTGCAGCACGGCCGGTATGGCTTGGGCCTGAATGGGAGTGGGTGTGTGGTAGCCCTGCTCTTGCACGGCACGCAGGATCGGCTCAGACAGGCCGAGATCGGTAAAGTTCATGGGATCATTTCTGGTCGACATCGCACCTGGAGTGCTTGGCAGACCTGTGCCACGCTGCGGCTCAGCCCCAGAGGGCGAGCACCAGTCCAGAAGTGGCGGGTGGTAGGAGTCGGAGTCGACGGCGGGCGCAGGAGACTGGTTCACGGCACCGCTGGGATCGCATTGTACGCGCGTTTACCCGGGATAATACGGATTGGGTGCCCTGACCGGGCACATGGCCCTGTTGGCACACGGAGGTTGCTCGAATGGCGCAGTATGTTTTCACGATGAATCGGGTGGGCAAGATCGTGCCACCCAAGCGCCAGATCCTGAAGGACATCTCGCTGTCTTTCTTTCCTGGCGCCAAGATCGGTGTGTTGGGCTTGAACGGCTCAGGCAAGAGCACCTTGCTCAAGATCATGGCGGGCTTGGACAAAGAAATTGAAGGCGAGGCCGTGCCCATGCCGGGATTGAATATCGGCTACTTGCCACAAGAGCCGCAAATGGAGGCCTCGCAGACGGTACGAGAAGCCGTCGAGCAGGGCATTGGCGGTGTCTTGGCAGCCAAGAAACGGCTGGAGGAGGTGTACGCGGAATACGCTGAGCCCGATGCTGACTTCGACAAGCTAGCGGCTGAGCAGGCGGAGTTGGAGGCCGTGATCGCCGCGGCGGGCAGCGAGAACACCGATTTGCAATTGGAGTTGGCGGCCGATGCCTTGCGTTTGCCGCCTTGGGAGGCCACCATCGGTCACCTGTCTGGAGGCGAAAAGCGTCGGGTGGCCCTGTGCCGTTTGTTGCTGTCCAAACCCGACATGTTGCTTTTGGATGAGCCCACCAACCACTTGGATGCTGAGTCAGTCGAGTGGCTGGAGCATTTCCTGCAGCGCTTTCCTGGCACGGTGGTGGCCATTACCCACGACCGCTACTTCCTGGACAACGCCGCCGAGTGGATCCTCGAGCTGGACCGGGGCCATGGCATTCCCTGGAAGGGCAACTATTCCGACTGGCTGGATCAGAAGGAAAAGCGCCTGGAAGTGGAGCAGAAAAAAGAAGACGCCCGCATCAAGGCCATGAAAGAAGAGCTCAAATGGGTGCGCTCCAATGCCAAGGGCCGGCAAGCCAAGAGCAAGGCCCGCCTGGCGCGCTTTGAGGAGCTGTCCGATGTGGAATACCAGCGCCGCAATGAGACCAATGAGATCTTCATTCCGGTTGCCGAACGTTTGGGTAACGATGTTATTGAATTCAAGGGCGTGACCAAGAGCTTTGGCGATCGTGTTTTGATCGACAACGTCAGCTTCAAGGTGCCGCCTGGAGCGATCGTGGGCATCATCGGCCCCAATGGAGCCGGTAAGTCCACGCTATTTCGCATGATCCAGGGGGTAGAAAAGCCCGACAGCGGAGAGGTCCACATTGGGCAGACCGCACGCTTGGCCTTCGTGGATCAGAGCCGCGAGAACCTGGACAACACCAAAACGGTGTGGGAAGACGTCTCAGGCGGTTTGGACAATATCGTCGTGGGCCAATTTGTCATGCCCAGCCGCGCCTACTTGGGCCGCTTTAACTTCAAGGGCAACGATCAGCAAAAGATCGTGGGCAATCTCTCGGGCGGGGAGCGCGGTCGACTGCACCTGGCCAAAACACTGGCCAAGGGTGGCAATGTGCTGCTGCTAGACGAGCCGTCCAATGACCTGGACGTCGAGACCTTGCGTGCGCTGGAAGAGGCTTTGTTGGAGTTTGCTGGCAGCGCCATGATCATCAGCCACGACCGGTGGTTCTTAGACCGCATATGCACCCACATTCTGGCTGCTGAGGGCGACTCGCAGTGGGTCTTCTTCAACGGCAACTACCAGGAATACGAAGCCGACAAGAAAAAGCGCTTGGGCGAGGAGGGCTCCCGACCCAAGCGCGTGCGGTTCAAGCCGATCGCCTGAGGCGATCAGATGATCTCAAAGTAGCGCTTCATCTCCCAATCGGTCACGGCGTCTTGCCACTGGCGATGTTCCCATTCGCGCGTAGCGGCGAAGTGGTCGACGAAGGCATCACCGAGCCAGTTTCGTGCGATCTCGCTGCGCTGGAAGATGCGCGTGGTTTCGATCAGTGACCGCGGCGCGCGGGGGATGTTATCGGCACCTTGGTTGGTGCCGGTGATTGGTGGTGCCGTCAGCTTGAGGCCTTTTTCCACACCGTGTAGACCGGCCGCCACCACCGCGGCCATGGCCAGATAGGGATTCACGTCGGCACCGGGGCAGCGGGTCTCCAGACGTGTGCTCTTGGGGCTGCCGGCAATCACGCGAAAGCTTGCGGTGCGGTTGTCCAGGCCCCAGGTGGGTTTGACTGGCGCCCAAAATCCATCGACCAGACGCTTGTAGCTGTTGATGGTGGGCCAAAACATCGGCGCAAACTCCATCAGACAAGCGACTTGGCCAGCCAGGTAGCTTTCGAACAACCGGCTCATGCTGTGTTTGTGGCGAGCCTCGTAAAAGAGGTTGGATTTGCCGTCAGACAGGCTTTGGTGGATGTGCCCGGAGCAGCCGGGTAGGGCCGAATTCCACTTGGCCATGAAGCTGGGCATGACGCCAAAACGCTTGCCAATCTCTTTGGCACCCGTCTTGAACAGAATCGCACGGTCAGCAGCGGTCAGAGCATCACTGAAGGCGATGGCGGCTTCGTAAACACCGGGGCCGGTTTCGGTGTGCAGACCCTCAATGGGAACACCAAACGCCGCCATATCGTCCATCAGGGCATTGAAGAACCCAGGGTTATCGGCCATGCGCAGCAGCGAGTAGCCAAACATTCCCGGCGTGATGGGGGTAGGCCCAACCCCTGCCTTGTGGGCCCAGCTTTGAGGGGTTTCAGAAAAATTGAACCACTCAAACTCCATTCCCGCCATGACCTCAACACCCAACTTCTTGGCTCGCTCCAAGACCCGCTTGAGCGTTTGCCGCGGGCACAGGGGGTAGGGCGATCCGTCGCCATTGACGAACTCACCCAGGAAAAAAGGAACACCTTGATCCCAAGGCACATGACGCCCCGTATTCAGATCCAAGCGGGCCAGCGCATCAGGAAATCCGTGATGCCAACCCGTGACCTGGGTGTTGTCGTAACACACATCGTGGGCATCCCAGCCAAAGACGACGTCACAAAAACCAAACCCACTGTCGGCCGCGCCAAAGAACTTGTCGCGGTGCAAGTACTTGCCACGCAAGATGCCATCGATGTCGCTCACGGCCACCTTGACCTTGCCTGTTGTCGATTTTTGAATCGCTGCGACAGCAGGATGTTCGGGGCGGGGGCGTGTCTTTGGTGTCGCCATGGTGTCTCTCCTTGCGCTTGCTGTGGCCTTAGGGGTTGCCCGTGGGGATGCCCATATCCTGTAGGGTGTGCGCCACGGCCTGAACGGCTTGTTGCATCTCATGGCGACCAATGGCGCCAATGCACCCCACCCGAAAAGTTTCCACCTGGGTCAACTTGCCTGGATAGAGGATGAACCCTCGGGCCTTGGCGCTTTCATAAAACCGCTTGAAGTCGTACTTCGGATGGGCCGGGGCATGGAAGGTCACGATGATCGGGGCCTGCACCTCAGGGCGCAAGAAGGGCCGCAGCCCCAAGGCGGTCATGCCGCTGACCAAGGTCCGGTAGTTGTCGGTGTAGCGAGCCAGACGGGCGGGCTGGCCGCCTTCTTCCACAAATTGGGTGATCGCTTCGGACAACGCCACCACCACGTGGGTAGGAGGTGTGAAGCGCCATTGTCCAGTCTTGCCCATATACACATGCTGGTCATGCAAGTCCATGGCCAGGCTCTGGCTATTGCCCGCACAACTGTCCAAGATGGCTTGGCGCAAGAACACAAAGCCCATCCCTGGCACCCCTTCCAAGCACTTGCCGCTGGCAGCAATCAGCGCATCAAAGTGCACCTCACGGGCGTCAATAGGCAAAGCTGCGAAGCTGCTCATGGCGTCCACGATCAGACCTTTGCCATGCCGTTGGCACACCCGGGAAACCTCCAACAGCGGGTTTTCTACGCCCGTACCGGTCTCGCAATGAATCAGGATCACGTGGGTGATCGACGGGTCGGCCTTCAGTTGAGCTTCCACAGCCGCCGCCGAAACGGGCTGATCTTCAGCGGTGGGCATCACCGTGGCCCGGCGACCCATCATTTGCGAGAGCTTGGCGGCGCGCTTGCAGTATGCCCCGTTATCCGGGACCAGTACATGGCCATTTCGTGGCACTACCGTGGCCACAGCAGCTTCCACGCTGAAGGTGCCGCTGCCCTGAAGAGGTACGACCACGTGTGAATCGTGACCGTGGATGATATCCAGCAGTCGCGTTCGCACGCTGGCGGTCACAGCGTTGAAGTCGCCGTCCCAAGACCCCCAGTCTCTGAGCATCGCCAACTTGGTTCGCAAAGTGGTGGTCAGAGGGCCAGGGGTCAACAAAATGCGGTCGCGGTCCATAGGAGTCTCGTGATTCAGGTGGGTGGAATTGGCGGTATCGCGGGCATCAGTGGTGTTTCCAAGCCTGAGTCCTGCGCTCGATAAGTCTGGAGAGAAGCCAAAAGATACTGGTGGCTACTGCGGAGGCTGCAGCAATCATCACGGCACAAGCGGCTGCCGCGCCGATCTCACCAGCCTCATCCAGATTCAATATGGCGATCGATGCCACTTTGGTCTCTGGTGAATACAAGAACACGACTGCGGAAATCGTGGTCATGGCATTGACAAAGAAATAACGTGCAATGTCCAGCAAAGCTGGCGTACAAATGGGCAGCGTCACGCGTCGCAGTGTGGTCCACAGCGACACCTTCAAGGAAGCCGAGACAGCTTCAAATTCGCTGTCCAAAGCTTTGAGTGCCGTGACTGCTGTCAGGTGTCCCGTGGTGTAGAAGTGAACGATGGTGCAAAGCGTTAGCAGCGTCATCGTGTGATACAGCCCATGCAGCGGATTGCTCGGCTCGATGAAAAAGAAGATGTAGCCCAGTCCCAAGACCAGGCCCGGTACGGCCATGGGAAGCATGGCCAGCAGACGGACAGTAGAGCGAAGCGTGCGAGCAGTGGGAGCCTTCTCCATCAGGTAGGCGCCCAAAAATACGAGGGCTGTGCCCAACACCGCTGTGCCCAGGGCCATCTTCAAGCTGTTGACAAACCCCTCTCCCACTTCGGCATCGAAAAGCCCCATCGTGTAATGGCGCCAGCTGGGGGTGAGGTTGTAGGGCCAGAAGCTGGCGAAAGACGCAAAAATAGCCATCCCGAGCATGGCCAGCATCAGCACTGCCACCAGGCTGCACCACAGCGTCATCAACGCATCAAAACCTGCACTGGGTCTGGGTCGCAGCGGTACGGCCCTTGCGGTGAGCATGGCCGTTTGCTTGCGCTGCACCAGGTGGTCAACGGCAAAGGTCAAGACAGCCGGTGCCAACAGCAGTAAGGCGACAACGGCGCCACGTTGGAAGTCTTGCTGACCGATGACCAGCTTGAACACATCGGTGGCCAGTACATTGAAGTTGCCTCCAATGACCTTGGGAATGCCAAAATCAGTGATGACCAGCGTGAATACCACCAGGCTGGCACTGATCAGTCCGTACTTGGCTCCGGGTAGCGTGACAGTGAAGAACTTGCGCACAGCCGAGGTGCCCAGCGCATCGGCTGCCTCGTACAAACGGGCATCCGAAGCGCTCAGTGCCGTTACCAAGATCATGAGCGCATGCGGAAAAACGGCAAAGATCTCGGCCATCACGATGCCGGCTGCGCCATAGATGGATTCGATGCCGACCCAAGTGAGCGCCTCTTTCAAAACACCCTGATTGCCAAACCAATAGATCAGGGAGATGGCCGATAGCAAAGAGGGACCCAACAGCGGAATCAGGGTGATGCCACGGAACAGGGGCTTCCAGGGCATGCAGCTGCGCGTCAAGGCATAGGCAAATGCAAATGCCATGGGCACCGTGATGAGGGTCACCAAAGCCGATACCCACAGGCTGTTCCACAGCGAGGTCATCAGCGCTGGCGTTTGTGCGTAGGCCACAAAGTTGCGCCAGCCCACAAACGCGCCGTCGGCGTCTTGTACCGCCTTCACGCCTATGGCCAGCAGCGGTGCTGCCAGGAACACCAGGAGCAGCAGGGCCACTGCGGCCAAAACGGCCTGTCCCGTCTTCATCCCTGACACGATGGCGCCAACGTCAGTGAAACAGTCGCATGCGCTCGGGCAACAGGCGCAGGGGCAATCGAGCTCCCACCTCCAGACGCTGCTCACCTATGAAGTTCAAGGACATCGAAACGGTGACTCGATGCTCACCGAGCGAGGCACTGGCAGCACGCACGAGGCAGTAGGAGCCCAGGAACTCGATCTTCTCGACCTGAGCGTCAAACACGTTGTTATCCCCCGGGCTCAACGGACGCGCCAGCACGTCTTCGGGTCTCAGGTAGACCTTGCCCTCCTGACCACTGGCCAAGGCGTGCTCACACTCAAACTCGGCAGCGCCGATTTTCACCCGATTGTGGGCCACGGCCGTTGCTGGCAAGACATTGATGCGGCCCACGAAGTCGGCCACAAAAGGGCTGGCCGGGTGGCGGTAGACCTCTAGCGGTGTACCCACTTGCTCGATCACACCATGGTTCATCACGACGATGCGATCGGCTACCGAGAGCGCTTCCTCTTGGTCGTGGGTGACCATGATGGTGGTCACCCCGAGCTTGCGTTGCAGGCTTCGGATTTCTTGTCGCAGGTGAACCCGCACGATCGCGTCCAGCGCAGACAGTGGCTCATCGAGCAGCAGCAATCCGGGCGATGTGGCCAACGCGCGCGCCAGGGCAATGCGTTGCTGCTGGCCTCCCGAGAGTTGCGCTGGAAATTTGTCTTCACTGCCGGGCAACCCCACCAGCTTGACCAACTCCTCTACTCGAGAGCGAATCTGGGCCTTGGGCAACTTGCGGTTGACCAGCCCGTAGGCCACGTTGTCGGCCACGTTGAGGTTGGGAAACAGAGCGTACGACTGAAACACGATGCCGTAGTCGCGTTGCGCGGGCGGCAGCCGGGAAATGTCACGATCGGCCTGCGCAATCGTCCCCGAACTTTGCGCCTCCAGCCCAGCCACGATCCGCAGCAGCGTGGTCTTGCCGCAGCCCGAAGGGCCGAGGAAGCACACGAATTCTCCCTGGTGGATGTCCAGGTCGATATCGCGCAGCGCCGTGAAGCTGCCGAACTGCTTGCCGATGCCCCGAAGCTGGAGGTAAGCCGACACGGTTACTTGCGTGGCTCTGACTTGGCGTTGTAGCGTTTGGTCCACTCGGCCAGAACTCGCTCGCGATTGGCCGCCACAGTGGCGAAGTCCATCTTCACCAAGCGCGCTTCATAGTCCTTGGGGACATTGGCCAATGGCTCAGCCACACCCGGCTGTGCCGTGATGGCGAAGTTCTTGCCGTACAGCTTCATGGCATCTTTGCTGGAGGCCCAATCGGCTAACTTCTTGGCGGCATCCAGTTTCTTGGTGCCCTTGCAAAGGCTTCTAAGTCCCAGCCCAAGCCTTCTTTGGGGAAGACCAGATCGATGGGGGCCCCTTTGGCCTTGTTGGTATTGGCTCTGTACTCAAAAGAGATGCCCACCACATACTCGCCGCTGGAGGCCATATTGCAAGGCTTGGAGCCCGAGTGCGTGTACTGCGCGATGTTCTCGTGCAATCCATCCATGTATTTCCAGCCGCCGCCTTTGCCGTTATCGTCGCCCCACAAGGTCAGCCACGCCGTCACATCAAAGAAGCCCGTGCCCGATGAGGCGGGATTGGGCATCACGATCTGGCCCTTGTAGACGGGCTTGAGCAAATCCTTCCATGTTTCGGGCTTGGGGATGTTGCGTTTTTGGGCCTCTACCGTGTTGAAGCAGATGGTGGCGCCCCACACATCCATGCCAAACCATGCCGGAGGGTTCTTCTTGTCCCGATACTGGCTCATGATGGCGTCCAGGTTCATGGGGCGATAAGGCTCGAGCATCCCGTTCTTGTCCAGCAGCGCCAGGCTAGAAGCGGCCACTCCCATGATCGCGTCGGCTTGTGGGTTGGCCTTCTCCGCCAGCAATTTGGCGGTGATCACGCCCGTAGAGTCGCGCACCCACTTGATCTCAATATTGGGCTCAACCTTGTTGAAGCCTTCTTGGTAGGCCTTGAGTTGGTCAGTCTCCAGCGCCGTGTAGACCAGCAACGTCGTTTTCTGGGCGCTCGCGCCCAAGGACACCGCCAGAGCGCCAGCAGCCAAAACGCCCTTCAACAGGGCAGACATCAGGGTAGAAATGCGCATGAAAGGCTCCTCAAAATGCAATCGGGACGGGAAAGCAACGGTTGTCATCTTGTCACGGCTTGTGTGACAACGCCGTGAACGCTTTCCCTGACAAAACCACCTCAAATAGCCTAGACCTCCAGGGGTCGGCGTGTCAATGGGGTTTGCATACTGTTGACAATATGGCGCTGCGGCTGTTCAATCATCACACCCGGGCTACCCCTGGGTGCTCCTGCCGACACGTCCCGCATGCAACACCTCCTCAACCTCCTGGCTGCCATCGCGCTGTTGGTTTGGGGAACGCACATCGTACGCACGGGGGTCTTGCGGCTGTTCGGTGACACCTTGCGGCAGGTGATCAACCGCAGCGTGGGCAACCGGATGCGCGCCATGGCCGCGGGAATGGCGGTCACCAGTTTGGTGCAGTCCAGCACCGCCACCTGCCTGATCGTGGCCTCCTTTGTGGGCCGTGGCCTCATGGCCACGTCGGCTGCGCTGGCCGTCATGCTCGGCGCCGATGTGGGCACCTCCCTCATGGTGGTGGTGTTTTCCTTTGACCTTTCATGGTTATCGCCGGCTCTCATCTTTGTGGGCGTGGTGCTGTTCATATCGCACGAAAAGAAGACGGCAGGCCGTTTGGGTCGCGTCATCATCGGTTTGGGCTTGATCACGCTGGCGCTGCAGCTGATTTCGCAGGCTTCGCAGCCCTTGATCGAATCGCCCACCGTGCGTCAGCTGCTGGCCGCTTTGCCCAATGAGGTCCTGCTCGACATCCTGGTGGGAGCGGTGTTGACCGTTTTGTCTTACTCATCCTTGGCCATCGTCTTGCTGATTGCCGCCTTGGCCGAGGGCGGCATCGTCCCAGTCTCGGTGGCCATGGGTCTGGTCCTGGGGGCCAATGTGGGCTCAGGGGTGCTGGCCGTGCTGTCCACGGCCAAGGCCGATGTGGCCACGCGCAGGCTTCCTATTGGCAACCTGATCTTCAAAGTCACGGCCTGCACGGTGGCCGTGCCCTTTTTGTATCAGGCCCAAGCGTGGTTGCAGATTTATCTGCCCCATGTGGCCGAACAGATCGTGGCCTATCACCTCCTGTTCAACGTGTGCATGGCCGTACTGTTCATTGGAGTGACCGTCCCCGCGGCCAAGGCATTGGAGCAGTGGTTTCGAGACTCTGCGTCTGCGGCAGCCGGCAACCGGCCGCAGCACTTGGATCCGGTGGCCCTGGCCACCCCCACCTTGGCCATCAGTTGCGCCGCGCGCGAGGCGTTACATCAAGCGGACGTGGTGGAGACGATGTTGCGCGGCGTGCTGGACGTGATCAAGACCAACGATTTGCAACTCGCAGAAGATCTGCGCCGACTGGATGACCGGGTGGATGAGTTGTATTCGGCCATCAAGTTCTACCTGACGCAGATCTCGCGTGAGGCCCTGTCCGAGCGAGAGGGTCGACGCTGGACCGACATTGTGTCCTTCACCATCAATATGGAGCAAATCGGAGACATTGTGGAGCGCATCTTGCAGGATGTGGAGGACAAAAAGATCCGTCCGAGCCGCAGCTTTTCTGAGGCCGGGATGGCGGAGATATGTCACCTGCACGAGCGCTTGCTGTCCAACCTGCGCCTGGGCATGAGCGTCTTCCTAGATGGCCACGAGCACGATGCACGAAAGCTGCTGGAAGAAAAAGCCCGCTTTCGAGATCTGGAGCGCGAATACGCCAACAGCCACCTGGCCCGCCTGCGGGAGAACACCGCGCAAAGCGTGGAGACGTCCAGCCTGCATCTGGACTTGATCAGCGACCTCAAGCGCATCAACTCACTGATTTGTTCGATTGCCTACCCGATCTTGGAGCTGGCCGGCGCACTGAGCGACACCCGGTTGCGCCAATCGCAGTTCGCCGAGATGAATTCGGGCACCGGCCCGCGCTGAGACTGCGGTGGATACCCCGGTCTTGCTGGCAGTGCTTTGCGGCGCCTTCCTGCACGCCGCCTGGAATGTGATTGTCAAGGGCGCTGACGATCACGAGCTGGATGTTGCCCTGGTGCACTTTCTGAGCGCTGTTGCAGCGCTGCCCCTGTTGCTCTGGTATGGACTGCCTCCGCCGCAGGCTTGGCCGTTCATCCTCACCTCATTGAGCATCCACGTGGCGTACTACATCACGCTCACGGGAGCCTATCAGCATGGGGAGTTGGGCACCACCTACCCCATCATGCGGGGCACGGCGCCGCTGCTGGTGGCCATCAGCAGCTGGGTATTTCTGTCTGAGCCCTTGAGCCTGATGGGATGGGCCGGTGTGGTGGCGGTGACCGCAGGGGTGTTGTTGGTGGGTTTGGCCCATCCTGGACAGGCCTTGCACCGGGGCAGGGCCTTGGCGTTTGCGCTGGGCAATGCAGCGGTGATTGCCTGCTACACCTTGGTGGATGGCGCAGGAGTTCGACTCACCGCGCAAACCGGACATGCCATTGCCTCGTATGTGTTGGTGCTGTTTGTACTCGACGGTGTGCCGTATCCCGCTTGGGTGGTATTTCGTCGGGGGCGCGCCGGGTGGCCCCAGGTGCGCGCGCTGGTGACCCAGCGCTGGACTCGTGCATTGGTGGGTGGATTGGCGTCTTTGGGGTCTTATGGCATTGCGCTGTGGGCCATGACCCGAGCGCCATTGGCCCTGGTCTCTGCGCTGAGAGAGACCTCGGTGCTGTTTGGCGCCGTGATGTCCGTCTTGATCTTGAAGGAGCGCTTCGGCAGACAACGCTTGGCGGGTGCGGCGGTCATCGTAGCCGGAGTGGTCGCCCTGCGATTGGGCTGAGCAGCAGCGTGGAGTGGTGATGAAAGTAGTTCGAACCGACCGTGAGCTGGAGATGCACACGGTAGACCGTCGGCTGCGGGAAGCCGGTGCACAGGTGGTCCTGCTGCCCGATGGCACCCCCGAAGACGTCCTGGTGCGCGAGGTGGCCGATGCCGACTTGCTCCTGATGTGTTACGCCCGTATCAGCCGACGCGTGATCTCGCAGGCCCAGCGGCTGCGCGCCATCATCAAGTACGGCGTGGGGATTGATGCCATCGATATCGAGGCAGCGCGAGAGCACGGAATTGCGGTGGTCAATGTGCCGGCCTACGCGGAAGAGACCGTGGCCGAGGGGGCATTTGCGCTGATGATGGGGCTTTTCAAGCGTTTCAAGCCCATTCACCAGGCCATGCAATCGAAGGGCTGGGTTTGGCCCGAATCGGCGTGGCTGGCACAGGACTTATCGGGCAAAACCTTGGGGCTGGTCGGGGCGGGCCGAATCGGCCGCAGCATGGCGCGTATGGCCATGGGGTTTCGCATGCGTGTCTTGGCCTTCGACCCCTTTGTCGATGACCGGGATATGCCTGCCGGTGTGCTGCCTCAGCGCGATCTGCACGAGATGCTGGCTCAGTGTGATGCGGTGTCACTGCACTGCGTGCTCAACAGCCAAACGCGTGGCCTCATGGATTCACAGGCGCTGCGACGTATGAAGCCCGGAGCCCTCTTGATCAACGTTTCGCGCGGGGAGTTGGTGGATGAAAGTGCCCTGCTACAGGCCTTGAAGTCGGGGCACCTGGGTGGGGCAGGCTTGGACGTATTCGGTCAAGAGCCACTCAAAAGAAAAGGGCACCCGCTCTCCGATCTGTTTGAGGCCGACAACGTATTGCTCTGGCCGCACCTGACCTTCTACACCCACGAGGCGATGCACCGTCTGGAATCCGAAACCTTGCAGCGGTGCTGGGAGGCCCTGCAAGGCCGGCCATTGACCGTCTTGTCGCACGATCCCCGCCTACGGGCCCAGACCTCAGGCGTGCATTTTGTTGACAATATGCAAAAGTAACCCTAGGATCCCGGTCCATGGCCTCCCCCTTGACCTCCAGCGCCGATGCCGCCTCTGCGGCCATCGAATTGCTGCGGGCTCACTCGCTGGCGACCTTGGCCCAAAGTGAACTGGAACGCCGCATCATCTCCGGCAGCATCGCAGCGGGTACCAAGCTCAATGAGGCCGATGTAGCGGCCGAGTTGGGTGTCTCCCGTGGGCCCGTGCGCGAGGCATTTCGCGCTCTGAGCCAAGCGGGCCTGGTCAGGGTGGAGAAGAACCGCGGCGTTTTCGTGCGCCAGGTGTCACTGGAAGAGGCCAGCGAGTTCTACGAGGTGCGAGCCGCCTTGGAGGGCCTTATCGGACGCCTGGCGGCGCGGCGCATTGCCCGGGAGGAAATCGATCACCTGCGGCAGGTGGTCAGGCGCATGCACCAGGCACATCAAGACGGCGGCGCCGCCCAGGTCGAGGGGTACTTTGCCCTGAATGTGGAATTTCACGACGTCCTGGCCCGCGCAGCGCGCAACAACGCCTTGTTGGCCAACTACCGTGGGGTGGTCAATCAGTTGGACCTGTATCGCCGCGCCACCATTTCGCGCAGCGCCGAAAACATTCCCTTGTCCACCCAAGAACACGAGGACATTGTCAATGCGGTAGCGGCTCGCAACGAAGACGAAGCCGAGCGATTGCTCACCCAGCACGTGCTCGCGAGCCGCCAGCGCTTGCAAGCGTCGCTGACCAAGGCTGCCGAGCGATAGCCACCCCGCCATTTTTTACATCCACTCTGAAAGTCTCGAGATCCATGAGCGCATCCAAACCTTCTGTTCACGTCAATGGCACCGAGTACCGCTGGCCCTTGCGCCCTGTGGTGGTGGTGTGTATCGATGGCGGAGATCCGGCCTATCTGCGCCAATTTCTGGCCGATGGCTCCATTCCCCATATCGCCCGTTTCGTCAACGAGGGCTATGCAGCCGTTGCCGATGGCTCCATGCCCTCGTTCACCTGCCCCAATAACATGTCCATCATCACCGGGACGCCCACGTCCAAGCACGGCATCTCGGGCAATTACTACCTCGATACCGCCACCTGGAAGCCGGTGGTCATGACAGGCCCCGAGTTGTTGCGCGGTGACACCATCATCACCAAGTTTGCCGAGGCGGGCGCCAAAGTGGTGTCCATCACGGCCAAGGACAAGCTGCGTAAACAATTGGCCAAGGGACTGGACTGCTCCAAAGGCCATGTCTCGTTTTCCACCGAGTTTGTGGAGCGCTGCACCCTGGCTGAGAACGGCATCGAAAACGCCTTGGCGTGGCTGGGTATGGAAAAGCCCGGCATGTACTCCATGGAGCTGTCTCTCTTCGTGCTCGAAGCGGGCATCAAGTTGCTCAGGGAGCGCCGACCCGATCTCCTGTACCTCTCGCTGACCGACTGGGTGCAGCACAAGTGGTCACCCCAAGAGGCCGACGCCAGGCGCTTTTACATGAAGTTGGACGACTGTGTGGGCCGCTTGGCCGCACTGGACGCCACCGTCGCGCTCACCGCCGACCACGGCATGAGCGACAAGAGTAACGAGGCGGGCGAGCCCAATGTCATCTGGCTGCAAGACATTCTGGACGCCAAGTTCGGTAAGGACGAAACGGTGGTGATTTGTCCCATCACCGACGCTTTTGTGGCCCACCACGGCTCACTGGGCGGCTTCGTGCGGGTCTGGTCTCGAGGAAAGGTGACGGCGCGGCAGATCATCGATCACATCGCTGGCATCGATGGCATCGAGCTGGCGCTCGATCGAGAGGCGGCCTGCCGGATGTTCGACATGCCACATGATCGTGAAGGTGATGTGGCCGTGGTGGCGCGCCACGACGTGTGCATTGGCGCATCGGCCGGTAATCACGACCTGTCCGGCCTCAAGGGCCACCGTCTGCGCACGCATGGTGGCGTCTCGGAGGCCAAGGTGCCCTTCATCGTCAACAAGCCCTTGAACGCCTCCTATCGACAAAAGGCTGCCAGCATGACGCTCAAGAGCTACCAGATCTTTGACTTTGCCATCAATGGCACTGTCTGACGGGGTGAACATGAAGGTAAGCGAAGGTCTGGTGGCGGTCTACGACCGACCCAATGCGCCATTTGAGCTGCGCATGTTCCCCATTCGAGAGCCGGCGCCGGGTGAGGTGTTGGTCAAGGTGCGCATGTGCACCATCTGCCGCTCGGACATTCACTCCTATTTGGGCCACCGCCCCAATCCCACGCCGGGCGTGCTGGGGCATGAAATTATCGGCACCATCGTCTCTCTCGGAGCGGGCATAGACAAGGACATGCGCGGCGACCCCTTGCGCCCCGGTGACCGCATCACCTGGAGTGAATACTTCATCCCGGGCAACAACTACTACACCGAAGTGTTGGACCTGCCGCAAAAATCGCCAGGCGTCGACAAGTATGGTCACATGGCGGTCACAACGCCGCCTCATCATCACGGCGGATTTGGCCAGTATTGCTACATCGTGCCCCGCTCTTGGATTTTACGTTTGCCCGACGAACTCAGCGACGAAGAGGCCACCCCCGTCAACTGCGGGGTGGCAACGGTCATTTGCGTCACCGAACAGGCGCAAATCCGCATGGGTGATGCCGTGGTGGTGCAAGGCCTGGGTTTGCTGGGGCTGTATGCCTGTGCAATAGCCAAAGCTCGCGGCGCCCGTCTGGTCATCGGTATTGACACGGTGGCCGCCCGCCGCGACCTGGGCAGGCGCTTCGGTTGTGATGAAGTCTTCGATCCTGCGGCTCTGTCTGAAGCGGACCTGGTCAAACAAGTCAAGGCGCTTTGTAAACCCGAAGGAGCCGATGCCGTCATCGAGGTGTGCGGCTATCCGTCGGTCATCCCGGCGGGCATTCAGATGTTACGCACGGGAGGTCACTACGTGCTGGGCGGGGTGGTCAACCCCGAATCCTTTGTTCAAATCGACGTCAATCAGATTTTGCGCAAGCTCATCACGTTGCGGGGGGTCCACAACTACCACCCTCGACACCTGATAGAGGCGCTGGATTTTGTGACTGTCAATCGGCACCGCTTCCCGTTCAAGGAGTTGGTCGATGGCAAGTACGGGCTCGACCAAGTGGGCCAGGCCATGAAGGACGCCGAAGACCGCAAGGTGCTGCGCGCGGCCATCGTGCCCTGACCTTGATATATGAAGACGACGGCAGAAGCGTCTTTCATTATTTGAGAAGTTAACTTTCAACCACAGGAGACTGGCATGAAAAAATCATGGATCCGCCAATGCCTCATCGCGGCAGTGGCTACCTTGGCTTCGGCATCGGTGCTGGCGCAAGCCAAGTGCGAGGACCCACGGGTACTCAAGTTTTCGTTGGTCCCCACGCAAGATTCTGTGCGTGAGCTGAGTTACTACAAGCCCGTGCTGGACCAATTGCAAAAGGCCACAGGCAAGCGCATCGAGTTCTACATGCCCACCTCCTACTCCTCCGTGGTGGAGGCCCTGTTGGGTAAGTGGGTGGATGTGGCGGTGTTGGGTCCTGAGTCTTATGTGATCGCCAAGTCCAAAGAGCCGACCATCGAGGTGTTTGGCACCTACAGCCGCCTCAAGAACGGCATTCAAGAAGCGGGCCCTGGCTACAAGGCCATCCTCGTGACCAAAAAGGGGGGCAAGTTCAACGATCTGGCCTCGCTCAAGGGCGGGGTGGTGGCACTGGTGGATCCGGCCAGTACCTCAGGCGGGCTGATTCCCGAAAAGATCTTCCCCAAGACGGCCAATTTGCCACCGCTGAAGACCTACTTCTCTCGCGTGGTCTATTCGGGCGGGCATGACCTGTCGTCGATAGCGGTGTCCGAAGGCAAGGTAGATGCGGCATTTGTGGCCTCACACCGCTTCATGGAAACAGTCAATGCCGGCAAAGTCAAACTCGAGGACTTCAATGTCTTGTGGTCTTCAGCTCTTATTCCGCAAGATCCCTTCGTGTTCCGCAACACCTTGTGTGATGACCTCAAGAAGAAGATTGCCGATACCTTCTTCTCCGTCGATCAAAACGAAGACGGTCGTAAGTACCTGGCCAATGTCAAGTCTGAAAAGATTGTTCGTATGACGGACAAAGACTATGACATCGTGCGTGAAGCCTCGAAGTAAGGCCCGGTACCCTTCATGACATCACAACAGCACTCGGCTCCCCCCGCAGGGGGAGCCCCGGTGCTGGAGGTGCGCGACCTGCGGGTGAGCTACACCTCCGGCAAGGAAATTCTCAAAGGACTGAGCTTTGATGTGGGTCCCGACGAGTTCGTGGCCATCATCGGGCCCAGCGGCGCTGGCAAATCTACCCTCATCCGGTGCGTCAACCGCCTGGTGGAGCCTCAGTCGGGCTCAGTGAAGTTCCTCGGCCAAGAGTTGTTGAGCCTGGACGAGTCGTCTATGCGGCGGCAGCGGCGCAATATTGGGATGATCTTTCAGGAGTTCAACCTCATCGACCGCTTGTCGGTGATGGACAACGTGCTGTCGGGCCGCCTGGGCTATATGGGCAACTTCCGCAGCCTGTTTCGGCTGTATGCCAAAGATGACATCGCCAAAGCGGTGGCGCTGCTCGATCGGGTGGGTCTTATCGACCATCTGGACAAGCGCGCCGATGCGCTGTCGGGAGGTCAGCGCCAGCGTGTGGGCATTGCCCGTGCCCTCATCCAGGCCCCCCAACTGTTATTGGTCGATGAGCCCACCTCCGCCCTGGATCCCAAGATTTCGCGTGAGGTGATGGGCATGATTCGTGGCATCGCCCGGGAGTTTCAAGTACCGGTCTTGTGCAACATCCACGATGTCGATCTGGCCCTGGAATTTTGCGATCGCATCATTGGGTTGCAAGACGGCATCAAGAAATTCGATGGCCCACCGAGCAGCGTTGACAAGCACGCGTTGGCCGATATCTACGCCATGGAGGTGCTGTGAGTGCCTCCTCCGTACTCGAAGCCAGCCAGCGACACGCCGCACTGATCGAAGTACTGGCCGAGTCTCGGCGGCGCGCGCGCATCCGAAAGTACGCCGTTTACGCCCTGCTGGCTCTGGTAGTGGGGTGGAGTGTCGAGGCCATCGTGGTTGGCGACACCGATTGGAGCCGCATCACCGTCCAAGGCGTCCTCACCGCCGCCTGGCGATTCATTGCCTTTGACGCGTCGGTCATCAAGGACCTGTGGGAGCCCGCTCTAGAGACGGTCTTGATGGCCACGCTCGCCACGCTGATAGGGGCCATCATGTCCATTCCGGTGGCGTGGCTGGGCGCCAGCAACATCTCGCCCCTGGGCCGCTTCACCTACGGCGTGGGCCGCTCGCTGATGACCTTGTCTCGCTCGGTTCACGAGGTGGTCTGGGGCTTGGTTTTTGTAGCTGCCGTGGGCTTGGGCGCCTTGGCTGGCGTCTTGGCCATGGCCGTGCGTTCTATCGGCTTCATCAGCAAGACCGTGGCTGAGGCCATAGAAGATGTGAACAAGGGGCCTGTGGAGGCCATGCGGGCTGTGGGTGCTAACCGGTTCCAGGTCTTGATGTTCGGGATCGTGCCCCAGGTGCTGCCGGTGGTGGTGGGCAATGTGATTTTTGAATGGGATGTGAACATCCGGCGCTCCACCATCATGGGTCTGGTGGGCGCCGGTGGTCTGGGCTTGGCCTTGCACCGCCAGATGGCCAGTTACAACTACGGGGGAATTGCGACTGTGATCTTCACCATCCTGGTGCTGATCGTACTGGGCGAGGTGTTGTCGGCCTGGGCCAGAAAGAAGGTGACCTGAAATGAGCACCACCACCCGCACCGCGTTGCCACAGTGGCGGCGGTTTCGCCCGGCGCAAATTCTCTGGCGAACGGTCATCTTTCTGGCTGTTTTGTGGTTCTTCTCCTGGACATTGGATGTTCTGCGCATCGACCTAGAACGATTGCCGGGCTTGCTAGACAGGATCGCCTCTGTCCTGGCCAACCGCTATTGGCCACCAGAGTTTGGGCATGTGCTCAGCGACGAATTCATCGACGCCATCGTTGACACCTTTCAGATGTCGTATGTGGCCACCGTGGTCGGCTTGCTGTTGGCCATTCCTTTGGCCTGGTTCTCGTCTTACAACATGACACCCAGTCGCCGGGTGCTGTACCCGGTGTGCCGCCTGTTCGTCATGGCCTGCCGCTCGGTGCATGAAATGATCTGGACCATCGTGTTGGTGGCTGTGGTGGGTTTTGGAATGCTACCGGGCACACTGGCCATGACATTGTTTTGCATCGGCTTTGGCGGCAAGCTGATGGCCGAAGCCATCGAGGCCATCCGCAAGGGACCCGTGGAGGCTATTCGCGCCACGGGGGCGGGGCACTTGCAAACCTTTGTCTTTGCCGTGTTGCCACAGGTCCGTGTGGCCTGGACGGGAATCGCCATCTACACCTGGGATGTGGTGTTCCGTGCCTCGACCGTGGTGGGATTTTTTGGCGCTGGCGGCATGGGTCACTACCTGCGTGAAAGCGTACAGAAGGTTGAGTCCCGGCAGGTCTCGGCCATCATCTTGACCATCGTCCTGATCGTGATCTTGGCTGAGATCCTCTCGGCCTGGGTGCGCCGACGCATCTCAGCAGCCACCGCATGAAGGCACCGCACGTGCCCTCTCAAAGTGAGGGCGATGTCAACAGCACGCCCTTGCGTGCTCAATGGCAATCACAACACCTGGATGAGGCCAGCCGAGCGCTCCTGGCGCGAGACAGCCAGGTTTTCCTGCACCAGTCGGTATCCACGCCCTGTTTGGCGCCCATCGTGCGCGCAGAGGGTGTTCACATTCAGGATATGACAGGCAGGCGCTACCTGGACTTTCACGGCAATAACGTCCATCACCTGGGTCACGGCCACCCTGAAATCCTGGCAGCCATCAAGGCGCAACTGGATGAACTGTCGTTCGCCCCCCGGCGGTTTGTCAGTGAAAAGTCGGTGGAGCTGGCCGAGGCGCTCTCTCGCCAGTTTCAACGCCTCACTGGCCAGGCGGGTCGAATCCTGTTCACAACGGGCGGAAGTGATGCGGTGGAGGTGGCCATCAAGTTGGCACGTATGGCCACGGGGCGTTACAAAACCCTGAGTTTTTGGGATGCGTTTCACGGAGCAGGCTTTGGCGCTTCCAGCGTGGGAGGCGAATCGCTGTTTCGTCATTCTCGTATGGGTCCTTTGGTGCCGGGGACTGAGCACGTTGCCCCGTTTGGTTGCTTTCGCTGTGCCTATGGGCACGCTGTGGACGCGCAGGGCCAGCCCGATTTACAGCGTTGCGCTCTGGCCTGTGCGGCCATGGTGCGTTACGTATTGGAGCGCGAGGGCGACGTGGCAGCTGTTGTGGCAGAGCCAGCGCGGGCTGTGCCTTTCATTCCTCCGCCTGGCTACTGGAATGCTGTGCGCGAGGCGTGTCACGCACACGGCACCTTGCTCATCTTCGATGAGATTCCAACGGGCCTGGGCAAGACGGGCCGTTTCTTTGCCGCTGAGCACGATCACACCGCCCCCGATATCGTCGTGTTGGGCAAAGCCTTGGGCGGTGGCGTGCTCCCCCTGGCCGCCTGCGTGGCGCGTGACGATCTGAACGTGGCCGGTGACTTTGCATTGGGTCATTACACACACGAAAAGAACCCGGTGACGGCAGCTGCTGGCCTGGCCACGCTGCGCATCATGGAGCGAGACGGTTGGGTGCAGCATGCCCAAGAGGTGGGGGACTATGCCTTGCAGCGCTTGCACGAGTTCAAGGATCGGCACCCTCTGATTGGCGATGTACGGGGCCGAGGACTGCTCATGGGTATCGAGCTGGTGGAAAGTCGCCAAGACAAGCGGCCTGCCAAGGCGGCGGCCGAGCGCGTGCTGTACCGGTGTCTATCTCGAGGCCTGTCTTTCAAGACCACCATGGACAATGTGCTGACTTGGACACCACCTCTGATCGTCTCACGTCAACAAATGGACGAAGCGCTGAGCATCCTTGATAGCAG
This sequence comes from uncultured Rubrivivax sp., assembly GCA_964400135.1. Lineage (GTDB taxonomy): Bacteria > Pseudomonadota > Gammaproteobacteria > Burkholderiales > Burkholderiaceae_C > Rubrivivax. Next base: position 52,472 of record CAYNSW010000002.1, on the reverse strand, counting down.
TCTGGCTGAGGAGGCCCTGCCGGCCTGACGCCACATCTTCTTACCCTTGTCGTTGCAGGAGAATCTCATGAGTACAAAGACCCGCGTGGTGGACACACCCCAGCGCGAAGCCTTGCGAATAGCAGGGGAGAAGGTCTATACCGATCGCACTCTGGATGTGCGCTATCCCTGGACAGGCGAGGTGGTGGCTACCATTGCCAAAGCCTCAGTGGCCGATGTACGGCGCGCGTTCCAAATTGCCCGTGACTACAAGCCCACCCTCACGCGCCATGAGCGCTACAAGATCTTGATGAAGGCGGGCGACATCATTGCCAGGCGCAAAGACGAGATTGCGCGATTGATCACGCTCGAGTCCGGTCTGTGCATCAAAGATACCCTCTACGAAGTGGGTCGGGCCAGCGACGTGCTGCTGTTTTCCGCCCAACAAGCCTTGCTCGATGATGGCCAGTGCTTTTCCTGCGATCTCACCCATCACGGCAAGCAGCGCCGTGTGTACACCGTGCGCGAGCCCATCATGGGTGTGATTTCGGCCATCACTCCGTTTAATCACCCGCTCAATCAGGTCATCCACAAGGTGGCGCCCTCGGTGGCCACCAACAACCGCATGGTGCTCAAGCCCACCGAGAAGACGCCGTTGGCTGCGCTGCTGTTGGCCGATGTGCTGTATGAGGCCGGGCTGCCCGGACCGATGCTGTCGGTCATTACGGGCGACCCCAAGGAAATTGCCGACGAAATGCTGACCAATGAGCATGCCGAAATCGTCACGTTTACGGGCGGGGTGCCCATTGGCAAGTACATCGCATCCAAAGCGGTCTACAAGCGGCAGATTCTGGAATTGGGTGGCAACGACCCCATCATCGTCATGGACGATGCCGATGTGGCCAAAGCAGCCGATCTGGCCGCTAACGGGTCGTACAAAAATTCGGGACAACGCTGTACCGCTGTCAAGCGCATCTTTGTGCATGAAAAGGTGGCCGATGACTTCACGCAGGCGCTTTTGGCCAAGACGCGCAGCTGGGCCTATGGCGACCCGCTCGATCCAAAAGTCGATATGGGCACGGTTATCGACGAGTCTGCAGCCCAGTTGTTTGAGCGCCGGGTCAACGATGCCGTGGCACAGGGGGCGAGGCTGCTACACGGCAATCGGCGCGATGGGGCTTCGTACTCTCCGACCTTGATTGATCGGGTTCGCGGCGAGATGGAGGTGGTGTGGGAAGAAACTTTTGGCCCAGTCTCTCCCGTCATCACCTTCAAAAACGTTGACGATGCCATTCGCCAGGTCAACTCCACTGCCTTTGGCTTGTCCTCAGGCGTTTGCACCAACCGCTTAGATGACATCATGCGGTTCGTACGCGAGCTCAACGTCGGCTCGGTCAATGTATGGGAAGTGCCGGGCTACCGTTTGGAGGTCACTCCCTTTGGCGGCATCAAAGACTCTGGCCTGGGCTACAAAGAAGGGGTGCAGGAGTGCTGCAAGGCCTTCACTAATGTGAAGACGTATTCGATGCCCTGGTGAGATTTGTTGCTGCAATAGCCTCAAGATGCTCACGGCCACCCTGGGCAGCCTGATGGCTGAAAGCCTGACCCCCAGTTGATGGATCAGTCGACTCGTGTAAAAGCCGGCTGCGGCGAAACGATCACTTTTTGGCAGGCGTTGGCGCCTGATAAACCCGGACGTAATCGACTTCCATGGTCACCGGAAAGATACTGTCATCGACCGGACCGCCCAGATCGCCACCAATGGCGACGTTGAGGATCAGGAACTGCGGAGCATCGAAAGGCCACCCTCTCGGACCCACATCAGTTTTGGGGTAACGCAGGAAAGAGCGACCGTTGACGCCGAAAGTCACTCCATCAGGAGTCCAATGCATTTGGTAGCGATGAAACTGAGTGCAGGCATCTGGCAATTCGAGAGATCCACTAAAGGCTTGGCCAGCGTGGCCCATTGCGACATGTACAGCGCTTGACACTCGCTGCGGATCGCTGCCCACATGTTCCATGATGTCCAGCTCGCCATCATCGGGCCATCGACCACCGGCGCCCAGAGTCCATATCGCAGGCCACGTCCCCTTTCCGCAGGGCATCTTGGCGCGTACTTCAAAAAAGCCGTAGGTCCACTGCGCCTTACCGCGGGTGATCATTCTGGCGGAGGTATAGCGCTGCCGCCCCCAGTCAGCTGCAGTGGCCAATGACTCCTTGTGTGCACTGATGAACAGTCGTCCATCCCGAATTTCAGAGTTCTTCAGGCGATTGGCGGCGTAATACTGAAGCTCATTGTTATACCAACCCGCTGCGTTGCGCACGGTGTCGAAGCTCCACTTGTCTGGATTGGGCAATCCCGGTGAGTCAAACTCATCGGACCATGTCAGCTGATAGTGACGGGGGACTTGAAGCGGCTGCGCACTCACCTGTAGGCACGCAAAGACAAGCAGGCATGCACTCAAGACGCGTGCAGACCATGGTCGTGAAGCTTGGCTGAGATCAATTGGAGTGCGCATGACGCTGACCCTGACTATCAAAAAGATGAACGTGAGCCGAATCGGGGACGAGTCGAACCTGCATGCCCCGCTCATATCGGGCATCGTCGCCTGGTAGGCGCGCATGAATCAAGGCATCTACACCGTCGAGGCGCAGATGCAGGATGGACGAGTCGCCCAAGTGCTCAGCCATGGCAACCTGCGCACGCACACCCTGGTCTGTCAGACTGACCTGAAGGTGTTCCGAGCGTATCCCCGCGGTGCGGATATCTTCTGAGCCTGCGCGACCGTTGAGTAGAGCACCCCACAGTCTGCGATGCTCCTCAGAGGCTCCTGAGGCGGGCTTATCGATCAGGTTGATTTTGGGTGTTCCCAAAAAGCCGGCGACAAAAAGGTTGTCTGGTCGATGGTAGAGATCCAGTGGGTTGCCAATTTGTTCAATACGGCCTTCATTGAGCACCGCGATGCGATCGCCCATCGTCATGGCCTCCACCTGATCGTGCGTGACGTAGACCATGGTGGTGTTGAGCTCCTTATGCAAACGAGCTAGCTCGATACGCATGTCCATACGCAGCGCCGCATCGAGGTTTGACAAAGGCTCATCAAATAAGAAAACCGTGGGTTTTCGGACGATCGCCCGTCCTATGGCCACACGCTGCCGTTGTCCGCCAGATAATTGTTTGGGATAGCGGCTCAACAAATCCGTGATCCGAAGAACTTGCGCCGCTTGCTGAACTTGCCTGTCGCGTTCAATTCGGTCGACCCCAGCCATACGCAGTGCAAAGCCCATGTTTTCAGCCACGGTCATGTGGGGGTAGAGGGCATAGCTTTGAAACACCATGGCGGCGCCTCGTTCGGCGGGATGCACCTCGTTGACCCGCCTGCCGTCAATGCACAGTTCGCCTGAGCTGATGTCTTCTAAGCCTGCGATCATGCGCAGGAGAGTCGACTTACCACATCCCGAGGGGCCCACCAAGACGAGAAATTCTCCTTCTCGGATCTCGATATCGACACCCTTGATGACTTCTTGTGTCCCGTAGCTCTTGACGAGCTTGCGGATGCTGAGTTGACCCATGGTGTCAAGCCCGACGTTTGTTGGCCTGAACGGCTCGCACAGCCTCGAGAAATTCGCGGTACCAGTGCGCGCTATCCTTAGGCGTGCGCTTGAGGGTGTTGTAGTCCACATGGACAATACCAAATCGCTTGGCATATCCGCTGGACCACTCGAAATTGTCCATCAGGCTCCACACCATATAGCCTGCCATGGGAACTCCCTGATCCATCGCATCCGCAACTGCGGCGATGTGGGACCGAACATAGTCGATGCGGTCCTGATCGTGTACTTGGCCTTGCTCGACGGGATCTTTGAAGGCGCCGCCGTTTTCAGTGATGTACACCAGTGGCAGGTCGTAGTCTCGATGCAAAAGCAGCAGCAGGTCGGTTAGACCCTTGGCGTAGACCTCCCAGCCCATTTCGGTCAAGGGCAAACCCAAGGTCTTCAGGTCAACTGGTCCGTTTGCACTGACCACCTGCCGTGTGTAGTAGTTCACGCCCAGGTAGTCGATCGGCGTGGCGATGATCTCCATATCGCCGGGCAGCACGGTGGGGACGTCCTCACCCAAGTCATCCCACACCTCTTTGGGATAACTGCCCTTGAACAGGGGATCGGCATACCACCGACGTCCACCGGCATCCCCTCTTTGAGCACAGGCTCGGTCGGCCTCGGAATCAGTAGCGGGCTCTATGGGAGACAAATTGAGCACGATGCCCAGGGGTAACGTACAGCCTGCCTCCCGAAGGGCTCTGACGGCCTTGCCGTGGCTGAGCAACAAGTGGTGGGCCACTTGAATGGCCACACGGCGCTCTTTGATTCCCGGAGCAAATGTGCCGTTTTCGTGGCCCAGCACTGCAATCACCCAAGGCTCGTTGTGCGTGGTGATGGCAGCCAGGCGGTTGCCTAGCCGTTTGTAGATTCCCAGTGCGTACTCAACGAAGCAATCGACCGTTGAACGGTCGTTCCAACCGCCTCTGTCTTGTAAGTGCTGAGGCAGATCCCAGTGATTCAAGGTCAGATGGGGTTCAATGTGGCGAGCGCGCAATCCGTCGACCAGTCGTTCATAAAAAGCCAAACCCGCTTCGTTCCAGGCGCCGGTACCCAGAGGTTGTACCCGTGGCCAGGACACTGAAAAGCGGTAGGCCGAAACCCCCAGTGAGGCGATGAGGTCCAGATCACTTTCCAGGCGGTGGTAATGGTCGCAAGCCACATCGCCATTGCTTTGGTCTGCAATCGCCCCAGGTTGACGACAGAAGCGATCCCAGATCGATTCGCCCTTTCCATCCTCTTGGGCGGCTCCTTCAATTTGGAAAGAGCTGGTGGCGACCCCCCAAATGAAATTGCTCGGGAAGCGACGGGCTAAAGAGGTGTCAGTGGCCATATTGTGTTCAGTAGGGTGAGACGTTACTTGACGGCGCCTGAGGTCAGGCCCGCGATGAGTTGACGAGAGGAAAATGCAAAGAGAATCAGCAAGGGAATCGTGGCAATGGCAGACCCGGCCATCAGGGCGCCCCACTCGGTATTGACCGGGGACTGCAGACTGCGCAGGGCCAGCGGCAAGGTGTAGTTGTCGGCACTTCGCATCACGATCAGTGGTCCGATGAAATTGTTCCAAGAGCTGATGAAGGTGATCAACCCCAGCGTTCCCAGCGCTGGCTTGAGCAGGGGCAATACGATGCGCCAGTAAATCGAAAATTCGCCGCAGCCATCCATCCGGGCAGCCTCGATCAATTCTCGTGGAATCGCAGAGGCTGCAAATTGCCTCATCAAGAAGATGCCAAACGCGCTGGCTGCGCCCGGTATGTAAAGCGCGCGATGCTCATCGATCCAACCCAGGGCATCCATGATCATGAAAGTCGGGATCATGTTCATGAAAGAAGGCAACAGCATGGTGCCCATCACCAGACCAAACAGTACCTGCTTGCCTCGAAACTCCATCAAGGCAAAGGCGTAGCCACCCATCGAACAGAACAACAAGGTCAACGCAGTGGAGGCCAAAGCCACATACACACTCCACCCGAGATTGCGCCAAAACGGCAGTCGTGAGGTGAGGATTTGCAAGTTGTCGAGTAGGTCTGGACCGAACCAAAGTGGCGGAGGCAAGCTGAAGATGGCGCTTCTGGAGTGGGTGGCAAATACAAACATGAAGTAAAAAGGCGCCAGCATGATGAGCGCCCCCACCATGACGAGCGCATAAGCGCTCCATCGGCTCATGCGGTTGCCGTTCACTTCGAATCCACCTGGCGCGTGCGCAATTCTGGCGGTCGAAAAGCCCGGTTGGTCAACCAGGTCAACACAGCCACCACCACAAAAAGCAGCCAGGACATAGCGCTGGCGCCACCGAAGTCATTGAAATCAAAGGCCATACGGTACAGATAAACGGCTGAGGTCATCCCCGATTGATCGACGCCTCCGCGCCCTCCTGTCAAGATGAATGGCTCCTCAAACAGCTGCAGCCCGCCAATCACACTGAGCGTGACGCCAAAAAAGATCATGGGACGCAAATTGGGTAGCGTGATGCACCAAAACTGTTGCCATCGATTGGCTCCGTCCATGGTGGCGGCTTCGTAGAGGTCTTTGGGGATGGTTTGCAAAGCAGCCAGGTAGAGCACCACATTAAAGCCGAGGTAGCGCCAAAACACGATGAAAGCGACGGCAGGCTTGATGGTGTCGGCGTTGCCCAGCCAGTCAACCGGGCCGATATCCAAGACGGCCTTCATGACCGCATTGATCAGACCGAAGTCGGTAGAAAACAGCGAGCTGAACATGATGGCAATAGCCACCGTGGAGGTGATGTAGGGCAAAAAGTAGGCCCCCATCACCCCATCGCGCAAACGTTGGAAGGACGAGTGAATGAACACCGCCAAAGGGATGGCCACCAAGTGCTGCGGCGCCCCTGACGCTATGGCCAGCCAGGTGGTGTTTTTCAAGGATTTCCAGAACCACTCGTCTTGTAAGGCGAAGGCAAAGTTCTCCAAGCCCACAAACTCCATCGAGTTCAGCCCGCTGGTGGGCTCCCAGGTTTGGAACGCCAGATGCAAGGAAAACAGGAGGGGAAAGACACCAAAGATGGCAAACAACAGCAAAAAGGGGCTGATGAACACCCATGGCGCCCATCGGGGAGTCAGACGTCGAATTCGCATCAGGCCCATGCTCACCGCCGAGCACGCCTGTCGAGCAAGCGCGTTGCATCGGCCAGCGCTTGTTCGATGTCTTTGTTGCGATCCAGCACGTTATCTAGCTCAGTGCCCACTACCTCATCGGCAAAGTTCGATTGCTTGTGGACTTGGGTGGCCGTGATGCGCCGTGCTGCGTCTCGCCACAGCAAGCGGGCTGGCTGTCCTCCCAAGAACGATACCGGCTCTTGAAAAAAAGCGTCCTGATGGGTTTCCATCAGGGCGGGAAATGCATCTTGCGTCTTGAAGGCCAGCAGCTGCAGTTGGGGGTCCATGGTCAGCAGTTGAATCAAGTCCCAGGCCAAACGCTTGTGGGCGGGATTGGCGCGCCTTGGAATGGCATAGAACGTTCCACCGTAACCGACGAAGGTGCCCTCGGGCAATTGGGTGGCGCGCCAAAGCCCTTTTGTGGTGGGCGCCACCCAGTTGGCCATTTGCCCCACCATCCAAGCGCCGGTCAGGTCGGTGGCGATGGTGCCACGGCGAAACCCTTCGGCCCACTCGTTGGACCAGGCGTTGACTTTCGCATCCAACTTCAGGCGCCTGACCTGCCGCGCCAGGGTGAAGGCGCGACGGAAGCGGGGTGAATTGACCAACACGCGAGAGTCCTTGTCGAAATAGATACCCTCGCCTGGCTTCAATCCCGTTCGTATCACGATGTCCTTAATGGACTGGGCATTGCCTAACAAGTAAGCGCCCGTAGCTGCCTTGATCCGCTGCCCGGCGGCCACATAGGCTTCCCATGAGGTCGTGAGGTCACCCGGGGTGAGGCCTGCTGTATTCAGCAAGTCGTGGCGGTACAAAAGGGTGCCGGGTCCAATGTCCGTAGGTACCGCTACACGCTCGTTTCGTCGATTGAGAGTTTGATCGAATGCATAAGGAACGAATCGGTCGGACAGCCGGTTCAGGGAGTAGGGAGCCTGCGACAGGTCTTCGAGTCCAGCACCTTGAGAGAACCGACCCACATAACTGGCCTCCAGGGCCATCACGTCGGGCAGGTACACACTCGTGGACAAGGCGGTCGTCATCGCGGTGTGGTGATCCACGTACTGCCTGCTGACCACCTTCACATCCACATCCGGATGGCGCGCCTGCCACTTCGGCAGGGCGGCTTTGACGATCTCGTCTACGAGCGGGAAGGCAGCCACCGTCAAGGTCGTTCGTCGCTGCGCTGCTACGGGCTCAATCAGGCCCAAAGTCGTCGCCAGACCCGCCAGTACCTGCCGCCGTTGCAGGCCCAGTGCGCGTTCAGACGGCCCTTCGAGCCGTTCAGGGCGCTGACCTTCTGCATGGTGCTTCATCGCGATGTACCGGGAAGGTCCTGGGCCAGTGCCGAGTGTGGATGGGGGAGTGGACTGCCCTCAGGCCAGTCCCGAATCTAAATGCGATTCTTGGGTGCCGCTATGCGGCGCATGAAAGCGCTTTCAAATTATGGAGAACACCAGGGGGCCTGTCAAATCAGGGAATGTGCGGATGAGGTGATCGGTCAGGCCCGATGGGGTGTGGCCATGGGTGAGGCCGTGGACTCGCGGGCCACGACCCGGGGCCCCGGCAATTCGAAGGCGGGCTTGTCTCCTCGCAGCAGGCTGAGCATCGCCGCGGCTGCGCCCTGACCGAGTTCATAGGCTGGGTGATGAATCGTACTCAGCGGGGGAATGCTGTAGCGCGACATGGACAGGTCATCGAATCCCATGACCGAAACGTCCTGCGGTACGCGCAAGGAGTGGCGTTGAAGCGCCAGGCACGCACCCAGAGCCATCTGGTCATTGGCGGCGAACAAGGCGGTGAATCGTTGCCTCGTGTCCAGCAGGCGCTCTGCCGCCATCATGCCGCTTTCCTCATGGAAGAGACCGGGAGCCACCAACCCCGGATCAAAGGCAATGCCTGCGCTCTCCAATCCAGCCTGATATCCCCGAAGTCGCTCGTTCGCATCGGGATGCTCGGCGTTTCCCGCGATGAAGGCGATGCGCTGGTGTCCGAGTGAAATCAGATGCCGCGTGGCCAGACGGGCGCCTTCAAAGTTGTCAAAGTCCAGGCTGAACAGGTTGTGCGCTCTCAGCCGCCTGCCAGTGGCCACCACGGGCAAAATCTTGGCCGTCTTCCTCAGAGCCGAGTCACTCAGTCGCCCAGTGAGCACGATGATGCCGTCGACCCGGCGAGAGCGCAGCATATCGATGCACCGCGCTTCTTCGCTGGCGTTCCAATGCCCGCTGACAAACAACGGGCTGTAACCTGCACGGTCGAGCTCATCCTCAATTCCCCGCAAGGCCACGCCATAAAATGGGCTGTCGATGGACTGAGTCACCACACCCACACTGAGGGTGCGACCGCCCGCCAGACCGCGCGCGACGGGGTTGGGCACAAAGCCCAGGCGGGCGATGGCTTCGTCCACCGCCTGTTTCTTTTCCTGGCTGACCACCGCCGTGCCGTTGAGGATTCGCGACACCGTGCTGGCCGATACCCCTGCTGTTTGCGCCACCATCTGCAACGTGACAGAACCATCGCCCGATGCGGCGGCAATGGGAGGCGCAACGGTGCGGCGGTTGGGCATGGCAGCGAGTAGAGATCGAAGGATTTCTGAGAGTGTAGGGGCTAGATCCCGCCTGCTGGAGCGAGAGACTTGGGGGTGGGACTTTGCGGTGGTCCGATCAGGGGAATTGGGGGTTGGGTCGGGGTCCACTCAGGGTTTTCACCGTCTATCGTGATGCTTGTGGTGCGCGCCCAAATCCCCTATGCTTAGGTTTGAAAGCGGTTTCAAGCCCCTTTTCTGATTTGGTTTGAAAGCGCTTTCACCAGTTTATTCACCCCACCCCTTGTTTTTGGGAGAACTCGCATGCGACCCATCGCACGTCAACGTGCCCTCCAATTCCGATTGAATCCGCTGGTTGCCGCTTGCGGCGTCCTGTTCGGAACGGTTTCGGTTCATGCACAGGAAGCCAAGAAGGACGACGTTCAGCAGCTCGATTCGGTTCTCGTGACCGGAGTGCGCAGGAGCCTGGAGACTTCGCTTGATCTGAAGCGTGGTGCGCGAGGGCTGGTCGATGGCATCGTGGCCGAAGACATTGGCAAGTTCCCCGACACCAACCTGGCCGAGTCGCTCAGCCGCATCAGCGGCGTGTCGGTAGAGCGCAACAACGGCGAGGGCACCCGCATCACCGTTCGCGGCATGGGACCCGACTTCAACTTGGTGTTGCTCAACGGTCGGCAAATGCCGGGCTCCAGCTTCGACGGGGGTGCACCGAGTTCGCGCTCCTTCGATTTTTCCAACTTGGCTTCTGATGGCATCGCCGCCCTGGAGGTCTACAAGACCAGCCGAGCCAGTAGTCCGACTGGCGGCATGGGCGCCACCGTCAACGTGCGTACCCAGCGGCCTTTGGACATCAAGGAGACTATCGCCCAGTTGGGTGTCAAGTTGGTCCATGACGAGACGGCTGGCCGCGTGCCGCTTGAGCAGCAGGGCAAAAAAGTGACGCCTGAGCTCAATGCGATCTACAGCACTCAGTCTAGTGACGGCACGTTTGGCATCTCGTTGATGGGCACCTACCAGGTGCGCGATTCAGGCTACTCCCAGGCTGCTGTGACCAGCGGGTGGAAGACCTTTGATGGCATCAAGGACAACGATTGGGGAGGCGGCAATGCCGCGTGGGGCGGCTTGCCTCCCGCCTCGTGGAACGCCATCAAGAATCGGCCGGCTGCCACCTCGATCTACAGCGTGCCTCAGAACTTGAACTACTCGTTTACCGGAGTTCACAGAGAGCGCATGAACGGCCAGGTAGTGGTGCAAGTCAAGCCAACCAAAGACATGGTGGCCACGCTCGACTTTGTGATGTCGGAGCAAAAGTTCCGCCAACGCCGCAATGACATTTCGGCTTGGTTCAACTACAACGGGCAGTTTGGCGAGTACCAGACGGGCTCCCCTTCATCGCCGATCATCTACGGCGAAAAGATGACCAATTCCGATGTGGCCATGGGCGGCTCAGCCATCCAGACCAAGGTCCAGAATCAGCAAGTGGGCCTGAACCTGAAATGGAAGGCCACCAACGCCTTGAATTTCGACTTCGACGCCCACCATTCCACCGCCTCTTCTGGGGCAGGCAACCCCCTGGGCACCAGCGTGGTCTTGGGAACTGCTTCGCTTAACCGCGGCGACACGTACGTTGACTTCAGCAACAAGTTCCCGGTGCTCAATATCGTCGGCGGAACGTTGAACCCGGCCCTGCAAGAGCTCCAGGGCTCGGTGTTCAGCAACAGCTTGCAGAAAAATGAGGTCAACCAGGTTCAGACCAAGGGCAGCTGGAAGATCAATGCTGACAGCAGCCTGGACTTTGGCTTGTCGCTCACCGAGGTCAAGAACCGTTCAGCCTTTGCCAACGTGCAGCGTGACTCGTGGGGCTCCGGCGCTGGTGGCGGACCGGCTGCCATGCCCGATAGCATTTGGCGGGCAGATTCCATTAGCCGTTACTTCAAAGGCATTCCTGGCTCTAATGACCCACGCTTGTTCAATCAATTCTTTGGGTTCAATTTCGAAGATGTCCGTGCGGCTGCTATCAAGGCCCTGGGATCTGACGCCTTGCTGAAGGCATCGTTTGATTTCAAGGATGACTTCCGTACGACCGAGCGGTCTCAGGCGATCTTTGGGCAGTACAACCTGGCGTGGGATTGGCAGGTACCCATGGACCTGGGATTGGGCTTGCGCTACGAGCGCACCAAGGTGGAGTCTCCCAGTGTGGAGTCCATTCCTACTGCCGTGCGTTGGGTGGCAGATAACGAACTGCCCATCACCTTCAGTGGTACCAAATCCGCTTCACGGCAAGGTGAGTACAGCTATCTCTTGCCCTCAGTCGACTGGAGTGCGGACCTGGCGATCAACACCAAGATGCGGGTCAGCTACGGAAAAACTATTGGTCGCCCTGGCTGGACGGCTATCCAAGGTGGACAGACCTTGAATGGCCTGGCGCGCATTGATGGCGGCACGGGATCGGTGGGAGAGCCCAATCTCAAGCCTTTGCAATCCACCAACTGGGACTTTGCGCTTGAGCACTATTACGCCAAGGGCAGTTACGCAGCGTTCAGTTACTTCACCAAGTCCATCAAAGACTACAACGAGGCGATCATCGCCTCACGCAGTCCCTACGATTTGCGTACTCCCATTGGAGGAGCCTATTACCAAAAGGCCATCCAGCTCGGGGGCTGCGCTGCTAACGACTCGGGTTGCATTCGTCAGTACATCTTCACCAACCTCGCCACCTCCCCTGGAGTGGATGCGGTTAACAAGGTGATCACGGGGCAGCCGGGCGATCCGTTGTTGAAGTTCCAGCTGGGCACCTACGCCAACAATCAGCGCACCAGCAAACTCAATGGCATTGAGCTGAACGTCCAGCACATCTTTGGCAGGACAGGCTTCGGGATGTCGGCCAATTTCACCAAGGTGCGCTCTAACCTGAGTTACAACAACAACAAGGCGGGCGCCCAAACCGATGTGTTGGTGGGACTGGGCGACTCCGGTAACCTGGTGGGCTTCTACGAAAACAAGGATTTCACCGCTCGTGTGGCCTACAACTGGCGAGGTAAATTCCTGGTAGCCAACTTTGGTGGGGCCGAAGGAGCTCAGCCGATGTATGTGGAGCCCTATGGCCAGATAGACCTGAGCTTTGGCTACAACTACGACAAAAACCTGCGCTTCCAGTTTGAGGTCATTAACCTGATGGATGCCTATGTGCGTACACACATGCGCAACGAGAATCAAATCGGGTCAGTGACGCAGTTGGGCCCTCGCTACATGATCGGCGCACGCTACAAGTTCTAAGTCCCCTGGGCAGACCGGCTCAAAAGGCTGGTCTGCTGACGGTTATTGCGTGTGGTGCCACAATGGCATCGAGGTGAGTTTCTTCACAGAGCCGGCTCAGTCCGGCTCTGCGTCGTTTGAGGCTATAGCGATGACAGCCAGTGGTTCTTGCTTGACGCAGAGCTGCAGCGGCATGGTGGCAAGGATCAGAGCGTGAGCAACCGACTGCGCAAGGTGGTGGTACTGGGCGGAGGGTCCGCCGGATGGTTGGTGGCTGGATTACTGGCTTCTGAACATCCCGACCTCCACATCACGCTGATCGAATCGAGCGATGTTCCCATCATTGGTGTTGGAGAGGGCACCTGGCCCTCAATGCGCGACACCTTGCGCCGCATGGGATTGTCAGAGTCCGAGTTTGTTCGCCAATGCCACGTATCCTTCAAGCAGGGGTCTCGGTTTGACGGGTGGATTCATGGCGGAGCAGGCGCTCAGGGCGATCGCTACTATCACCCGTTCATGCTCCCAGTGGGTCATGATGATGTCGACCTGGTTCAGGCGTGGCTGAGCACGCAAGCTCAAAGGCCGTTTGCTGATGTGGTCAGCCCGTCGGTGCAGATCTGTGAAGCAGGACGGGCCCCCAAGCAAGTTCAGACTCCGGAATTTGGCGCTGTGGCCAACTACGCTTATCACTTTGACGCGGGACGTTTCGGTCAGATGCTGCGCGAGCATGCCTGTCAAAAGCTAGGTGTTCACCATGTTGTGGACCATGTGGATGCAGTACTCACCTGCGAAAACGGCGATATTGCCGCGCTGAAGACGCGCGAGCACAACGACCTGAGCGCTGATCTGTTCATCGACTGTTCCGGTCTCGCTTCGCGGCTCATTGGGCAGCACTTTGGCGTACCTCTGAGGAGCGAGCGCGATGTGCTGTTCAACGACGCCGCATTGCCGCTGCAGGTGCCCTACAGCCATCACGACATGCCTCTGGCCACTTGTACGATCGCCACCGCTTGGGCCAAGGGCTGGATTTGGGACATTGGCTTGCCCTCTCGGCGCGGGGTGGGGTGTGTGTTTTCTCGCTCTCATGCCTCTGAGGAGGAGGCTCGAGCAGCCCTGGACGATTATCTTGACGCGACGGGAGCCCCTGCGCAGCGGCCCAGCCCAAGGTTGATCCAATATGACCCGGGTTACCGTGAGCAGTTCTGGGTTCGCAATTGCGTCGCCATCGGGTTGTCTTCTGGTTTTATCGAGCCGCTCGAGGCGTCGGCGCTTGCTCTGGTTGACCTGTCGGCGCAGCGCCTTTGCGATGAATTCCCGATGACCCGCCAGAGCATGGATGCGGTTGCGCGTCGCTTCAATGAGGACTTCAGTTACCGGTGGGCTCGCGTCATCGACTTCCTGAAGCTGCACTACGTGCTGACCCGCCGCGACGACAGCGTCTATTGGCGCGCACATCGTGATCCCGCCACGTGGCCCGAACGGCTGCGCGAGCTTTTGCCGATGTGGCGGCTAAGGCCACCGGGTCGGCATGATTTTGGCCGTATCGATGAGGTTTTCCCCGCCGCCAGCTACCACTACGTTCTCTACGGTATGGGATTTTGTCCCGAGCTGACTTCTCAATCTGATGTCACACTTCGGGCAGCTCAGGCCTGCTTTGACGAGGCCTCTCGCCAGGCTCGTCGTCTGCTGACTGGGCTGCCTGGCCATCGCACATTGATCGACCACATACACAAGATCGCGTCATGACCCGTCCCGTCCTCCTTGACAATGTGAACCACCGCCATTTGCGCATCCACACCGAGCGCTCGGCGGGTCTGGGGGACAACCGCCACTACGCCCTGGCGCTGCCGGTTGAATTTCGTCACCTACAGGCCCACTTTCCCATTGTCTTCCAACTCGTGGAAGGTGATGTTGGCTTTCAGCCTATTGCGCTGTTTGGTCTTGAGGAAGGACAAAATCTATTCCTGACGCCCACCGGATGGGATGCCACCGTTGTGCCCATGTCCATGCAAAGAGACCCCTTTTTGATTGGTCGGGCACAGGATGACACGCTACAGCTGTATATTGATCTGGACAGTCCGCGCATCGTGGAGCCGGATCAAGGCGAGATCGGTACTGCCCTGTTCTTGCCGCATGGCGGCTTCAGTGAATACCTAGATCAGGTGGTGCGTTTGATGGAGGATCTGCATGCGCAGGTCCAGTATCTGCCTGTGTTTATCGAGGCCTTGATTCGCCATCAATTGTTGGAGCCCTTCGTTTTCGATATGCAAACGCCTGGTGGCGAACATGCACGGCTGACGGGACTTTTCACCGTCAATGAGGAAAAACTGGCGGGGTTGCCTGGTGCGGCATTGGAGGCTTTGGCCCGAGAGGGTCATCTGCTGCCCATCTATATGCAAATCGCCTCGCTCGCTCAATTGGCCCTCCTTGCCGAGCGCTCCGCGCACCGCTAAAGCTCCATGAGAGAAATCCCCATTTGGGCTGGTCCGTTTGACCCTCAGGCTTTGCCCCATGACCTTTTGACATCGCAGCGCCCATTCGTGGTTCGAGGTGGCTTTGCGCATTGGCCGGTCGTGCAGGCTGCTAGGCAGTCTGAAGTGGCCCTGGCGCAATACCTCATGAAGTTCTACAACGGCGTGCACGTTGCGCTCTTTGAATTGGATCCGCGCGAGCACGGCCGCGTCTTCTATGCCGATGAGACATTGAGCAGCTTCAACTTCCGTCGTCACGCGGCAACGCTGGACCAGGTGTTGGCCGGCCTCATTGGTCTGGTTCAAACCCCCGAGCCACCTGCACTGTATGTGGGCTCGACCACTGTAGATGCCGTGCTACCGGGATTTCTGGGGGTCAATGCATTAGGCTTGGGCAATCGTGATGCCTTGGTGAGTTTGTGGTTGGGCAACCGCACACGTATTGCCGCTCACTACGACCTGCCAGACAACTTTGCGATCGTGGCGGCAGGGCGTCGTCGCTTCACCGTGTTCCCTCCCGAGCAACTTCACAACCTCTACATGGGGCCCTTGGAGCCTACCCCGGCTGGTCAACCTGTGAGCCTCGTCGACTTCCAAGCTCCCGATCTAGAACGCTTCCCGCGCTTTTCTCAGGCCTGGGAGGCAGGTGAGCAGGCCGTTTTAGAGCCAGGAGATGCGCTGTTCATCCCGAGCATGTGGTTTCACCATGTTGAAGGCCTCGAAGCGGTCAATCTCCTCATCAATGCCTGGTGGCGTCAGGTGCCGGACTACGTCGACTCCCCCCTCAGTACTTTGCGATTGGCTTTGATGACGCTGCGTGATTTGCCCGAACGAGAGCGGCGCATCTGGGAACACCATTTTCAGCACTTTGTCTTCAGTGCCGATGCCAACACCTGGGCCCATATTCCGCAATCGGCTCGTGGTCTGCTTGGGCCCATTGACGAGACCCTGACGCGCCAGGCTCGCGCGCTCCTTCTTAATCAAATCAAGCGATGAATACTTCTATGAAGCCATTCAAACGTGTTGTCATCGCAGGCGGCGGTACCGCCGGCTGGATGATGGCTGCCCTGATGAGCAAATTGCTGGGAAAGCAATTGGATATCAAGCTGGTGGAGTCGGAGGAAATTGGCACGGTCGGTGTCGGAGAAGCCACTATCCCCGCGCTACACACCTTCCACAATCTGCTGGACATCAATGAGGCTGAGTTCATGGCCGCCACCAACGCGACCTTCAAACTCGGCATCAACTTCGAAGGCTGGAAGAACGTGGGAGAAAGCTACTTCCACTCCTTTGGCTCCACAGGAAATGATCACTGGAGCGCTGGCTTTCAGCATTTTTGGCTCAAGGGCCGTTGCGAAGGGCTGGTCAAGACCTATACCGACTACAACCCTGAAACGGTTGCCGCGTTTGCCAATCGCTTTGCCCATGTGCAAAACCACGGGTTGAATTACGCCTATCACCTGGATGCCAGCCGCTACGCCAGGTACCTCAGGACCATGAGCGAGTCCTACGGCGTGCAACGCATTGAAGGCAAGATTGCTCAAGTGCAAAAACACGGGCCAGAAGCGGGGCCAGAGCGGGCTGGAGACATCGCGGCACTGAGGATGGACGATGGCAGCTGCCTCGAAGGCGATCTTTTCATTGACTGCACCGGATTCCGATCTCTGCTGCTGGGCGAAGCCTTGGGCGTGGGCTACGAGGATTGGTCCTACTGGCTGCCCTGCGACCGTGCGGTTGCCGTCCAGACCACTTCAGTGCGTGAGGCCTGGCCCTACACGCGCTCCATTGCGCATCCCTTTGGGTGGCAGTGGCGCATCCCGTTGCAACATCGCGTGGGCAACGGCTTGGTCTACAGCAGCAAAGAGCTCAGTGACGCCGACGCCCCCGAGATGCTCAAGAAGAACGTGGAAGGTGAGTTGATCACCCAGCCACGGCTGATCAGATTCCTGCCAGGACAGCGCAACAAAGTCTGGGAGCGCAACTGCATCGCGGTAGGCTTGGCCAGCGGCTTTGTCGAACCGCTTGAATCCACCAGTATTCACCTGATTCAGCGCGCCGCGATCCGTTTGATGCAACTCTTTCCGTCAGGTGCCATCCAGGCCGCGGATGTGGACGAATTCAATCTGCAATCCAAACGCGAGCTTGAACACATCCGAGATTTCATCGTGTTGCATTACCACGTCAATGAGCGTACCGATTCAGCGTTGTGGAAGCATGTGCGTGAGATGGACATCCTGCCCACGCTGAAGCACCGGATCGAGCTGTTCCGGGACACGGCCCGGGTCTTCCGGCCCAGTGACGAACTCTTTGCTGAAAACTCTTGGATACAGGTCATGATGGGCCAAGGGATTACACCGCAGCGGTATCACCCTGTTGCTGATTTGATGGGCCGCGATGAGCTCAAGCGTTTCCTGAGCGACATCCAGGTCAAAGTCCAGCGAACTGTCGCCGGTCTCCCGGGGCATCTGCAATACGTTCAGCAGTTATGCGCCCCATACAGGAATAGCTCACAAAGCGTCGCAATGTGAATGCCCAACCCTTTCGCTACTTGTCGGGCCATCACGGACCACCTCCCTGAGCATCTCGAGTTCGGTTGAGTCTGGGCACTCTGGGTGTCTCAACGGCGCCTGAGCCCCAAGACCATCACGCTGGCCACTACGACACACGCTCCCAACCACTGCACTGGCCGCATGGCCTGGTCCAGCACCACCCAGGCCATGAGCAGCGCGGCGATGGGCTCTACGTTCAGGATGGGCGAGTTGCCCACCACGCCCAGGCGCGGCAGTATCACGAACAGCAAGGTGATGCCCAAGCCGTAGAGGCCGGTCAGCGCCGCCAAGCCCCACCAGCCCGTGGCGTCGTTGGGCCAGTGCAGGCCGCCCAGGGCGGGGCTGGCCACCCAGGCCAAGCCCCCGACCATGGTCATGCACAACACGGTGCGCCAGCGGCCATCCACACTGGCCACTTCGTTCTGCGTGATGGCCAGGACGGCCCCAAAGACCACGGCAGCCGCCACCGCCAGCCCCACTCCCCAGGCCAGAGTGGCCTCGGGTGGGTTCGAGGAAAGCCCAAGGGCAGAGGTGACGTCCAGCGCCAAGCCCAAACCCAGCAAGATGACCGGCATGATCCACAACACCCGCGCGGGCGGTCGCTGCCGATACAACAATGCCGACCACACTGCGGCACACAGCGGGTACAGGTTGAAGGCCAGCAGGGCCAGCCCCACCGGAATGCGGGCCACCGCCGAATACAACAGCACGCTTTGGGCGGTAATCAGCAAGCCCAGCACCACCATGAAGCGGCGCTGGCGCGGACTCATCACCAAGGGCGCTCGCATCCACCACACCAGGGTCGCGACCACCAGAGCCGTCACACCACTGCGCGAACACACCGCCGTCACCACATTGGCCCCGTGGTCCAGTGCCACGCGCGCCGCCACGTGATTGGCCCCCATGATGCAGGCGATGAACAGCAGGGCCAAGAAGCCTTGAGGCGAAAGACGGCCCGCAGCAGTCATGGGCGATCTAATGCCTCAGGCCCTGCGGTCAAGCTCGGATCCTCTCGCAACTGCTGAGCACGATCGCGAATGGCCTGCAGTGTGGTGACATCGATTCGCGCCAGATTTTTCACTTGAAGGCCCATACGTGGGTTACGCGCCAGGCTGGCTTGGTGGCGATCCAGAAAGTCCCAATACAAAGTGGTGAAGGGGCAAGCGCTATTGCCGGTGCGTTGCGTGGGATCGAAGCGGCAACCGGCACAGTAGTTGCTCATGCGATCGATGTACTGACCAGTCGCCACATAGGGTTTGCTCGCCATGACTCCGCCGTCACCGTACTGACTCATGCCCAGCGTGTTGGGCAATTCGACCCATTCCACCGCGTCCACGTAGACCGACAGGTACCACGCATGAACTTCGCGCGGATTCACGCCCAGCAGCAGGGCGTACAGTCCGGTGACCATCAGGCGCTGGATGTGGTGCGCATAGCCGTGTTGCAGCGTTTGTTGCAAGGTATCGGCCAGGCAGGCCATCGATGTGTGTCCGCTCCAGTACCACGCGGGCAGGGCCTGCTGCGCGTCCAGCGCGTTGCGCTGCAGGTACTGCGGCATGTGCAGCCAGTACACCCCCCGAACATATTCGCGCCAGCCCAGGATTTGTCGAATAAATCCCTCCACGCTGGCCAGGGGTGCGTGCCCGTCTTGCCACGCCTTTTCAGCGGCCTGTACCACCTCACGCGGGTTCAACAGCTTCAGGTTCAAAGAGGAGGCGATCATGGCGTGATACAGCCACGGCTCACCTGCCCACATCGCATCCTGCCACGGGCCAAACTCGGAGAGCCGGTTCGCCACAAAATCGTGTAGCGCTTGCAGGGCTTGCTCGCGGGTGACGGGCCAACCAAAGCCTTGCAGTTGGCCCGGGGCTTGGGGAAAATTTTCATTCACCTGGGTCATCACCTCCAGAGTGATGGCATCAGGAGAAAACCGCACCGGTGGCGTACGAAGTCCAGGACCCTGGACGCCAAAACTCTTGCGGTTATCGGCATCAAAATTCCACTGTCCTCCAACTGGCTCATCGCCTGCCATCAGGACGCGGTGCCGTCGGCGCATGTCGCGGTAGAAGAACTCCATGCGCAATTGCTTGCGTTGCTTCGCATGCTGCGAAAACTCATCTCGGCTGCAAAAGAAATGATCGTCTTCTCGAATTTCCAGCGGCACCGCGGCGCTCTGGCAGACCTGCTCAATCGACTGCTGTACCCGCCACTCCCCAGGCTGCACCATGATGACCTTGCCTACAGGCACCGCTTGCAGTGTGTCTTGAAGGGCCTGCGCCAGGGAGTCTTGTGCACGCAGGTAGTGCAGCGGTATTCCATCGCCTTGCAAGGTCTGGGCAAAGTGGCGCATGGCCGAAAAAAAGAGAACCAGGCGCTGCTTCGAGCTGGGTACGTGCGTGGCCTCCTCTTGCGCTTCGCACATCCAGGCGCTGTCTTGCGTTGGGTCGAATTCGGTCCACGCAGCGCTGTGTCGATCCAGTTGATCACCCAGAACAACGACCAGATGCCGGATCGAGGCTTGGGTCATGCCGTTTCGCGCGGTGGGGAGCGTCGCTGTCGACAGGCTTGGCTGCAGTAGCGCACGGCCTCCCAGTTGCGTGCCCAGGCCTTACGCCAGGTCATGGGTTTGCCACATACCGCACAGGGCTTGCTCGGCAAGAACGACTTGTTGCCCTTGAAGCTGCTCATGAGGCGGCAGCTGCGGGCGCCGTGATGCGCGCCTCGCGGATGGGCAGGTTGACCAGCGCAGCTGCAGCTGCCAGCGCGATATCGGCCCACCACATCCACTGGTAATCGCCAAATGCCGTCACGCTTTGACCTCCCAGCCAGGCACCCAGGAAGCCCCCTATCTGATGAGAAAGTAGCGTCAACCCGAACAACGTGGCCAGATAGCGCACGCCAAAGAGCTTGCCCACGATGGCAGCCGTGGGCGGCACGGTGGCCAGCCAGGTAAAGCCCAGGGCCACGGCAAACAGATAGAACGTGATGGGGGTCTTGGGCGCCAGCAGGTACAGCACGATGGCCACGGCCCGGGCACCATACATCCAGGCCAGCACCATTTTGCTGCGGTAGCGAGCGACACATGAACCGGCGTAGAGGCTACCTGCGATATTGGCCAAACCGATGATGGCCAGTGACCAACTGGCAACAGTTGGCGGCAGCCCACACAGCGACACCTCGTTGGGCAGGTGGGTGACCAAAAATGAAATATGAAAACCACAGGTAAAAAAGCCCGCATGGAGCAACAGGTAACTGGGGTCCTTCATGGCCAGCAAGATGGCGGCCCACGGACCGCTGGCCCGGGCCACCTCAGGAGATCCCGTAGGGACAGCCTCTACACCGACCTGGGCACGATCGGGTGCGGCTTCATTTGAGGAAGAGCCGGGCGCCGCATCCGGGGGCGACAGTGTCGAACCTTCCCTGTTCGATCTACGGGTCACATACCCCACCAGGGGTAAGGCGGCCAACGTCATCAAGGCCAAGGTCCACAAGGCCCCCATCCACCCAAGCGATTGGATGAGCTTTTGCGTCACAGGCGCGAATACAAACTGTCCGAATGATCCGCCCGCATTGATCACGCCCGAGGCGGCGCCGCGCGCCGTGGACGACATGCGTTGGGCGGCTGCACCCATCAGCACGGAAAAGCTGCTACTGCCCGAACCGATAGCCGTCATCACGCCCAGCACCAGCACCATGCTCCAGGCGGAGGTGGCCAGAGGGGTGAGCGCTGTTCCGAGTGCCATGATGATCAGACCGGCCCACAGCACCGGGCGTGGACCCCAGCGGTCGGCAGCGGCTCCAGCCACCGGCTGAAATGCACCCCACACGAACTGTCCTACTGCCATCGCCAGGCTCAAGGTGGTAATGCCCAGGCCGGTAGAAGTGTTCATTGGGCCCAAGAAAAGGCCCATGGACTGCCGTGAACCCATGGTGATGGCCAAGATCCCGGCAGCAGCCAGCGTGATACCCAGCACGCCGGGTTGTAGGAGCAACTTGAGCATGTCAAACCGCACCGGATGCGGACAGAGTGATACCTCCATGATAAGGGCAGGGGGGGGCGAGCTAAACTGTGCCCATGGAAGCTTGGTTGCCCTGGTTGGTCGTCCCCCTGGCCTACCTGATGGGGTCAATGTCGTTTGCGGTGATCGTGAGCCGGTTCATGGGCTTGGCTGACCCTCGCTCGTATGGATCGGGCAATCCTGGTGCCACCAATGTGCTGAGATCGGGCAACAAGGCAGCGGCCGTCTTGACTTTGGTCTTGGATGCACTCAAGGGTTATGTCCCGGTAATGCTGGCTTTGTGGTGGCAGCCTCGACTCGGCCTGACCGACGCGGCGGTAGCCCTCACGGGCCTTGCCGCGTTCGTGGGGCACCTGTGGCCGGTGTTCTTTCGCTTTCAAGGCGGCAAGGGCGTGGCCACCGCCGCGGGTGTGCTCTTGGCGTTACAACCGGTTTTGGGGCTGGCCACCCTGGGCACCTGGGCGATCGTGGCGTTCTTTTTTAGGTATGCGTCGCTGGCCTCGTTGATCGCAGCCGGGTTTGCCCTCTTCTTCCAACTGCTGGTGTGGGGAGGCGGGGCCAATCTGATGGCGGTGGCGCCCATGAGCGTGTTGTTGGTGTGGCGGCACCAGAGCAATATCAAAAAACTCATTGCCGGCACCGAAGGCCGTATCGGGCAAAAGGCCGCTGGCTCATCAGGAGAACGCTGAGATGGTGCAACGATTTGATGTGGGTCCACGCCTGTCGGACATGGCCGTGCACGATGGTGTGGCGTATTTGGCCGGCCAGGTGGCACGTGATCCCAGTCTCGATATCACGGGGCAAACACGGGATGTGCTCGAGCAGATTGATGCCTTGCTTGCCCGTGCGGGCACTGACAAGCGACGCATCTTGATGTGTCAGATCTTCATTGCCGACTTGGCAGACTTTCCCGCCATGAACGCGGTGTGGGATGCCTGGGTGGTGCAGGGGCAAACGCCGCCCCGTGCCACTGTTCAGGCCTTGTTGGCCGATCCGAGCTACAAGGTGGAAATGGTGGTGACTGCAGCGGTCTGACCCCGGGCTCAGTCTTGGGTGGCCAGACCGAGCCGGGCCGGGTCGCCGCGACCGCGGCGCAAAATCTGCGCGGGGGTGGACCCCAGGTCGATGACCGTGGTGGGCTCCATCGAACAGGCGCCCGCATCCACCACCGCTTGCAAGTCTTTTTCAAACCTCTCACGGATCGCATGGGCATCGTTCATGGGCTCTTGCGTTTGCGGGTCGATAAGCGTGATGCCCAGCAAGGGGGCGCCATGCAGCGCCAACAGGTCCTGAGCCACTTGGTGATCAGGCACCCGCAAGCCAATGGTACGTCGCGAGGGGTGCGACACCCGGCGGGGCACCTCGCGTGAGGCTTCCAAGATGAAGGTGAAGGGGCCGGGTGTGCCTAACTTAAGCAGTCGAAACTGCCGGTTATCCACCCGGGCATAGTGGGACACCTCGCTGAGGTCGCGGCACAACAGCGTCAGCAAGTGCCGCTCATCGACCTGCCGGATGCGCCTGAGTCTCTGCACGGCCGCTTTATCGTCGAGGTGGCAAACCAGCGCATAGCTGGAGTCGGTGGGTAGAGCCACGATACCGCCTGCAGCCAAGAGCTCTGCGGCTTGACGCAGCAGGCGCTGCTGGGGGTTATCGGGATGAACGACGAAGTACTGCGACACGCGAGCGATTGTGGGTATCCCGCCCTGCACTGTGCTGACACGGCGCAGAGCTCACGCATGGCAGTGTGCGCTATGCTAACGGCATGAAGATCATCGTTCGCTGGGTGCTCTTGGCGGCCTCGTTGCTGCTCGTGGCTCACCTGTATGGCGGCGTCACGGTCACCGACTTTCCCACCGCCTTATGGGCCGCCTTTGTGTTGGGGCTGCTCAACGTGCTGGTGCGGCCCATCCTGATTTTTCTGACGCTGCCCGTGACCTTGGTGACCTTGGGCCTGTTCCTGTTTGTGATCAACGCTCTGATGTTCTGGGCCGCTGCGCAGATGCTCAACGGATTTGGTGTGGCCAGCTTCGGAGCAGCGCTGGTGGGCTCGCTCATCTACAGCGCCTGTGGCGTGATCATCGAGGCGGCGATGCAGCGGTTATTTTCTCGGCCTGCAGGTCCGCTGCAACAAGACTGACGCTGGGAGGCGTCAAGCCCGAATCACACGCGACTGCAAGCCCTCCCAAACCGGCGTGAGCCGCCCAGGAAGATCGGGCAGTTGACCGAGATCGGTGTGGCTCTCATTGGGCGCATGAAAGTCGCTGCCGCGTGAGGCCATCAGGTTGAACTCGACGGCCATATCAGCGTACTTGGCGGCCTCGGCTGCCGTGTGGCTCCCGGTGACCACCTCCACCGCTTGGCCCCCGTGTTCCTTGAATTCACCGAAAAAAGCGAACTCCTGGGTAGGGGAGAACGCATAACGCGCTGGATGCGCGATCACAGCGACGCCGCCGGCTTGCCGAATCCATCGAACCGCATCGCCCAGCCGGGCCCAGCGGTGGGGAACAAAGCCGGGTTTGCCTTCGGTGAGGAAACGCCGAAACACTTCATGTGTCTCTGAGCACACGCCAGAGTCCACCAGAAATCTCGCAAAGTGGGTGCGGCTGATCAGTTCGGGGTTGCCTACGTACTGCAGTGCGCCCTCGTAAGCGCCTCGGATTCCCACTTTGGCAAGTTCATCGCTCATCTCCTGCGCGCGAAGCGCCCGCCCACCGCGAGTCTCTCGCAGGCCTTGGGCCAAGGATGAATCATCCGCATCAAATCCCAGACCGACGATGTGAACCGTGGTACCGGCAAACGTGACCGAGATCTCACAGCCGGTTAAATAGTCCAGCCCCGCTTGACGCGCGGCCTCCATAGCGCGGTGCTGGCCTGAGATCTCGTCATGATCGGTCAGGGCCCACAACTCCACACCATTGCCCTGAGCACGCACGGCCAAGACCTCGGGCTCGAGAGTGCCGTCCGAGACGGTGGAGTGGCAGTGCAAGTCCGCGTTGATCAAGTGCATCCAACCATTGTAGGAATTTACCCGGCGTTAGGGGTGAACGGGGGCCAATTCATATCCCCAGACGCAACATCTGCTGGCAACGCGCAGCCAAATCGGGGTCGTGAGTGACCACCACAAAGGCCGTGGCCTGCTCGCTGGCCAACTCCAGCATCAGCTCAAAGACACGGTGGGCGGTCTCGCGATCCAAGTTCCCGGTGGGTTCATCGGCCAGCACGCATGCCGGGTGGGTGACCAAGGCCCGCGCGATCGCCACCCGTTGACGCTCGCCACCCGACAGCTGGCCCGGGTGGTGCAGAGATCGCGAGGCCAAACCAACCCGCCGCAACATGTCTTGGGCGACTTCACGGGCCGCCCTTAGGCTGTGCCGACGTATGCGCAGCGGCATGGCCACATTGTCCAGGGCGCTGAACTCTGGCAGCAGATGATGGAACTGGTACACAAAGCCCAGATGCAGATTGCGCCAACGCCCTTGCTCGGTTGCCCCCATAGACGCCAGGTCACGCCCCATCAAGTGGATCTGACCACTATTGGGCGCATCCAGACCGCCGAGCAAGTGCAGCAAGGTACTCTTTCCTGCGCCAGACGGGCCCACCACCGCCAGAGTCTGTCCAGGCGTCACGCGCAGGCTCACGCCTGAAAGCACGGTCAAGTCGATGGCCGTATCGCCTCGGCCCTCTCGGTAGCGCTTGACCAGATCCTGAGCCAGCAATACGGGCTGAACCTCATTCATAGCGCAGCGCCTCGGCAGGATTGACGCGGCTGGCGCGCCAGCTCGGGTACAGCGTGGCCGCAAAAGCCAACAGCAGGGAAATCAGGGCAATGGGCACGACGTCACTGGCCAGTGGCTGACTTGGCATGCGACTGATGAGATAGATGTTGCCAGGCAAAAACGCAACCCCCAGAGCCCGCTCAATGGCCGGTACGATCACGTCGATATTCCAGGCCACTGCCAGACCCAGCCCCACGCCACAGGCAGTTCCCACTATGCCTGCCAAGGCGCCTTGCACCACAAAAATGGCCATCACCGATGCCGGGCTGGCCCCCAGGGTGCGCAAGATGGCAATGTCAGCCCGCTTGTCGGTCACGGTCATCACCAGGGTACTCACCAGGTTGAATGCGGCCACTGCCACGATCAGCGTCAGGATGATGAACATCATGCGTTTTTCAATCTGCACGGCGTCAAACCAGTGCCGATTGGTGCGGGTCCAGTCCCGAACCTGCCAGTCGTCTCCGAGCGTTCGGGTCAACTGCAACGCCACTTCGCGTGCGTCTTGCGCATCGTTGAGTTTGAGCTGCACCCCCAGGGGTCCCTCCAGACGCAGCAACCGGGCCGCATCGTCCAGATGCATCAGGGCCAGGCTGCTGTCGTATTCGAAGTGTCCGCTTTCAAAGACGGAGCTCACCGTGAAGGCCTTGAGCCGGGGTACCGCTCCTGCGGGGGTCATCTGGCCACCCGGCGCTACCACGGTCACCTGATCGCCCTCGCGTACGCCCAATTGACGGGCGAGTTCTCCTCCCAGCACAATGCGCCAGGCGCCCGGCTCTAGGGGTGCTGCCAGGTGACGGGCTTGCAGTCGAGCACCCAGATCCGTCACCTGGGCCTCTTCCTGAGGCAAGATTCCCCTGACCACGGCCCCTCTCACCGTCTCGCCGCGTGACAGCAAGACCTGCGCGGCCACAAACGGAGCAGCAGCCTGCACAGCGCTCACACGACGCGCCTGAGCCGCCAGTGCGCCCCATTCATTGAGGGCCTCTCCTCTGGCAGAGCTGATCTCCACATGTGGGATGACGCTGAGCATGCGATCGCGCACCTCCTTTTGGAAGCCGTTCATCACCGACAGGACGATGATCAGTGCGGCCACACCCAAGGAGATTCCCAAAATCGAGATAGCCGAGATGAAGGAGATGAAACCATTGCGCCGCCCCTGGCGACCAGCACGCGTGTACCGCCAGCCGATCTGCCACTCGAAGGGGGAGGAGCGCCAAAGATTCATGAGCCTGCCATGCTACCCGAGGCCGCGCCCGGTCACGCCGCAACACGGATAATCACCCCGTGGTTCAAGCCTGCCGCTCATGCACCTGATTGTGGCCCATGCCGTTGCCCCCAACGCCGAGGCAGGGGCGGGTATGTCCTCTTGGCGGGCTCGGGCCTTGCCCAACCTGCGCCGCGTACTCGAGCGGTGGGCGGTGGTCCACGAAGATCGTCAAGAGCGGTCTACGCTGAACACGCCCGACGAACGGGCAGTGGCGCGGGCCCTGCAATGGAACAGTGCTGATGGGCAACTTCCTCTGGCAGCCTGGCAGATGCAGGCTCCACCGGGGCAATCTTGGGGGTTGCTGACGCCGTGTCACTGGTCAGCCAGCGCAGAATATGTTCGCTTGGCAGACCCTAACGCCATGGAACTGACCGCACAGCAGTCTCATGCCCTGTTCGAGAGTGTGCGAGATTTGTGGCTGGACGATGGTTTTGAGGTGGTGTGGCGCTCACCGCTGGCTTGGTATGTGTCTCACCCCATGCTCGCCGATATGCCCTGTGCGTCGCTCGATCGGGTGGTGGGGCGGCAGGTGGATGCCTGGTTGGGGCAGGACAGCCGGCTGCGAGCCGTGCGCCGCCTGCAAAGCGAAGTCCAGATGGTGTGGCATGCGCACCCGGTCAATCAACAGCGCGAGCAGCAGGGCTTGCCCGCCATCAATTCGGTGTGGCTCAGTGGCTGCGGCGTCCTGCACCAAGCAGGTGGGGGGCTGAAAGAGACCTTCCACTGGGACGTGACGCTGCGTGATGCCGCATGGCGTGGTGACATGGCGGCATGGCAAGCCGCCTTCGAGGCGCTGGATCTGCGCATCGCCCGGTGGTACGACGCTGAGTCAGCGCCCGAGCTGCAACGATTGACCTTGTGCGGCGAGCACGGGAGCCGTACCTGGCAGCCACCGGTTGCGCGCCGGTTCAAGTGGCCAGGTTGGCGACAACTGCTGGGGGCATCGCCTTCCCCATGGGACGCCGCGTGGGAGGGACTGTGAGCGCGACCTGGACGGTGCGGCCCGATAGGCCGAGACAATCCTACGCTCTGGTGCAGTCGGGGGTGCACCCCCTGCTCGCGCAACTTCTGGCTGCACGGGGCGTCCAAGATCCCGCTGAGCTTGAAACGGGGCTGGAGCGCTTGCATCCTCCTGGGGCTCTGAAGGGCATAGACGAGGCCGGTCAGCTATTGGCTGATGCCATCGCGCAGCGGCGGCGAGTGGTGGTGGTGGCCGACTACGACTGTGATGGTGCCACGGCGTGCGCGGTGGCGCTGAGGGGCCTGGTGATGTTGGGGGCGCGGCGCGAGGACGTGGGTTACGTGGTCCCCGATCGGCGAGTCCACGGCTATGGCTTGACCCCTACCATCGTGGACTTGGCCCTGGACCAAGGGGCACAGCTGTTGGTCACCGTGGATAACGGCATCGCCAGCCTGGAAGGGGTGACCCATGCCCGGCGTCTGGGGCTGCAAGTGCTGATCACCGATCACCACCTGCCTGCACGCGACGCACAAGGAGCGGCCCTGCTGCCCAACGCCAACGTCATCATCAACCCCAATCAACCTGGCGATGCCTTTGCCAGCAAGGCACTGGCGGGGGTAGGCGTGATGTTTTATGTGCTGCTGGCGCTGCGGGCGCAATTGAGAGCGCGCGGGGCTTTCTCAGCGCAAGCGCAACCCAGGCTCGACAGCCTGCTTGATCTGGTGGCACTGGGCACCGTAGCCGATGTTGTCGTGTTGGATGCCAACAACCGGCGTTTGGTGGCTCAGGGTTTGCGGCGTATTCGAAGCGGGCGCATGCAACCTGGTGTGGCGGCTCTATTTGAGGTGGCAGCTCGAGATCCGCGTCGCGCGCAGGCAACCGACTTCGGATTTGCACTGGGTCCACGAATAAACGCCGCGGGCCGCCTGTCCGATATGACCCTGGGCATCGAGTGCCTGTGTACGGACGATCCTCAGCGCGCGCAGGCCTTGGCGGTCGAGCTAGACGCGATCAATCGGCAGCGACGGGAGCTGGAAACCGATATGCGCGATCAGGCCGAGCGCATCTTGCAAAGATTTACCGATGCGCAAGCCGCCTCAGCCGCAGTTTGTTTGTTTGATCCGATATTTCATGAAGGGATTGTGGGCATCGTGGCTGGCCGACTCAAAGATCGGTTGCACCGACCCACCTTTGTCTTTGCCCGAGGACAAGATGGTGTCCTCAAGGGAAGTGGTCGGTCTATTGCCGGATTCCATCTGCGAGACGCACTGGACCTGGTGAGCAAACGCCTTCCGGGTGTACTGCTCAGATTTGGAGGTCACGCCATGGCAGCCGGCGCTACCTTGGGCGAAGACGGTTTTGCGCAGTTCGATGCTGCTTTGAGTGAGGTGGCTCAGGAGTGGCTTCATCCGCTGGCTTTGCAGCGCACGGTTTGCACCGATGGGCCTTTGCCGCCGCAGTGGTTCGATCCCCCAACGGCATGGCTGCTTGATGAACAGGTCTGGGGCCAGGGGTTTGAGCCACCGCTGTTTTGCGAGCCGGTGCGCGTTTTGCACCAAAGTCTGGTCAAAGAGCGCCACTTGCGGTTGCGCCTTCGAGTAGGTGAGCAAGAGCGCGAGGCGATCTGGTTTCAGCGTACTGAGCCCCTGCCAGAAAGCGTGCGTCTGGCCTACCGGCTACGTGCTGACGAGTGGAATGGAAAGGCGCGTGTGCAAATGGTGATCGAAGCAGCCTTTGATTAGGTGACGCGGCCAAACCACAGAAGGCTTAATGCCCCGGCAGCCAATGAGATCAGCGCTGCGAGCACCGCCAGCAAAGCCGTGATCTCGGTTTCTTTGCGCTCCACCACCAATTTGCTGGACAACGATTCATAGACCTTCATCAGGTCATCGGCCGTCCCGGCAAAAAAGTATTCTGCGCGCGTGAGTAGGGCCACTTGTTTGAGTGTTTCCTCATCCAGGCGAACCCGCATGCTCCATCCCTCAAAACCGATGGTCTCGCCTGAGGTAGTGCCCACGCCGACGGTGTAGATGCGCACGCCTCGATCGGCGGCCATCTTGGCCGCTTCCAGAGGGTCTGGGCCTGTGGTGCGTTGCCCGTCGGTGAGCATGATGATCGCTGCGGCGTTGTAAGAGCCCGGCTCCACCGGCTTGAACTCTTTGCGCGGCTTGTCCTCGTTGAGCGGCTTGGGCATCAGTCGTTGACCGGTGATCTGGGCAATTTCAATGTCGTGATCAGGAAACAGCGTAGCCAAAGACAACACGATTCCGCTGCCTGTAGCAGTGCCGCGCTGCATTTGAAAGCGATCGATGGCCGCGATGATGTCCTCACGGCTGGTGGTAGGCGCCTGGACCACCGCCGCGGTGCCGGCGAACGACACGATGCCCACACGCACATCGCGCGGCAGGCGATTGACAAAGGCCTTGGCCGCCTCTTGTGAGGCTACCAGCCGATTGGGTTTGACGTCGGTAGCGCGCATAGACCCGGAGACATCCATGGCCAGCATCAGAGTCCTTTGGGCCAAGGGCAGTTGAATCACTGCCATAGGCCGAGCCGAGGCCAACATCAGCACTGCCACACTCAGCAAGAGCAGGGCAGGGGGGAGGTGTCGGCGCCAGCGGTGACCCGATGCCAGGGCCTGCCGGGCGATCTCAATGCTGGCCAGTCGCACAGGCGCTCGTCTGCGCCGGCGCAGGATCCAAAAGTAGCCGCCCACCCACAAGGGCAGTGTGGCCAGCAGCCACAGCATGGCGGGCCATTGGAAACTCATGTCCCACCTCCTTGGGCGTAAGCCGCTTGGGCGAGGCGTTGCGAAGCAGGCCGTCGAGCCCGCTGTCGGCGAAGTTCGCAAACCCGCAGCAGGGCGCCCATCACCTCATCTTCAGGCTGCAACTCCACAATGTCGGCTCCGCACGCTGCCAAGGTCACCACCAGGCGGTCTTGCTGCTCTTGGGCCAACTCGGCATAACGGGCACAAAAGGCCGGATCCTCGGTGTCGATGAACAGCTGCTCACCGGTCTCGGCGTCCTCGACGGTGATCAGGCCCCAATCGGACAAGGCATATTGCAGCGGATCAGACAGCACCACAGCCATGAGGTCGTGCCGCTGGCCCAGGCGCCCCAAGTCCGCCTCCCAGCCCGGGCGCGACAGGAAGTCGGAGACGACAAATACCATGCAACGCTGGCGAATCACATCCTGCGCCCGGGAAAGCGGCACCGAGAGATCGGTCGCTGGCTGGGGGGCAGAGGTCGCCTCCCCTTGAAGCTGCGCTCTCAATTGCTGCAAGATCATCAAGACCTGGGTGCGCGTGCTGCCGGGTCGCAAGACCTGCACATCCCGGCCGTTGTAAATCAGCGCCCCCACCCGATTGCCATGGCGGGTGAAGAGCCTGGCCAAAGCGGTCACCAAAACGATCGCCGTCTCGTGCTTGCTGCCCAAGTCGGCGCCCGCGCGCATGCTGCTGGTGACATCCACCAAGAACCAGGCGGTCAAATCGCGATCTTGCGTGTACTGACGCACGTAGGGCGTGTCGAGCCTGGCGGTGACGTTCCAGTCGATATGGCGCACATCGTCATGGAATTGGTATTCCCGCAGATCGGCCAAATCCAAGCTTCCCCCTCGCCAAAGACTGGGCCAATCGCCTTGCAACAAGCCATCGAGTTGACGCAAGACCGTCCACTCCAGTTGCTGCAGCAGGCGCTGCGCATCTGGGGGATGAATGGTCCCGGTTGCTGCGGTGGCCACTTCAGCCACTGGCGCCCTCCTGCAACGGTTGCTCGGGCAGTGGGACAGCGCGCAGAAGCTGATCAATCAGACCGTCGGCATTCAGTCCTGCCGAAAGCGCCTCGTAGCTCAGGACGATGCGATGTCGCAGCACGTCATGCGCCAAATCGGTGAGGTCCTCGCGCAAAGCGTAGTGCCGACCTCGCATCAGCGCCAGCGCACGAGCCGCCTCGATGAGGCTGATGGTGGCTCTCGGGCTGGCGCCGCAGCTGATCATGCGCTGCAGGTCGGGCAAGCCCACGATGTCGGGTTGCCTGGTGGCGTGCACCAGATTTACCGCAAAGCGCAGCAGTGAGGAGTCCACAAACACGTCGCGACAAGCCCGCTGAAGCTCTGCCAGGGTGTCCATATCGGTTTGCGCCTGTACCGACACCGCTGCGCCCGTCATCCGCTGCACGATGGTGAACTCTTCATCGGGGTGGGGATAGCCCACCAGTACCTTCATCATGAAGCGATCGACCTGCGCCTCAGGCAAGGGGTAGGTGCCCTCGGTTTCGATGGGATTTTGCGTTGCCATGACCACAAAGGGTCGGGGTACGACATGGCTGTGGCCCGCGATGGTCACTTGCTGCTCTTGCATCACCTCGAGCAAGGCGCTTTGCACTTTGGCCGGCGCCCGATTGATCTCATCGGCCAGCAGCAAGTGGGCAAACACCGGTCCCAGTGTGGTGCTGAACTCGCCTGTCTTTTGGTTGAAGATGCGCGTGCCAATCAAATCGGCGGGAACCAGATCCGGGGTGAATTGAATGCGCTTGAAGGAGCCGCGTACCACTTGCGCCAAGGTTTTGACGGTGAGCGTCTTGGCCAGCCCAGGCACCCCCTCCACCAGCAAATGACCTTGGGCCAGCAGTGCGACCAGCACGCGTTCCAAGAATCGGTCTTGCCCGACCACCACACGCTTGACCTCGTAAAGAATGCGCTCGATCAGGGCAGCGTGCGAGGCAGAAGAAGAATCCATGGTGGGCCTTTATCAGAAGGGAGGCAAGCCCACCGCACTGGCGGCAGACTCTATGGGCACGGCAAAGCCGATGCCGACGAATGTGCGTTGGGCAGTGGGATTGAATATCGCCGTGACGATGCCCACCACGTGACCGTCCATGGTCACCAGTGGACCGCCAGAATTGCCGGGGTTGGCGGCGGCATCAAACTGAATGAGCTTGCTCAAGGTCTTGTTGCCCTCACGATCGCGGAACTCGCGCTGCAAGCCCGAGACCACACCGGCGCTGACACTCGGTCCGATGCCAAAAGGATGTCCCACGGCGATGACTTGATCTCCCGGGGCGAGATCAGCCGTGGAGCGGATGGTGGCGGCTTGCAGGTCATCGGGCAGGCTGGTCGCCTTGAGCACCGCCAAATCGTTTTCTGCTTGCATGCCCACCACCACAGCTTCCGACTCGTGTCCGTTATGAAATCGAACGCGTATGCGTTTGGCGCCCCACACCACGTGCAAATTGGTCAGGATGGTCCCGTTGTCCACGATGACCACGCCAGTGCCCAGGCTGCGCTCCATGGCCTTTTTCTCGTCCAGTTCAGCAGAGTCGTCGCCCGTGTCGTTCTCGTTCATCAGGCCTTGTACCCGCACCACAGAAGGCGCAATGGCCGCAGCGGCTTTGGCATACGCAGAGGGTAGCGGCTCTTTTTCCAGCGATTGGCGCACGGCAGCATCGATGTCTTGCTGCGTCAGGGCCCGAAGCCGTGGCCCGCCCGAAAACACGGCCCATCCTGCCCACAGGCCCGCCAATAGGCACCACACACCCCAGACCATCCGGGGGTCTTGCACGATGCGGGACAACCCGCTCCAACGGGGGGGCGCGACCTGGGCGCTGCCGGATGCCGCCTGCTCAACTGGAGACGGGGAGACAGCTGCCGCAGACACGGTCTGAGGCGCCGTTGAGGTGGCCACGGGGCGGGCAGCACCGCCTCGGCTTCGGGGCGATCTGCTGTACAGCGCTGTGCGTTTCATGACAGCAAATTACCACGCCCTGAGCCCAAGCGCATCAGGACCGTGCATGATGCGGTCTCATGTGGATCGATACCCATTGCCACCTGGACGCCGCAGAGTTCGATGCCGACCGAAGCGATGTGGTGGCGCGAGCACGCAGTTTGGGGGTGGACCTGTTGGTCATCCCTGCCGTTCGGGCCCAAGACTTCGAGCGCACTCGGGAGGTGGCGCACCACTTTGGAGCGGCGTATGCTCTGGGCATTCACCCTCTGTGTACCCCTGAGGCTAGCCTCGGTGATCTGGACCGGCTGGAGCAGGCCCTGCAGCGCCATGCGAACGATCCCCGACTGGTGGCAGTGGGCGAAATCGGCTTGGATCACTGGGTGCCAGGGCTGGACAGGCAAGTCCAGCAGCGGTTTTACCACTCACAACTGGCCCTGGCCGCGCAGTACCGCCTTCCCGTGATCTTGCATGTCCGGCGCTCGGCCCAAGCGCTTCTAGATGGGCTGCGGGCTCATCGCGTGGCCGGCGGCGTGGCGCATGCCTTCAATGCCAGTGCACCCTTGGCCGCACAGTTTGTGACGTGTGGATTCGCACTGGGGTTTGGAGGGGCCATGACCCACGAGCGGGCCTTGCAGATTCGACGCCTGGCCAGCAGTTTGCCAGCCAGTGCGTTGGTGCTGGAAACCGATTCACCTGACATTCCCCCCCAATGGCTCTACCGAACCGCAGACCAACGGGCGGCCGGGATGACCCAGGGCCGTAACGAACCTGGGGAGCTGCCGCTCATCGCCAGAACCTTGGCTGCGCTGCGGGGGTGGTCACTGGAGCAAACCGCACGAATCACCACCGAAAACGCCTTGCGCAGCCTGCCCAGACTGCAGGCGTGCTGGCGTCCTGAACTGCCTCTGGCCTGTTCGTCAACATGAACAAAGCGTCTGTTTCCCGTTTGCTCTCGGGCCGCGGCGCACTGCCGTCGGTGACCTTGTCCGAGCACGACGGAGTGCGGTATCTCCACCTGGGTACACCCTGGGTGCAAGGCGCCATGCGGCTGCGCTCGCCGCAGCACATTGAGCTGGAATATGTCCAGCGCATGCTGGCGTGCTTGCTGTGGCTGCCTCAAGAGGTGGTGGACAGCGGCTTGCAGTCCCAGGCCGTGCAATTGGGGCTGGGTGCGGCCACGCTCACCCGGTTCACGGTCAATGCCTTGGGATTTCGCACCCGGGTGGTGGAACTCAATCCCCAGGTCGTGGCGGCCTGCAAACTCTGGTTTGCGCTTCCCCCTGCTCAAAAAGGCTTGACGGTAGAGGTGCAAGACGCCGCGCAGTGGGTACAACAGCCCCAATGGGAGCAGACCACCCAGATGCTGCATGTGGACCTATACGACCACGACGCGGCGGCCCCAGTGCTAGACGACGAGGAGTTTTATGCCCACTGCAGACGCATGCTGGTGGACGGCGGCGTCATGGCGGTCAATCTGTTTGGCCGCCATGCCAGTTTTGAGCGCAGCGTGACGCGCATCGCGCATGCCTTCGGCGCATCGCAGGTTTGGCGTATGCAGGCCACGCGTGAGGGCAATACCATCGTCATTGCGGGACGAGAAGTGGTCGTGCCACCTCGCGAGGTGCTGATGGACCGCGCCGCCCACATTGAGCAGCGCTTTGCGTCCTGCGGGTTGCCCGCGCACAAGTGGCTTCGCATGGTCCGCAGCGCACTCCCCGGGGAAACCCAGGCTTGAGACCTCAGGGAAATTCCCTAGAATCCTCGGCTGTGAGGAATCCGGCGAGGGGGTCACCTTGAAAGTCAAGAACCAGAAAGACTTCTGGTCCGGCCTGATGTTCATCGTGGTCGGTGCGGCATTTGCCTGGGGCGCGGCATCCAATTACAGCTTTGGTACTTCAGCGCGCCCCGGTCCAGGTTACTTTCCGTTTGGTCTGGGTGTTTTGTTGGCCATCTTGGGGGGCTTCATCGTCTTCAAGGCTTTGACGGTAGGCGAAGACGGTCAAGACCGTATCGGTAAATGGGCTTGGCGACCCTTGCTGTGGCTGTGTTTGTCCATTGCGGTGTTTGGTTTCATCCTCCCTCGCGTGGGGATGATCATCTCCCTGCCTTTGTTGGTCTGCGTGTCCGCGATGGCAGGCGACGAGTTCCGTATCAAAGAGGCCATCGCCAATGCCGTGGTTCTGACCACCGGCAGCTATTTGGTGTTCATCAAGGGATTGAATCTCACCATTCCGCTGTGGCCAGCGTTCTTAGGGTAACGGGGGCACGCATATGGATCTGCTGAATAACCTCATTCTCGGATTTGGTGTTGCCTTGACGTTGCAAAACGTGGCTTATGCCCTGTTTGGCGCGGTGCTCGGCACGCTGATCGGAGTGCTGCCCGGTTTGGGTCCCGTGGCCACCATCGCCATGCTGCTGCCCTCCATCTATGCGCTCGATGCCACGCCGGCGCTCATCATGTTGGCGGGTATTTACTACGGTGCGCAATACGGTGGTTCCACCACGGCCATTCTCATCAACGTGCCCGGCGAGTCCAGCTCGGTGGTCACGGCTATCGACGGCTACAAGATGGCTCGGGCCGGACGCGCTGGCGCAGCCTTGGCGGCAGCAGGCCTGGGATCGTTCTTCGCGGGCTGTGTAGGCACCATCATCATCGCTGCCTTCGCGCCACCGCTGACCGAGCTGGCCTTCAAGTTCGGCCCAGCAGAGTACTTTTCCTTGATGGTGTTGGGTCTCATCGGCGCTGTGGTTTTGGCATCGGGCTCGCTGGTCAAGGCCATCGGCATGATCGTCTTGGGATTGTTGTTGGGCCAAATCAATACCGATGTGATTTCCGGCGTGCCGCGCTACAGCATGGACATTCCCGAGCTGACCGACGGCATCGGCTTTGTGGCTATCGCCATGGGCATCTTCGGCTTTGGCGAGATCATCGCCAATCTGTCCACCCCGTCGTCTCAGCGTGAGGTCTTCACCAAGAGCGTCAAGGGCTTGTGGCCCAACAAGGAAGATTTCAAGCAGGCGCTGCCCGCCATCTTGCGGGGCACGTCGCTGGGTTCTGTGCTGGGGGTACTGCCCGGAGGAGGCGCCTTGCTGGCTGCGTTTGCGGCCTACACCCTGGAAAAAAAGGTTCCGCTCAAGCCGGGCGAGGTCCCCTTCGGCCACGGCAATATCCGCGGGGTGGCGGGCCCCGAGAGCGCCAACAACGCGGGCGCTCAAACCTCCTTCATTCCCATGCTGACGCTGGGCATCCCGCCCAATGCGGTCATGGCGCTGATGGTGGGAGCCATGACCATCAAGGGCATCCAGCCTGGACCTCAGGTGATGACGAGCAATCCGCAGTTGTTCTGGGGCCTGATCGCCTCCATGTGGGTGGGCAATCTGATGCTCATCATCCTCAACCTCCCGCTCATCGGGATTTGGATCAAGCTTCTCACGGTTCCCTACCGTTTTTTGTTTCCTGCCATCGCTTGTTTTTGCAGCATCGGCTTGTACACCCTGAATAACTCCAGTTTCGATGTGTACATGGGAGCCATATTCGGTGTGGTGGGCTATGTCTTCTACAAACTCGGTTGTGAGGCTGCCCCTTTATTGCTGGGTTTCATCCTGGGCCCAATGATGGAGGAGAACCTGAGACGGGCCTTGCTGTTATCGCGAGGAGACTGGTCCACCTTCCTCACTCGGCCGCTGTCAGCGGGGCTGTTGATTGCGGCTGCCTTGTTGGTGGTGATCGTGATGCTGCCCTCCATACGCAGCAAGCGCGAAGAGGCCTTCCAGGAGGAGTGAGTTGAAGCACACGCCGGCGGCGCTGCTGCCGCTGCGCGGACCCGTGTTCCGCGGGTTGTGGTGGGCCTCGCTGGCGGCCAACCTCACCATGTGGATGAACGATGTGGCAGCCGCCTGGTTGATGACATCGCTCACCACCAGTCCTGTCATGGTGGCCTTGGTGCAAACGGCCTCGACGCTACCGGTCTTTTTGCTGGGTCTTCCCAGCGGCGCCTTGGCCGACATTGTGGATCGCCGCCGCTACTTTGCGGCCACGCAACTGTGGGTCTCCCTGACGGCCTTGATGCTGGCCCTGCTGTCTCTGGCCCAGGCGCTCACGCCCCATTGGCTATTGGTGCTCACCTTTTTGAACGGCGTGGGATTGGCCATGCGCTGGCCAGTGTTTGCCGCCATCGTTCCCAGTGTGGTGCCGCGTGAGCAGTTACCGGCTGCCTTGGCACTCAACGGCATTTCCATGAACTTGTCGCGCATTGTGGGCCCGATGATCGCGGGTCTGGTGATAACGGCCATCAACCCAGCCGCAGTTTTTGTGCTCAATGTCTTGTTGGCGGTCCTGTCGTTTTTCCTGATCTTGCGTTGGCGCAGCGAGCCTCGCCGCAGCTCGCTTCCGGGCGAGCGCTTTGTCGGCGCCATGCGTGTGGGCTTGAACTTCGCGTGGCAGTCACCGCGATTCAAGGTTATCTTGCTGCGCATATTTCTATTTTTTCTTCAAAGTGCGAGTTTGATTTCCTTGCTGCCGCTGGTGGCCCGCGGTCTGCATGGAGGAGGTCCGGCCACGTTCACCGTGATGTTGGCCAGCTTGGGTTTGGGCGCTATCGCAGCGGCATTTTTCTTTCCCCGGTGGCGACAACGCTTCAACCGTGATCAGTTTGTGCGGGGAGGCACCCTGGTACACGCAGGGCTATCTACCCTCATCGTGTCGTGGCCGCAGCTGTGGGTTGCCCTACCAGCGATGTTCCTTCTGGGCATGGCCTGGATTTCGGTGGCCAACAGCCTGGCGGTGGCGGCTCAGCAGGCCTTGCCCGATTGGGTGCGAGCCCGAGGCATGTCCCTGTACCAGACCGCCCTCATGGGAGGTGCTGCTGCCGGCTCCTTGCTGTGGGGTCAGGTGGCCGAAGCGTGGGATGTGCAGCGAGCCGTGTGGATGGCAGCTGCCACGGGATTGGTGGTGGCCGTCCTCATGCGGCAGCGAACTGCCCCCGGCGATGCCGAGCTGGACTTCACACCCACCTCCAACCCCAATCCCTTGCCCGACGGGGTCCAGATCGCCCCGGATGAAGGGCCGGTGGTCGTCACGATCGAATACCGCATTGATCCGGCTCGCTGCGAGGAGTTCGCCCACGTGATGGAGCGTACCCGCCGAGCCCGTCTCCGTCAGGGCGCCTTGTCCTGGGGCTTGTTTCGCGATGCGACCGACCCGGGCCGCTACATCGAGCACTTTGTCGATGAGAATTGGTTGGAGCATCAGCGCCGGATGCAGCGCTTCACGGCATTTGATGCCGAGCTGCGCGAGCAGCGCCTGGCCTTTCATCTGGGACCAGAGCCGCCTGTACTCAATCGCTACATTGGCGAGTCGGGGTCTCCTGCCTTACCGGGCTGATCAAGGCACAATCCCGAAACTTGGCACCCCACAACTCAAGCGCTCCAACGCAAGGAGGGCCCTAACCGTGAGTTTTCCTTTTGATTGGACAGCGGGCTACCCCAGCCAGCGGTCCCCCGTCTTTGCCCGCAATATCGTCTCCACCTCGCACCCCTTGGCTGCACAAGCGGGTCTGCGTGTGATTCAAGAAGGCGGCAATGCCGTGGATGCGGCCATCGCAGCGGCGGCCATGATGACGATTGTCGAGCCCTGCAGCAATGGCTTGGGCTCCGACATGTTTTGCATCCTGTGGGATGGCAAGACGCTACAGGGGCTGAACGCCTCGGGCTGCGCGCCTCAGGGATGGACACCTGAATATTTCCGGCAGCGCTACGGTGAGGCAGCGGCGACTCCGCCCAAGCGGGGATGGGACAGTGTCACCGTACCCGGGGCGGTTGCGGGCTGGGCCATGCTGCACGAACGCTATGGCACCAGACCCTTTGAGGATCTGATGGCGCCGGCAGCTGACATCGCGCGCCGGGGGTTCGCTGTACCGCGTGTGGTGCAACACAAGTGGACGGCAGCTGCCTCGTTACGTGACATTACCGAACAACCCGGCTTTTCGCAGGCCTTCTTGCCGCAGGGCCGCGCTCCGCAGGTGGGCGAGCGCTTTTGCTTGCCCTCGGCCGCCAAGACGCTGGAGCGCATCGGACGCACGCGGGGTGAGGATTTCTACCGAGGCGAGATTGCGCAGGCCATTGAAGCCCATGCACTGGCTCATGGTGGAGCGATGCGTGCGCAAGACCTGGCCGCCTATCGGCCCCACTGGGTGCAACCACTGGCCCAGAACTACCGCGGCTACACGCTGCATGAGATCCCGCCCAACGGCCAAGGCATCGCTGCACAAATGGCGTTGGGTATCCTGTCGCACTTCCCGGTGGCCGATTGGCCGGTGGACAGTGCACAGTCACAACACTTTCAAATCGAGGCCATGAAGCTGGCGTTTGCCGATGTGTACCGCCATGTGGCCGAGCCGCGTTCGATGCGCATCACGACCGAGCAAATGTTGGACCCGGCCTACCTGGCGCAGCGCGCGCGGCTCATTGATCCGCAGCGCGCACAGGATTTCGGACCGGGCTTGATACCTCAGGGAGGGACGATCTATCTCACCGCAGCAGATGAGCGCGGGATGATGATCAGTTTCATCCAGAGCAACTACATGGGTTTTGGTTCGGGCGTGGTAGTACCGCAGTGGGGCATCAGCCTGCAAAACCGAGGACACGGTTTCTCCCTGAATCCGCAAAGTGACAATGCAGTAGGCCCCGGTAAGCGTCCGTTTCACACCATCATTCCAGCTTTTCTCACGCAAGACGGACAACCGGTGATGAGCTTTGGCGTGATGGGTGGGGATATGCAGCCCCAGGGACATTTGCAGACCCTGGTGCGGATGTTGGATTACCGCCAACAGCCCCAGGCGGCCTGTGATGCGCCACGCTGGCGGTACAACGCCGGGGTGGTCAACGCAGAAGATGGGATGCCCGAGGCCACGGTGGCGGGACTGCGTCAACGGGGTCATGTGGTCGAGCCCTTTGCCGACAGCTACCAAGATTACGGTGCAGGACAGTTCATTTGGCGTTTGGGTGATCCGGCTGTGGAAGGTTATGCAGCGGCCAGTGATCCTCGGCGCGACGGGCAGGCTGCGGGGTGCTGAGGGGGTGGTACGGCGGTGATCGCCGTTACCTCGCGGGAGTAGCGCTGGCCCTGGCTGCGGCAGTTACCTTCTCGGGTAAGGCCATCATCATCAAACTGGCCTATCGCCATGGTGTGGATCCGTTCACACTCATCATGATGCGCATGGTCTGCGCCTTGCCTTTTTTTGCGCTCATGGCCTGGTGGGCGGGCCGGGGTCAGCCGCCGTTAGATGGCCGCGACTGGGGAGCGGCGGTGATGCTGGGCTTCGTGGGCTACTACCTGGCCAGCACCTTGGACTTCCTTGGGCTGCAGTACATCAGTGCAGGGCTGGGGAGACTGATCCTGTATCTGAGCCCCACCTTGGTATTGGTCTTGGGTTGGTGGATCATGGGACAGCGCGTGCGACCCCGACAGTTCATCGCCATGGCCGTGAGCTACGCGGGGGCGGGTGCCGTATTTGTCCAGGAATTGCACGGGGTGGGCCCACATGCCGGTTGGGGCGCCGTTTTGGTGTTCATCAGTGCCTGCAGCTACGCCTTGTATTTGTTGTACAGCGGCAAGTGGGTGCAGCGACTGGGGGCGTTGAGATTGACGGGGTGGGCATCGTTTTTTGCCTGTCTCTTTTGTCTGGTGCAATATGCGGTGATTCAGCCGTTGGACACCGTGCTCTATGTGCCGCGCGAGGTGTGGACCCTCAGTCTGATCAATGGCACGGTCTGCACGGTCGCGCCCATCTTGATGGTCATGATGTCGGTGCAGCGCATTGGAGCGGCTGCAGCCGCCCAGGCGGGGATGGTGGGGCCCTTGACGACGGTGGCACTGGGAGCGTGGTGGCTCGGTGAGCCCTTGAATGTGAGCGTGGTGATGGGTTTGATCATGGTCTTGGCGGGGGTGGCCCTGCTGGCCAAGCACAAGGAGGCTTGAGATGGATTTGGGAATTGCGGGACGTTGGGCACTGGTGTGTGCGGCCAGCAAGGGCTTGGGTCGGGGATGCGCTGAGGCCTTGGTCGGTGAGGGGGTCAATGTGGTGATCACCGCGCGGGGCCAAGAGGCTTTGGCGCACACGGCGGCTCAACTTCGAGCGCGTGCGCCCGAGGTGGAGGTTCGAACGGTGGCCGCAGACATCACCACGACACAGGGCCAGGAAGCCGCCTTGGCCGCCTGCCCCCAGGTAGACATTCTCATCAACAACGCGGGAGGCCCACCTCCCGGAGACTTCCGGCAGTGGGAGCAATCCGATTGGCAACAGGCTTTGCAGGCCAATATGCTCACCCCCATCGCACTGATCCGCGCCACCGTAGACGGCATGGCCCACAGGGGCTTTGGCCGTGTGGTCAATATCACCTCCGGTGCGGTCAAAGCGCCCATTGCCAATTTGGGCTTGAGCAACGGCGCGCGCAGCGGGCTCACCGGATTTGTGGCCGGATTGGCCAGGCAGACCTCGCTGGCGGGTCGCAACGTCACCATCAACAACCTGTTGCCAGGACCCTTTGATACCGACCGATTGCGCGCCACCATGCTGGCGCAGGCACAAAAAATGGGGCAGACCATGGACCAGGCCCTGCAGGCGCGCGCTCAGGCCAACCCCAGTCAGCGCCTGGGTACCGCGCAGGAATTTGGCGCGATGTGTGCCTTTCTGTGCAGCCAGCATGCAGGCTATATCACCGGCCAAAATGTGCTGATGGATGGCGGCGCCTATCCCGGCACCTATTGAGCCATCAGACTTTT
Organism: uncultured Rubrivivax sp.; assembly: GCA_964400135.1. Taxonomy (GTDB): domain Bacteria; phylum Pseudomonadota; class Gammaproteobacteria; order Burkholderiales; family Burkholderiaceae_C; genus Rubrivivax. The sequence goes on along the minus strand of CAYNSW010000002.1, from coordinate 10,427 downwards.
TGCATCCACACGCACAACCCCGCAATGTCCTGACCCTGATCCTGCCTCACCACTTGCGGCTCGACGTGGCACATCGAAAACCCATACCGATCACACAGACGGCGCAGGTAGGTGAGGCTGTGCGCATAGCGCAGACTGGCGCGCAGTTCATAGTCGTAGCCCGGGGTGGTGCACAACTCCACAGATACGCCCCACCAGCCCGCAGGCTGCAGCACGCGACCCACGCCAGTCCACAACCCATCCAAAGCACCCACATAGATCAGCACATCGGCAGCCATGACCACTTGGTATCGCTCGTCGGTAGATTGCAAAAAAGCGGCAGCGTCGGCTTGATACAGGCGCCGATAGGCGCCGGTTTTATGGGCCTGCTGCAGCATCGCAGCCGACAAGTCCAGGCCGTCCCACTCGGTGACCTGTGCCCGCAGGGCCTGCGCCACCAGCCCGGTACCGCAGCCCAGATCCAAGCCCAGTGAGAGAGGCTGCGGGCTCCACTGCCGCAAGCTCAGAGCCATCAGCTGCGGAATCCGATAGCCCAGCTGGTTCAGGTGATCATCAAACCCGGCGGCGTACTCATCGAACAATGCCTGCACATAGGCTTGGGGCGGGCGCTGGGGAACCGGCAAGGTGGTGTCCAGCCCCGCCATCTGAAACCTCACCACCTCGGGGTCAACTCCTGCGCTCAGTGCGCGCTGCAAGCTGGCCAAGGCCTGCTGCGGCAGGCCCATTTCCCGGTAAGCAGAGCCCAGATCGGCCCAGGCCTGTGCGGGCACATCGTCGCAGCGAACGGCCTGCTCCCAGGCCTTCATCGCCTGTGTGGCTTGGCCCAGGCGCATCAGCGCCAGCCCCCTGGCGTGGTGCATCGGGCCGTCCATCGGAGCCCGCGATATGCCCTCATCCAAACACCTCAGGGCCTCACCTGCCAGGCCCAGGCGCAGGCGGGTCAGACCCAGATTCAGCAGGGTCGAGGGCCGACCCGGCAGCGCCTGCAAAGACGCCTCGTAACACCGCTGAGCCTGCTCCAGCTGGCCAGACTCCAATGCCTGATTGCCCTGCAAAAACCATCGCCTGGCTTCATCAAAATCCACTTGGGAAGGTGGTGGCGGTGGAGTAGGGGTCATGGCACGCGTTTCGTAGGCGGTTGAAGCCCTCCATGGTGCCACGGCGGCACAACGCATCAGAATCGGATAACCTCCAGCCCATTCACCGCTTTTGAGACCCAGAGGAGCTTTGTATGCCGCACGCCATCCAGATTGCCGAATACGGCGGACCCGAAAAGATGCAGTGGGTGGAGGTGTCCGTGGGCGATCCCGGGCCTGGTGAGATCCGCATTCGACACCAGGCCTGTGGCTTGAACTTCATCGACGTGTATCAGCGCACGGGCCTGTATGCCAATCCGCTGCCGCTAACCTTGGGTATGGAAGGTGCCGGCGTTGTGGAGGCGGTGGGCCCAGGGGTCACCCATCTCAAGGTGGGGGATCGGGCAGCCTATGCCAGTAATCCCCCTGGCAGCTACAGCCAGGTGCGTGTGATGCCCGCCAAGACGGTGTGCCGACTGCCCGATGGGGTGGACTTCGAAACGGGCGCAGGCATGATGCTCAAGGGGCTGACGGTGCAATACCTGCTCAAGAAGTGTCGCCCGGTAGAGGGTCTGGAGCCAGGCGACTTTGTGCTCTTTCATGCTGCTGCTGGAGGGGTGGGTCTGATTGCCTGCCAGTGGGCCAAGGCCTTGGGCTTACAACTCATCGGCACGGCCGGCAGTGCCGCCAAGTGTGAACTGGCAATGGCGCATGGTGCGGCCCACATGATCGATTACAGCAAAGAAGATTTCGTCGCGCGTGTCAAGGACATCACGCTCGGGCGTGGTGTGAAGGTGGTCTACGACTCGGTGGGCAAAGACACCTTCGACAAGAGTCTGGACTGCCTGCGTCCTTTTGGGTTGATGGCCAGCTTTGGCAATGCCAGCGGACCGGTGCCGCCGGTGGCTCCTGGCATCCTCGGACCCAAGGGATCGCTGTATCTGACCCGACAGACCTTGTTCACCCACATCGCCACGCGTGAAGCCACCCAGGCCATGGCCGATGACTTGTTTGGTGTGGTCCTCAGCGGACAGGTGCACATTCGCATCGACCAGCGTTATCGCTTGCAGGACGCTGCACAGGCCCATCGAGACTTGGAGTCTCGCCGCACCACCGGATGCACAGTGCTGCTGCCCTGACCTGCTCGTTGTGGAGGGCCGCTTTCCAGCGGCCCACGGACAAGCCTTATCGGGAGCGTTTGACCCTCAGGATTTCGTCAACGATTACGCCAATTGCACCGGCCGTGATGGCGCTGTCGGCCACATTGAAGGCCGGGAAGTAACCGCCCGCAAAGATCGGTTCCAGCCACGAGAACCGAAACTGCACAAAATCCACCACATACCCGTGGAGCAGTCGGTCCACCACATTGCCCAGGGCTCCACCCATGATCAAACTCACCGAGAGACAAAAAAGGGTCTCTTGGGGGTGGGACTTGATCATCCAGGTGATGAACACAGCCGCCACCAAGCCCAGGCCGACGAAGAACCACCGCTGCCAGCCCCCGGCTTGTGCCAAGAAAGAAAAGGCAGCACCCGTGTTGTGAACTCTGACCCACTGGAAGTGATCGCTGACCGGACGGACTTCTCCCAACGTGAAGGTACCCAGAATCAGCGTCTTGGTGATCTGATCTAGCAAGATGACGAGCACCGCCAAGCCTAGCCACCACGCCAGGCGGGCAGATGATCGCGGCTGACTTCCCATCAGGCCACCTCTCGGGCCTCACCCTGCCCAAACAAGTTGGCGGTACAGCGTCCGCACAAGCCTGGGTGCGCCGTATCGTGACCGACGTCGGCACGCCAATGCCAGCACCGATCGCATTTGGGATGGGTACTGGGTTGTACCTGCACGCTCAGCTCTTGGGCGTCTTGGACGGAGGCGGCCGAGGTGATCAGAACGAAACGCAAATCCTCTCCCAAGGACCGCAGCGTTTGGGCAATGTCCGCCGGTGCGCGGACCACCACCTCAGCTTGCAAAGACGATCCCAAAGCTCCCGCGCTGCGCAGATCTTCAATCGCCTTGTTGGTGGCCTCGCGCACATCTCGAATCACACGCCAGCGCTCCAGAAGCGTTGAATCTGCCGGCCCCAAGTCCCAGTAGGTCTGTGTGAACAAGCTGGCAGAGGTCTGGGGACTGAAGACTTTCCAGGCCTCCTCAGCGGTAAAGCTCAAAAACGGAGCCATCCAGCGCAGCATGGCATGCGTGATGTGCCACAAAGCGGTTTGCGCGCTGCGTCTGGCCACACTCTTGGGTGCCGTGGTGTAGAGGCGATCTTTGAGGACATCGAGGTAAAAGGCTCCCAGGTCTTCAGAGCAGTACACCTGCAGCTTGGCCACCGCTGGGTGGAATTCATACACCTGATAGTGAGCCAAGATTTCGGCCTGCAGCTGCGATGCACGCGAGAGTGCCCAGCGATCGACTTCCAGCATATCGCCAACCGAGACCGCGTCCTGAAGCGGGTCAAAGTCACTGGTGTTGGCCAGCAAGAATCGCAAGGTGTTGCGTATGCGGCGGTAGGCATCCACCACACGCGCCAAGATCTTGTCGTCTATGCCCAAGTCACCCGAGTAATCGGTGGCGGCCACCCACAGCCGAATGATCTCGGCCCCAAGTTTTTGACTCACCGCTTGTGGCTCGACCCCATTGCCCAAGCTCTTGCTCATTTTGCGTCCCTGGCCGTCCACCGTGAAGCCATGGGTCAGCAGTGCCCGGTATGGGGCCCGATCAAACAGGGCGCAGGCCAGCAGCAGGGAAGAATGAAACCAGCCGCGGTGCTGGTCATGACCTTCCAGGTACAAATCAGCCTCGGGCCCGTGCTCGTGATACCCCAAAGCACCGTGGGCCTGCCGGTGGGTTCCCCGCAGCACGTGCCAAAAGGTGGAGCCAGAGTCAAACCAAACCTCCAAGATATCCGAGCTCTTGGTGTAATGCGCTGCCTGCTCAGCGCCCAGGATGTCTTCGGTGGTGACGCGGCTCCACGCCTCGATGCCGCCTTGCTCGACGATATCCGCGGCCTGATCGAGAATTTCCATCGTGCGCGGGTGCAATTCACCCGTTTCCTGGTGCAGAAAAAAGGGCAGAGGCACTCCCCAACTGCGTTGCCGACTGATGCACCAATCGGGCCGGTGGGCGATCATGTCGCGCAAGCGTGCACGCCCGTTTTCCGGGAAGAAGGCGGTCTGATCAATGGCCTCCAGCGCTGTTTGCCTCAGCGTCTTGGGGGCCTTGTCACGCGTGAAGACGCCCTCACCCTCGTCCATCCGGATGAACCATTGTGCGGCAGCGCGGTAGATGACCGGCGTCTTGTGGCGCCAGCAGTGCGGGTAGCTGTGGGTGATGGTGTGAGTGGCCAACAAGCGCTGAGCCTGTTGGAGGACCTCGATGATCTGCGGCGATGCCTTCCAGATGTGCTGGCCGCCAAACAAGGGCAGGTCGGGAGCGTATTGACCATGACCCTGCACCGGATTGAGGATCTCGTGCACGCCCATGCCGTGAGCTCGGCACGAGTTGAAGTCTTCCAACCCGTAGGCCGGCGACGAATGCACAATCCCAGTGCCATCGTCGGCGGTGGCGTAGTCGGCCAAAAAGACGGGTGCGATGCGGTCGTAGCCCGGGTGCACGTCCGACAGCGGATGGCGAAAGCCCAGTCCGCCCAGGGCTTGTCCCTTGACCGTGGCGAGCACCTCTCCTGTTAGGCCGTAGCGCTGCAAACAGCTCGAGACCAGTGACGCGGCCAGCAACAGCACGCCTTTGGGCGTGTCCACCAGCGCATATTCCAGTGCTGGGTTGAGGTTGAGCGCTTGATTGGCCGGCAATGTCCACGCTGTAGTCGTCCAAATCACAGCATAAGCCGCTCTGGGCAGACTCGACAGGCCAAAGGCACGTGCGAGCGCGGCAGGGTCTGCGCAGGCGAAGGCCACGTCCAGGGTCTGGGTCTGTTTGTCGGCGTACTCGATTTCAAACTCCGCCAGCGAGCTGCCGCAATCGAAACACCAGTACACCGGCTTGAGGCCACGGTAGACAAAGCCACGTTCCATGACCCGCTTGAGTGCACGGATCTGACCCGCCTCATTGGCGCGGTCCATCGTGGCATAGCGTCGATCCCAGTCGCCTAAAACGCCCAGCCGCTTGAAATCCACCATTTGCTGGGCGATTTGTTCCGTCGCCCAGGCTCGGCTCTTGGCCTGCATCTCGTCGCGAGACAGTCCGCGCCCAAACTTTTTTTCAATGGCGTTTTCGATAGGCAATCCGTGACAGTCCCAGCCCGGCACATATTGCGCATCAAAGCCGGCCAACTGGCGCGCCTTCACAATCATGTCTTTGAGGACTTTATTGACGGCGTGCCCGATGTGGATGGCGTTGTTGGCATAAGGTGGGCCATCGTGCAAGATGAATTGGGGCGCATGTCGCCGCGCATCACGCAATTGGCGGTAAATGCCTTTTTCGTCCCACTCGCGCACCCAATCCGGTTCGCGCTTGGGCAGATCGCCGCGCATGGGAAACGGCGTATCGGGAAGGTTCAGTGTTTGTCGGTAGTCAGGAGAGCTCATGGTCACGGTAGAAATCGAACGGACGGACCGCGGCCGCTACTGGGGACATCCGACGGGGCGGCAAGTGTGACGAGGATTCTAGCGGTCACGGCGAGCTGTCTTGCCGCCTCAGGGGCCTGGGCGCAAGTTCTCACTGAGACGGACCGGGCCCAACCCAATGGCCGCGAGTTTGAAGGCGCCCTGGGGTTGGTGGTCAACCGTGCGCCCGCTTTCCCAGGGGCCAGTGCCGCAGCGCCTGCCCCCGAACTCGCCGGATTCGTCCGTTGGGGGCGCATCACGTTGTCGGGTTCGGGTGGATTCACCACGCGCAGGTCTGACGACGTCGACCGCGGATTGGGGGCGCAGTGGGTGAGCCGGGGGGCTTTCCGCCTGAGTGTGGGGCTGAGACTCGATAGAGGACGGCTAGAGGCGGCGAGCCCCGCCCTGGCGGGTATGGGCGACATCCCGATGACCGTGCGCACGCGGGTCACGGCACGGTGGACGCCGCAGCCCGGCTGGCAATGGACCGCGGGCTGGACGGGTGACCCCCTCAAGCGGGCAGGCGGCATGACCCTGGAGGCAGCGGTTCAGCACGACTGGACACTGGGCAGCGGACAACACGTCATTGTGGGTGCCGGGGTGTCGGCGGCCAATGCCTCTTACATGCAAACCTGGCATGGTGTTTCCTCTGATCAATCGTTGCGCTCAGGCTATGCGCCGTACACCCCAGGTGGCGGCCTGCGTGGAGCGTCACTGTCAGTGACCTATCGACACGAGTTTGACAACCGCTGGGCTGCCTATGCCAGCCTGACCCCATCTCGGGTCTTGGGCCCAGCCGCCCGCAGCCCGTTGACAGGACAAACCGTACTCAACGCCTGGCAACTGGGGGTGGCACGACGATTTTGAAGGGCCTCACAGGCCGTGCCAGCGCTTGGCGTCGGCCACATCCTGTGCGATGCCCTCGCGCAAGGCCTGCAGGGAGCCGTACTGGCGCTCTTCGTGCAGGTGGTGAGTCAGCTCCACCTGAATGCAGCGGCCGTAGCCTCCGTTCAAACCTAGGGCGTCGGGCCAGTGCAGGCAGTGGGTCTCCAGCAAGAGTCGGCCCGCGTCTTCTACCGTGGGGCGCACGCCCAGACTGGCCACAGCGGGTAGGGGCTCGGGGGTGAGCCCGTGCACCCGCGCCACAAAGATGCCCATTGCCGCGCTACGGCGCCATGGCAGTCGCAGATTCAAGGTGCGAAACCCCAGTTCACGCCCCAATTGGGCGCCGTAGATGGTGCGTCCGCTGAGGCGAAACGGGCGTCCCAGCAGCGCGGCCGTACGCGCCATGTCTCCAGCCGCCAACGCCTCGCGAACGGCGGAGCTGGATACGCGCAGCCCGTGCACTTCGTAGCTCATCATGCGGGCCACGTCAAAACCCAGCCGGGAGCCTTGGGCATCCAAAAAGCCGTAGTCTCCCGTGCGACGCGCGCCAAATCGAAAATCGTCTCCCACCAGTACATAGCCAGCCTGGAGCCCTGTGACCAGGACCTCATCAATGAAGCTTTGAGCCGACAGCGATGCCAACGCGTGATCGAATCGCAAGATCACCAAGCGCTGCACACCGCAACGCTTGAGTTCCAAGACGGTATCGCGCAAGGTGCCCACTCGCGCGGGGGCTCCATCGGGACGCCCCGTGGCCTGGGCAAAGTAGTCTCGAGGGTGGGGCTCAAAGGTGAGCACGCAGGCCGGCAAGCCGCGCGATCGGGCTTCACCGGTGAGCAGGCTCAGCAAGGCCTGGTGCCCACGGTGCACCCCATCAAAATTACCAATGGTCACAGCACAAGGCTGACGGCGAGCCGGTGGCGGCAGGCCACGAAAAACTTCCATGGGTGCATTATCCGGCCGCGCCAGCGGGCAGCCACATCCACTGGCCTGGTAGCAGCGAAGGCGGCAATTGAATCGGGCCAAAGGCGCTTCGGTGCAGGCCCACCACCCGGTTGCCGGCTGCCGCCACCATCCGCTTGACCTGGTGGTAGCGGCCTTGGGTCAAAGTCAATTGCAGCCCATGCGAGCCCGTGATTTGTGCCGCCTGCGCGCGCACAGGCGCTGGATCATCGTCAAGCACCACACCTTGCATCAGACGACCCAGCATGGCCTCATCGACTTCGTGTTTGGTCACCACCTCGTAAATCTTGGGAACGTGTCGTTTGGGCGAGGTCAAGCGGTGAATCAAGCTGCCGTCGTCGGTCAGGAGCAAGACGCCCGTGGTGTCTTCGTCCAGGCGACCCACCGGTTGCACCCCACGTTGACGCAACGGGGCGGGCAGCAGGCTCAAAACGCTCGGATGGTGACGCGGGCGGGCTGAGCACTCGTAGCCCACGGGTTTGTGCAGCACGATCAGGGCGTGCTCGTGATAGGGCCAGTCGTGCCCCTGCACCTGAAGCACCAGGCCCTCGGTGACAAATGCCTCGTTGGGGTCGGTACAGGTGACTCCCGCAATGGCCACCTCACCGGCGGCTATGCGCGCCTCACATTCACGGCGCGAGCCAAAGCCTTGGCTAAAGAGCAGCTGAGACAGCCGCTGAGCGGGCATTGTTGTGGCTCCCGATCTAGCGGTGCGGGTCCATCACGCCCGCAGCCCCGTCGGGAGCAGGTCTGACCGCCTCTCGGATGGCCCGTGCCACCACCTCAGCGCCTGCGGCACCCAAGCCACTGAGATCATCGATGGGTCCAGCCTGGCCAGTGGCTAACGCAAACACCGTGTCGCCATCGTGAGTGGTCAGTGGATTGATAGCGCGCGCCATGCCGTTCATGGCCAGACGTGCAAACTGGTTGGCTTGCGCCTTGGTCAAGCTGGCATTGGTAGCGACCACACCAATGGTGGTGTTGGTTCCTGGCAGCAGCCGTGTCGGCCCCTGACCTTGCATCAAGGCGTGGGTGGTGTGCATCAAGCCCCGGCCATCCACTGTTCGGGCACCGGCCAGTACGCTGCCGTCGGCATCCACCACATCTCCCACCGCATTGACGGCCATCAAGGCCGCCACGGTGTAGGGGCCTAACTGAACCGCGGCGTGTCCCACGCCGCCGGGCATGCTGCGCTCAAATCCGTACAGCTTGCCGACGGCTGCACCCGCTGCGGCCCCTACGCGCCCGCTGGCGGGGCGTTGGGTACTGGCGGCCTCGCAGGCCGCCCAGCCGGCCGCGGCGTCAGGTCGAATGCGGACATCGCCTACCCACAAGTCAAAGAGCACTGCGGTGGGCACGATGGGCACGCACGCAGGACCCACCTTCAGGCCGTGGCCATGCGCCTCCAACCACCGCATCACGCCATCGGCGGCCGCCAACCCAAAGGCGCTGCCACCGGTCAGCAGCACCGCGTGGACTTGCCCCACGGTGTTTTCCGATCTCAGCAAATCGGTCTCACGCGTACCCGGCGCCCCCCCACGCACCTCTACACCGCACACCGCGCCCTGGGGGCACAGCACCACGGTGCACCCGGTCGCGCGCTGGGACAAGGTGTGATGGCCAACCTGCAGTCCATCCACGTCCACCAGGCTGTGGCGCCAGGTCGATGCGCTCACGGCAAGGCGCCTGCGGTGGCTGTCATGCGTGCACTCACCTCACCCAGATGGTGCAGGGTGTCGCCCCAGGCCATCTCCAGCATGGTCAGACGCTTGAAGTAATGGCTGCCCACGTACTCGTCGGTGACCCCAATGCCCCCGTGAAACTGGATGCACTCCTGGCCCACCTGGCGCATGCTGCGACCCAGCTGAACCTTGGCCTGCGACAAGGCGCGTCGGCGTGTATCGCTGGACTCGTTCAGGCGCAAGCTGGCCAAATAGCTCATCGAGCGGCCCAACTCCAATTGCATCTTCACATCGGCCAAGCGGTGACGCAGCGCCTGAAAGCTGGCAATGGGTACACCAAACTGCTTGCGGGTATTCATATAGTCCGCAGTGAGTCGGATCAAGGCCTCCATCAGACCCACCCCCTCAGCGCAGGCGGCAGCTACACCCACATCGCCTGCCATCTCCAAGGTCGACCAGGCCTCGTGTGAGATTTCCTGCGCTGGCGCAGCGTCGAACACCACTTCGGCCGCACGCGCCCCATCTTGCGTGGGGTAGCCGCGTACCTGCACACCGCCGGCATCACGGCTGACCAGATACAGCCCAATGCCGGCTGTGTCTTCCGGGGCCCCGCCGTGACGTGCCGTGACAATGAAAGCATCGGCCTCGTCGCCTGCCACCACCACACTCTTGTGGCCCGACACAGAGATGCCAGATCCTGTGGTTCGTGCCTGCGTGTGTACATGGTGCAGCCGATAGCGGGCATGCCTTTCCTGAAAGGCGGGTACCACCAAGGCTTGCCCACTGGCCATTTGCGGCAGCCATTGCTGAGCCACCGGATGGTTCTCACCCGACATTAAGGCGGGCGCCACCAAGGCGGCGTGGGCATAAGGCGCATTGACCAAGCCACGTCCCAACTCCTCCATGACCACCATCGCCTCGATGGGTCCCAGGCCCAGACCGCCGTGCGCTGTACCGATGACCAGCCCACCCAGGCCCAAGTCGCACAACTGGGCATACACCTCGCGCGTGTGGCCGCCTTGACGGGCAATGGCGTGCCGGCGCTCAAACGCAAAGTCCCGAGAGACCCACTTGGCCACGGCCTCGCGCAGCGCGAGTTGTTCGTCTGTGAAATCAAAGTTCATGCGCTCACCCCAGCATCGTTTGGGCCACGATATTGCGTTGCACCTCGTTGGATCCGCCATAGATCGTGGTTTTCCGGTAGTTGAAATAGGTGCCTGCCAGGGGAGCAAAGTGGGCGGCCCCCACGAAGTCAC
>CAYNSW010000001.1:4550-135361 GCA_964400135.1 uncultured Rubrivivax sp. | reverse complement strand
TTTCACAGGCTTTGCGGGCCTCCTGCGTGTCTTTGCTGCCGTAAGCACATTGCTCACAACTGTTCTGTGAGGCTGATTTCTTGCAGACATAGCACCCCTCAGAGGCAGCAGTGGGTGATGAGGCAAATCCCAGGGATAGCGCCAGGATCAGGGCTGCGTATACGGTCTTCATAGGGCACCTGTTGGTGAAGCGGAAAATACCGCCTCGACCAGTGTAGGCATTCCAATCAACTTCTACAAGCTCGAATTGCTCCCAGATGGTCCGTCATCTCCCTATGGGGCCCCTCGGTGCGACACCGATGTCGCCTATGCGGCCTCTCTCAACATGGCCGAGTCGCCGAGTCAGGAGACGTCATCGTCTCAGGCGGTAGGGTTCCTCGAAGTCCAGAAAGTCTTTCTCGGCACGGGCAGACTCCATCCAGGCGCCGACCGCTTCAAGGCTGACCACTCTGTGCAGGTAGGCAGTGATGTCTGGCGGCACGGGCAACTGATAGGTGAGTAAACGCATCACCACCGGGGCGTAATAGGCGTCGGCAATGCTGAAACGGCCAAATAACATAGGACCTTGGTGGTCGTGCAGGAGTTCTGACCACATGCTCACGATACGGGACAGATCTTCACGAACACCGGCGTTGTCACGCACAGACAGGGCGCCAACGTCAGGTAATCGTGCCTCGATGTTCATGGGGCATGCAGCACGCAACGCTCGAAAGCCACTGTGCATCTCGGCGCAGACACTGCGCGCCTTTGCCCGATGCGCTGGGTGCTGAGGCCAGAGCTGGCGCTCGGGAAAGGTCTCGGCCAGATATTCTGCGATTGACAACGTGTCCCAAATGGTGAGGTCGCCATCGACGAGCACAGGCACCTGTCCTGCTGGGCTGATTTCTGCCAGGCGCTTCTTGAACTGCGAATCGGGCGAAAAGCCATCAAAGCGCAGCATGACCTCGTCGAACTCGATGTTCGATTGCCGCATCAACACCCAGGCTCGCATGGACCAGGAGGAGTAATTCTTATTCCCAATAAAGAGCTGACGCATGGAGGACTCCGACCAACACCATGGCAAGGTATCGCTGCGAGGACCCGAAGAAGGACAGGGTTTGCCCGAACGATGACCCACCTCACAACTTCATAGACTTTGGTGGTTGTTCCCAGGAGGCTACCATGCTTATTTTGAGGTTCTTACGCTCTGTCGCTGTGGCTTGGTTCGCTGTGGCGGCCATCGGCGCGCAGGCCCAGTCGGGCACCATTCGCATCATCGTTGGATTTCCCCCTGGCGCCACCTCCGACACGCTGACGCGCATATTGGCCGAGGGCATGAGTAAGCGCTTGAACCAGCCCGTCATTGTCGAAAACAAGCCCGGCGCGGCGGGGCAACTGGCCAATATGGCGATCAAGACGGCCGCGCCCGATGGCACGATGCTGATGATGACGCCGGTGGCCACCATGTCCATTTATCCGCACAGCTACGGCGCGCAGTTGCGCTATGACCCGTTCAAAGATTTCGCGCCTGTTGCGCATCTGACCAACTTTCAGATTGGTTTGGGTGTGGGCATGCAGGTTCCGGCGCAAAACCTGCGTGATTATGTGAATTGGGTAAAGAGTAAACCCGATGCCAATGCCTTTTATGGGTCTGCTGCCGCGGGGAGCATTCCCCACTTTTTTGGCGCCATGTTTGCCAAGGCCGCTGGACTCAAGCTCCAGCATGTGCCCTACCGCGGCACTTCGGCTGCCATGCAGGCCTTGGCAGCAGGAGAAATTGCAGCCCTCAGCACGGTGGCGGCCGACGTTCAAGCCTTGGTGCAAGGCAATAAGGCGCGCCTGTTGGCAGTGGCTGGTGAAACCCGCAGCCCCCAGTTTCCCACCGTTCCTACCTTCCGTGAGCAAGGCTTTGATCTGGTGGCCAGTGGGTGGTACGGTCTTTTTGCCACGGCGGGAACCCCGGCTCCCACCATTGCCCGTTTGGCACGCGCGGCAATGGACAGCATGGCCGATCCTGCCGTGAGCAAGCGGCTGCAAGACCTTGGCTTGGAGCCCACCGGCTGGGGACCTGAGCGTTTGGCCGAGGTGATGAAGGCTGATTTCGACCGTTGGGGCCCGCCAATTCGCGACTCAGGTTTCAAGCCCGAGTGATTTGTCGCTTCGGCTCAGCCCCATGAGCAGCACCCGGCCCAACATCATCTTCATCGTTGCCGATGATTTGGGCTTTGCCGACCTGGGCTGCTATGGGGGCCGCGATGCCGCATTCGGTCCCGTGTCGCCCGTGCTCGACCAATTGGCCGCTGGAGGCATGCGCTTCACCCAGGGCTACAGCAACTCGCCCGTGTGCTCGCCCACCCGGTTTGCCTTGATGACAGCGCGGTACCAGTACCGGTTACGGGGCGCTGCCGAAGAGCCCATCAACAGCCGCAGCCGGGGCAGCGCCACATTGGGCCTGCCGCCTGAACACCCCACCTTGCCCTCGATGCTGCGGTCCGTGGGCTACCGCACGGCCTTGATCGGGAAGTGGCATCTGGGCTATCCGCCGCATTTCGGACCCTTACGCTCGGGCTATGACGAGTTCTTTGGCCCCATGTCGGGTGGGGTTGATTACTTCACACATGCGGCCACGACGGGCGTCAAGGATTTGTATGAGGGGGAATCCGAGCTGGATGCCTCGGGCTACCTCACCGATCTGATTTCAAAGCGTGCGGTGGACTTCATCCATCGGCGCCAAAACGAGGCCGTATCAGGCTCTCCGTTCTTTCTCAGCCTGCACTACACCGCACCGCATTGGCCCTGGGAGACCCGAGACGACGCAGCTGTCTCCCCTGACGTGCGCAGCAACTTGTTCCATTTGCATGGGGGGAACATCCATACCTATCGCCGGATGATTCATCACATGGATGAAGGCATCGGGTGGGTGTGTGAGGCTCTGCGTGAAGGCGGGTTGTGGGACAACACCCTCATTGTCTTCACCAGCGATAACGGCGGTGAGCGCTTTTCAGACAACTGGCCCCTCGTAGGGGGCAAGATGGACCTCACCGAGGGTGGAATCCGGGTGCCATGGATAGCGCATTGGCCTGCCATGATTGCACCCCATGGCACCAGTGATCAACTGTGCATGACCATGGATTGGTCGGCCACCATGTTGGCGCTGGCGGGTGCGCAAGCACCGGATCAGTTCAAGCCCGATGGTGTCTCTTTGCATGCCGTGTTGAATGATCCCTCTCAGACCTTTGATCGCCCACTGTACTGGCGTATGAATCACCGTGGACAGCGGGCCTGCCGCCTGGGTGCGTGGAAATACCTTCGCGTGGATGGGCACGACTATCTCTTCAATCTGCAGCAAGATGAACGAGAGCGCGCCAATCTGGCGCAGCGTGAACCCGATCGACTGCAAGCCATGCGCTCAGCCTGGGAGGCTTGGAACGCGTCCATGCCGCCCATCCCCGAAGATGCCACCATCAGCCTGGGTTACTCGGCTCAAGACATGCCCCAGCGGTAAGAAGGGCGTCAACACCATGATCAGCACGCGGATAGACCATTTGGTGGTCATGGCCCCCGATCTCGACTCTGGCGTGCAATGGTGCGAGCGTACGCTGGGGGTGAGCCCAGGTCCGGGAGGTGAACACCCTCTGATGGGCACGCACAACCGGTTGCTGAAGATCGCCAGCAAAGGGTTTGAGGATGCTTATCTGGAAATCATCGCACTCAAGCCGGGCATGGCGCCTCAAATCGCTGCTGGGCATCGCCGGTGGTTTGACTTTGATGATGAAAAACTCCTGTGTCGCATACGACAAGACGGACCACAGTTGGTGCATTGGGTGGCCCGTACCCCATTGCTGGATGCCGCGTGCGCGGCCTGGCAGATGCGGGGCATCGATCGCGGTCCCGCAGTGGCGGCATCGCGCATGACGTCACACGGCCTGCTGCAATGGCAGATCACGGTGCGAGCAGACGGTGCCCGGCTGTTTGAAGGCTGCCTGCCCACGCTGATTCAGTGGGGGGCGGTGCATCCGGTACAGGCCATGGGCGAGAGCGGCGTGCGCCTGGTGCGGCTGAAGATCCACCATCCACAAGCCCCGGTGTTGCAAGAGGCGTTTCGTGAAGTGGGTCTCTCGCAGGTGGAGGTGACCCCAGGGTCTGCTCAGCTTGCCGCAGAGTTGGCGACCCCAACAGGATCGGTCGTCATCTCATCCTGATGGAAGTTCCAGGCCCCATGCCGCCATTTGCCCGAATGGAGGGCGTCTATGGCTTTGATTCCACTCAGGCGGATTGGGGGGCGACAGACTCGGGCTGGGTGAGTCAAGCACGAGCAAGGCCATTGTCGTCGGGCTGCTACAGCCGATCCGTGTTGAGCACCTCTGCCAGGTAGTCCATCAGCACACTGACGCGATGTGGCAGGTACCGATTGCTGGGCAAGACCGCGTAAATTCCCAGGGGGGCGTCTTCAAATTCGGTGAGGATCTCCTGGACCTGTGCCTGAGCGAGAAAAGGGGCAGCGATGAAATCCGGCGCGAGGGTGATGCCCATGCCCAGGGCGGCCGCCTGCATCAAGACCACGCCGTTGTTGGCGGTGATGCGCCCGCGCACCGTCACTTGCAAGCTCTGACCGTCTGCCCGATACGACCACGCGGTGACCGGGCTGTCGTTGGCATAGATCAGGCATTCGTGTTGACTCAAGTCCCGCGGATGCACGGGTAGGGCGTGGCGCTGCAGGTAGGTGCTCGAGGCCAGTGTGAGCAAGCGGCACTGACCCAATTTGCGCACGACATCGGTAGGTTTGAGGTCTCGGGTAATTCGAATGGAGAGGTCCAGACCTTCTTCAATGAGGTTGGCCCGTTGGTCAGACAGGCCCATGACCAACTCGATTTGCGGGTATTGGCGTGCGAAATCCAGAAGTGCCGGTGTGAGCCTTTGCATGCCAAAGGTCAAGGGCAGACCCAGGCGGATGCGGCCGCGGGGAATGGCGCGCTCGGCGTTGAGGGTGGACTCGGCCGCCTCTACCAGGCCCAATATGGTTCGACAGTTCTCCAAGTAGGCCTGACCGGCGGAGGTGAGTTGGAGGCTGCGCGTGCTGCGCGTGATCAGTTTGGCGCCCAGGTGCCGCTCGAGCGCGGCGATCTGGCGTGTGATGACCGAGCGATCCACATCCAGTTGGTTGGCCACCGCAATGAAGCTGCCAGCCTCTGCCACACGGACGAAACTGTGCATGGCGTCTAATTTATCCATTGTTGCAAATTATGCAACAAACTTGTGTTCATTCAATTGTTTTTTATACGAGTGGTGATGGTTACAGTCCGCACCCATGGACACCGCTTACACACCCTTGGCCAAAGGGCTGCACTGGCTCATGGCGCTGCTGATCGCAGGCCTGTTGACGCTGGGGCTGTACATGAGCGACTTGCCCCTTTCGCCCGAAAAGTTGCGCCTGTACGCATGGCACAAATGGGCGGGGGTAACGGTCTTCGCGCTGGTGTGGTTGCGTCTGGCCTGGCGTCTGACGCATCGGCCCGCAGAGCTTCCCGCCTCGGTTCCGCCTCTGATGAAAAGGCTGGCATCCGTGGGGCATGCCTTGCTCTACGTCCTGATGATCGCCATTCCGCTGAGTGGGTGGCTGATGAGTTCGGCCAAGGGTTTTCAAACCGTGTGGTTTGGCGTAGTGCCGATTCCGGATTTGATTGGCCGAGACCGCGAACTCGGCGACGCCTTGCAGTGGCTACACAAAGGGCTCAATGCGTGCCTGATGTTGTTGTTGGCCGGGCATATTGGGGCAGCGCTGTGGCACCACTTCGTGCGTCAGGATGACGTACTCGGGCGGATGCGATGAGCTGGATTTCAAAAGGTGGACCAATGAAGTGGATAGGGGTATTTGTGCTGGTGGTGGGGTGCTGGAGCTCTGCAGTGCAGGCTGCTTCCTTCCGTTCGGTAGCGCTGGACAAGAGCAGCATTACTTTCACCTACCGCCAGATGGGCGTGTCCATGGACGGCAAGTTCAAGCGGTTCACCTCGCAGGTTCAACTTGACAGTACCAAGCCTGCGCAAGCCAAGGGCAGTGTGGAGATTGACCTGTCCAGTATCGACACGGGTTCGAGCGAAGCCGATCAGGAGGTGGTGGGCAAGGCCTGGTTCCATGTGGCCGCGCACCCCAAAGCCCTTTTTACGCTCAGGCAACTCAAGCCCTCGGGTCCTCAGCAGTTTGAAGCCAGTGGTTCTTTGAGCATCAAGGGTCAGACGCGAGACGTCACGGCACCCGTGACCTTAACTTCTCAGGGATTGCTGGTCGGCACTTTTGTCCTCAAGCGGGCCGACTTTGGCATTGGTGAGGGCATGTGGGCCAAATTTGACGTGGTAGGCAACGAGATCACGGTCAAATTCACACTCAGCCTCCAATAGTTTCTTTTTTCAACCAGGAGTTTTTATGTTTTCCTTCAAGCCATGGGCCGCGGCCGCCGTGTTGATCGCTTCTTTGAATCAGGCAGGGGCGGCACCTGTGACCTATAACGTAGACGAGAGCCACACCTTTCCGCGGTTTTCGTATTCGCACTTTGGCCTGTCCACTCAGCTCAGCAGCTTTTCCAAAACCACTGGCAAGGTGGTGTTTGATGCGGCTGCCAAGACGGGCAGCGTGGAGATCGTCATTGACATGAAGTCGGTGAACACCGGATTTGCCGACTTCAACGCCCACATTCAGGCAGAAGATTTTCTGGATACGGCCAAGTTTCCCACTGCCAGTTTCAAGTCCACCCGGGTGATCTTTGAGGGTGACAAGCCCAAGACCATCGAAGGGCAATTGACGATCAAAGGGGTGACCCGTCCGGTGACACTGACCGTGACCTCTTTCTTGGCCATGCCTCACCCCATGGTGAAGAAGCCGGCCCTGGGTGCCAATGCCTTCACCACGATCAAGCGTTCAGAGTTCAATGCCGGCAAGTACGCACCCTATGTGGGCGACGAGGTGCGCATTGATATCGCTCTGGAGGCCATTGCCCCTTGAGTCAATGCCCCGCGCCTGGGCGCTGGGGCAGCGGGAATTGCTGCAGATAGGTCTCGTACTCGGGCTCAACATCAACAGCCAGGGTGGTCAGAATTCTGACCATTCCGGTGTACAGCCCAATCAACACCACGAGCTCCACCACTGCCGGCGCCCCCAAGAGCGCCTTGAGCTCAGCCACAACGGGCTCACTGGCGTCCAGGCCAGAAAACATGTGCGTGGTGGCCCGAATCACGGCGCGATCGAGCTCGCCGAAGTGTTCATCGCGCAAGGC
Source organism: uncultured Rubrivivax sp. (assembly GCA_964400135.1). Classification (GTDB taxonomy): domain Bacteria; phylum Pseudomonadota; class Gammaproteobacteria; order Burkholderiales; family Burkholderiaceae_C; genus Rubrivivax. The sequence continues at coordinate 128,114 of CAYNSW010000001.1, read as the reverse complement.
ATTGCCTGCGGTGATCGAGCGGATTTCGGCTTCTGAGATGCCAACGGCCAAGGCGATCTTGACGTGGTGCGACCACTCGTAAGCGCAGCCCGACATGACGCCAATTTGTAGCAGGGCGAGTTCACGGATTCGGGGCGTGAGCAGGCCCCCCGCCTGAAAGTAGCCACCCAAGCCCCAAAAGACCCGCAAGCAATCTGGAGAATTGGCCAGCGCCTTGAAGGCAGTGTAGTTCTTGGCCAGCAAGTCTTGATCGTGAGCCGGTAGGTCTGACTTTTCAATGTAGGGTACTCGTGCCACGCAAGCTCTCCAATTCGATTGAGTGATTCCAGGGGTGCTCAGGGGTCATCGGCGGGGAGCCGCTTTGATTCGGGTCACACCCAGTGTTTTCAACGCCAGTGAGGCGATTTCTTGGCTGATGTGATCGCGGCTTAAGCGCCCCGCAGGTTGGTACCAGCGATGAATCCAGCGCACCATTCCGGTGATGGCCAGTCCGGCCAGCGCGGGATCTTGTACATGAAAAATACCCATCGCCACACCTCGCTCGATAAGGGCGCACAAGCGGCGGTCGAACTCTTTTTCTCTACGTCTGACCGACTGCAAAAAACGCTTGTCTAGATGTCGTTCTTCTTGAATGAAGACTGAAGACAGCTGCGAATCCATGTTGACCAGAGCCAGCTGGCGGATGAGAAAAGCCAGCTGTTGATCCGGGGGATCATCGGCATGGTCTAGCGCGTCTTTGAGAAGTCCTACCAGCTGGTCGGTGACGCGCTCATAAAGCGCAGTCAGCAGTGCGTACTTATTGTCGAAATAGGTATAGATGAAGGGTTTGGACACGCCCAGTGCTTCAGCCACGGACTCCATAGAGGTTTCGCTGAAGCCTTGGCGTGAAAACAGGTCCAAGGCTGCGTCCAAAATCTTGGTGCGCTTGAACTCCTTGATTTCATCCTTCAATGGGAGGGCCTCTCGGTGCTGGGTCGCAAATCGATGTGCCTGCGCATAGTAGTGTTCAGAATTTCCTTTTACAAGCTGCCGCGATCTCGACACAGCGCCAGGTCTAGGGTAAGTACCGAGCTTGGCGGATATTCCGATCGGTATTCTAGGCTACCGGCCAGTAGGTGATGCCCAGTCTGCGGATTGGCGCACCATGCAGCAGCAAGTGGGGCCCATGGTGGAAGAAAAGGTTGCAGCAGCACTTGTCAAAGAAGCGCAAGCCCGACAGGCTTGGGGACGGGAGCTTTTGTCTGAGGTGGCTGCCGCATCGGGCGTGACGTTTACGCGCTTTGTGCAGGAGAGGTCCCGACCCTGGGCCCATCGAACCGCACTGGAGTTCCGAGGCCGTCGCTGGACCTACCAGGAGATGTGGCATGGCGTCGACCGGGCCAGGCAAGCCTTGGCAGATCGCGGTGTTGTCCCCGAAAGCTCGGTGGCTCTGTGGCTGAACAATAGCGATTTGTATGTGATCTGGTACCTGGCCATCCTGGGTTTGGGAGCAGTCGCGGTACCGCTGAACAATCGGTTCGTACCTCGCGAAGCCGCTTATGTTCTCGAGCACTCCCAGGCGGTTTTATTGCTCAGCGAACAGGAGTTTGAGCCCCAGATATCTCAGGTCAAAGCGCACCACGGCACCGAGGTGCCTGTTGTGTGGCTAGACGCACACAGGCCACATGATCAGATGGCCATGTTGCCGCGGCAGGTCGAGCCCGAGGTGTCATCGCGCACACCCGCAGCGCTGTACTACACCTCTGGCACGACCGGTCAACCCAAAGGGGTCATCCACACCCACCCCGGGCTGATTGCAGATGCCCTGCAGTCGGCCCAGGCTTGGCAGTGCACTTTCGAGGGCGCCAAGGCGTTGGCGATCACGCCCCTGTTCCACATAGCGTTTCACACCATTTTTTTGCCCGTGTTCTTCTTTGGTGGCGCGTTGGTGGTCAGCACCTACGAGACCCAAGGCACATTACGCACAATCGAGCAGGAGAACATCACCGTCTTCTTTGGCGTACCGTCCATCTTGCTGTTGATGGTCGACAAAGCCAAAGCCCTGGGCTTGACGCTACCCTCTGTCAAGACGGTGATGTTTGGTGCAGCGCCCATGACCATTTCGAAATTGGGTGAGGTTCAGGCGCTATTTCCACATGCGGACCTGATTCATGGCATGGGTCAGACCGAGTCGGGAGGCACCCTGGTGACGCTGCCAGGATTCGCGTCGGCCGCTCGAGCTGGCTCGGTAGGCATTGCGCTACCAGCCGTTGAAGTGGCTATTTTCGATGAGCAGGATCACCCCGTGCCTGCTGGCACAGTGGGCGAACTGGTCGCTCGCGGCCCGAATGTGATGCTCGGTTATCTGCGCAACCCAGACGCGAACGCTCAGACCCTGCGCAACGGCTGGCTTCATACTGGAGACCTGGGTTATCAAACCGAAGAGGGGTTGGTGTATCTGGTAGACCGCAAGAAGGACATGATCATTCGCGGCGGCGAGAACATCTACTCCAGTGAGGTGGAGCAAGTCTTGCTGCGACATCCGGCCGTGAAGTCTGCCGCCGTGGTGGGTCAGCGCGATGCGCTGTTCGGTGAACAGGTGGCCGCCTTCATCGTGCTCGACCCCGAATCCCAGTTGCCCAACGTTCAGCAATTGATCGAGCACTGTCGTCAGCAATTGGCCGACTATAAAGTGCCCGTCACCATTGAGTTTCGAACTGAGATGCCTTTGACGGCCACAGGCAAGATCAGGAAGAACGAGTTGCGCGATTCCTTGCCACCCTTTAGCCGCACCCCACCTGGCGTATGAGCTCAGAGCGCCCGCAGCCGACCCCATCTATCCCGCATTGGGATGCGGTGGTGATCGGCGCTGGCATCACCGGCATCTACCAGGCTTATCAGCTCAGAGAGCTGGGCATGCGGGTGCGCGGCATTGAAGCGGGCGCTGATGTAGGGGGCACTTGGTTTTGGAACCGTTACCCCGGTTGCCGTCTCGATACCGAGAGCTATGCCTACGCCTACTTCAGCCTCAATGGCCTCATGCCCGATTGGCAGTTTTCAGAGCGATTTGCAGCGCAGCCTGAGCTACTTCGCTACGTTCGTGCGGCGGCCCAACGCATGGACATCCGAAAAGACTTTCAATTCAACACCCGCGTCCTGGGCGCACGGTACCGTGAGGAGTCCAAGCGTTGGGAAGTGGTACTGGACGACGGGGCGCGTTGTACCTGTCAGTTCTTATTGTCTGCCGTGGGTCCGCTCTCGGCGGCTCGCATGCCGCAGATCCCGGGCATGACCTCTTTCAGTGGGCAGTCTTTTCACTCCTCGCAGTGGCCAAGGGAGGAACACGGCGATGGCGCTTCGCCAGTCGACTTTCACAACAAGCGGGTGGCGGTCATTGGAACGGGCGCCACGGGAGTCCAGATCATTCCAGTGGTCGCCCGGCAAGCCAAGCGGCTTTACGTGTTTCAACGCACGCCCAATTGGTGTACCCCATTGGGCAATCATCCCCTGAACCCCCAACTGCTGGAGCAGCTTCGAGGAGACCCGGCCGCCTTCCTGTCATTTATCAAATCCACTCCAACGGCCTTTCCCTATGACCGACATCCCAAGAAGGGAACACAAACCACGCCTGAGGAGCGACAGGCCTTATTTGAGAGCCTGTATGACATGCCGGGCTATGGCATCTGGCTGTCTGGGTACCGAGATTTGTTGACCAGCGAGCAATCCAACCAGTTTTTGGCGGAATTCGTGGCCAACAAGATTCGGCAGCGGGTGAAGGATCCCCACATTGCCGAGAAGCTCATTCCCCGCGATCATCGTTTCGGTGTACGTCGAGTACCGATGGAAACCGACTACTACGAGGTCTTCAATGAGCCTCATGTGCAATTGCTCACTGCCGATGAGTCTCCCATTGAGAGCGTAACACCTGCCGGAATCTGCACGCCGCAGGGATTGATCGATCTGGACATCATCATCTACGCCACGGGCTTCGAAGCGGTGACCGGTGCCTTGGATCGTATGGATATCGTCGGTCGTCAGGGCCAACTCTTGCGCGAGGTTTGGGCGGACGGGCCGACAACGTATTTGGGCTTACAAGCAGCGGGGTTTCCCAATTTCTTTACCTTGGTAGGACCGCACAATGGCGCCGCGTTTTGCAATATTGGCGTTTGTGGCGCCCTGCAGGTGGAGTGGGTTACGCGGTTGATTGACTACATGCGCCAACATCGACTCCAAGCTTGTGAACCGAAGCTGGAGTACCAAGAGCAGTGGACGGACCTGGTGTACGAAGACTATGCCAAGACCCTGCTGGCAGAAAGTGACGCATGGTGGGTGAAGGTTTCGCGACTTGCCGATGGCACGATCAAACGGCGCTCCTTGATTTACATCGGTGGAGCACCGGAGTATCGACAACGATGCGAGACCGTTGCTCACAATGAGTACGAAGGATTTTCTTTTTTATAAAGGGAGACAGCAAGATGAATTCCATTCAACGCAGACAGTGGCTCGGCGCCGCCGGAGGCCTCGCCCTTGGCAGTGTGATGCCCGGCGCCTGGGCTCAAGATGCCAACTATCCCAACCGCGCCATCAAGGTGGTGGTGCCTGCTGCAGCCGGTGGGGCCACCTCCATCATCGGTCGCATCTTTGCCGAGCGCCTGGCGACCCAACTGGGTCAGCCCTTGGTGATGGATTACCGCGGCGGTGGAGGGGGGTTGATTGGGGTGGATGCGGTGGTCAAGGCCCCCAAAGACGGCTACACCTTATTGGTCACCTATGGTGGTCCGGTAGGCAGTGGCCTGGCTTTGTACAAGTCCATGCCCTTTGACCCCTTCAAAGACCTGACGCCCATTGCCCGCTTGGCCGAAGTGCAACTGGTGATGGTGGCCTCTCATCGCATGCAGGCCAAGTCGGTGAAGGACATCGTCGACTATGCGCGCGCCAATCCGGGCAAGCTGTCGGTGGCCATCAACAGCTATGGCTCTATGGGGCACTTGTTGACCGAACAGTTCCGCCTGGAAAACAATATTTCCATCAATCCCATCCCCTATAAGGGCTCCAGCCAGGCGTTACCCGATCTGGTCAGCGGCGTGGTCGATGTGTGCTTTGATCCCATCCCCAGCATGCAAGCCCTGATCAAAGGCGGGCGACTCAAGGCCTTGGCAGTTGCCGCTCCCTCGCGATCCGAAATGTTGCCCGACATTCCCACATTCGCCGAGCAGGGAATGCCGCGCATGTTGGCCACCACTTGGTACGCTTTCTATGCGCCAGCAGGAACGCCCAAGAGCATCGTCGACAAACTGGCAGCGGAGGCCGAGAAGGTCATGGCCACGCCCGAGATCAAGGAGCAATTGATCAAAGCGGGCGCGATCGCCAACTATGCCCCAGCAGCCGCACTGGCCCAGTTCATGGCGCAGGAAGCTGATAAGTGGGGCAAGGTGGCCAAGTCTGCCGGCATGCAACCGGAATGAGTGCCGTCCATTCGGGCGAGTTTGCTGGCCAGGTGGCCTGGGTCGTAGGGGCCAGCGGCGACATCGGCAAGGCCATCTGCCGCGCTTTGCGCTGCGAAGGCGCGCATGTCGTGGCCTCCTCCCGGTCAGCCGATGCGGCTCTGCAGGCGCAACTGTCAGCGCCCGATCAGCCTGCCGTGTCGGCCTTGCCCGTGGACATCACTCGTCGCGAATCTGTGGATGCGGCGTGCGCACAGATCATGCAGCGACATGGGCGTGTGGACATGCTGGTCAACACCACCTCGGTATCTATTTTTGGACCCTTTTTAGAGCTCAGCGACGAGCAGTGGTTGACGGTCTACCAGAGCAAGGTGTTGGGCTACCTCAGAACCATACGTGCGGTGGTACCGCATATGGTCAAGCAAGGTGGCGGGCGGATTGTGAACATGTCAGGCCGAGGCGGGCACCAGCCCACCTTGCCTGTGCACCTGCCGGGCATGACGGCCAGCGCGGCGGTCAATCTGATGACCAAAGGCTTGGCCAATATGTATGGGGCACAAGGTATCCGCATCAACGCCGTGGCGCCTGGGCCCGTGGAGTCTGCCCGCTATCGCACAGCACTTCAAAGCCACCAGCAGGCCAAAAATGCCGGCACGTCTGCAGGAGGGTTCAACACGCCTACCGTGAGCGGTCAGCTCATTCAACCCGAAGAGGTCGCCAACGTCACCCTGTTTCTGCTGTCGTCGCGGTCGAGTTCCATGACGGGGACGCTGCTGCAGGCCGATGGAGGCAGTACGGCCAGTTTGTGAGGGCAAGAGGCCCTAGCGCCTGGCCCACCGCTGCAGGCGCGGACGAATTCGCAAGAAGAGCCGGTACGTCCATTCCATCAGGGCAGGAACCCCCGGGATTCCTGCCAATCGCGCCGCCCACCGCCATCCGGGAAGTTGCGACCACAAGGCCACGAATGCCCGGGCCCCGCTTTCGACCCGCCCATCTGCATGCACAACGTGAAATCTCGCCATGAGCGTTTGGCGTGACAGTCCTGACGGGGTAACCACGCCACTTTGAGACACATCGCGATAGCCCACAGGCGTTAGGGGTTTGAGCCTCTGATAGACAGCGATTTCGCGCCGGCACAGTGGGCAACTCCCGTCAAACCAAACAGTCAAGTTCTCGACCGTATCAGTGGGCGGGTGGCAGGAGGACGCTGGCCTGGGGTGATCTGTCACGGGCATCTACTTTTTAGGTGCGCTCGAAGCCGCTTTGAATTTGGCGATGGCCTCCTTGAGGTCCCGTTGCTCTTCGCAGCCGAAAAAGCATGCCCGATCAAGGCGTTTGAGCATCGCCTCAGCACCTGACAGGTCATTTTTCATGAGCAAAAGTTCGCCGTAGTATTCCAGAGCCTGGCGATGCTTGGGTTCAAGCTCAAGTGCTTTTTGATAGTGGGCCTCGGCTGCTGCCAAATCAGGAGGGGTTCGTTTACGCCAGGCAAAACCCAAGAGGTTGTGCCATTCGGCACTGTCCGTTGCATTGGCAGCACGCAGCTGCGCGATGGCTTGATCCCAACGCTGCGCCTTGACCTCGGACCTGACCGCTGCCAGCCATGAGGCTTCGGCGGGAGCTGGGTCGCTCATCGCGGCATGAGCGCCGACCGTTAGCATCGCCACGGACATCACAGCCGCTCGCAACACACGCCGTAACCGCATCTGTTTCATGGGTAGCCACCTGAACCGTTGAGGCAATCCAGATAGCTTACTCGGATTGCCCCCAAGCCGTGTTCAGCGGGGTCAAGTCACGGCAATTCGCGGCGATGGGGTAAGTCGGCGCCTTTTCTGGAGCAGGTGAGGGCGGTTGGAGATCGGACCACAAGCTGCGGACATCTTCTTCGCTGATCTTGACGATGTGGCACATCGGGATCAGCTCGGTGATCGTTTGCCGCCATACCTCCCGAAAGGATCATGCGCGGAATTGTGCTTCAGGCCGGTATCATGCGCGGTTTGCCGCCCCACGGTGCGCCCCGATAACGCACAGACCTTCACCATGATCCACGCCCTCGTCATTTTTGTATCGGCATTCTTGATCTTCTTGGTTCAACCCCTGATTGCCAAGCAAATCCTTCCCTGGTTTGGTGGCTCGGCAGCCGTCTGGGCCACTTGCTTGCTGTTTTTTCAAACAGCGCTCCTGGCCGGTTACGCCTATGCCGATGCCCTGACGCGGTGGCTGCAATTGAGGCAACAGGTCATCGTTCACACCACGCTGCTGGTCTTGGCCGCTCTGTGTATGCCCATCATCGTGGCCGATTCCTGGCGGCCCATCGGCACAGAGGAGCCCATCGGACGAATCTTGGGTTTGTTGGCCGCCACCATCGGCTTGCCCTACTTCATGTTGTCCACCACCACCCCGCTGGTGGGGGCTTGGTATTGGCGCCGCTACCGGGCGTCAGCTCCTTATCGCCTGTTCGCGCTGTCCAATTTCGCCTCATTGCTGGCCCTGCTGGGATTCCCGTTCCTGATGGAGCCTTGGATTGGAAACCGGGAAATCGCCTGGGTGTGGTCGGTGCTGTTTGTGGTGTTTGCCATTTTGTGCGCCACGCTGGCCTGGAAGACCTTTCGGTGGGTGTCAAGCGAAGGGCAGGGATCGACTTCACCCTCAGGCCCATCGCAGCCCACCACCGCGCAGGCCGCGCATCGAACCGGCGGCGGCTGGCCCACCTGGATTGCGCTGTCGGGCGTGGGATCGGCCATGCTTTTGGGCGTCAGCTCACACCTGACGCAAAACATTTCTTCCGCGCCGCTGCTGTGGGTGGTCCCGCTGGCGCTGTATCTGATCACGTTCATCATCAGCTTTGACCACCCGCGTTGGTATGTGCGCGCGGTGTTCTTACCGGCCGCTGCCGTGCTGTTGCCCTTGATGGCGTGGTACTCGGATTCTTTGGATCTGGCCAAAGTAACGCCGGTGTATGCCCTGGGGCTCTTTGTGGTGTGCATGGTGTGTCATGGTGAGTTGGCCAGGCTCAAGCCCGAGCCCGCACGGCTGACGCAGTTCTATCTGGCCACCTCTGTGGGGGGTGCCCTGGGCTCTTTGCTGATGGCCGTGGTGGCCCCCTTGGTACTGAAGGGGTACTACGAGTTTTGGGGCGCGCTGGTTGTGGCAGCAGCAGTGGGGATGTTCTTCACGGTGGGCTCACAACCGGCGTTACGCTGGGCGGTGAGGGCAGGGGCCTTGGCAGTCACTCTGGCCGTGGTGACCCTGTCTTATCGCGCTTACGAGGCCTATACCGCTGAGGTGCGGTACCAAGGACGAGACTTTTATGGCGTGGTTCGCACACGGGACAGCGGCCAGGGACGCGAAGCCTATCGCAACATGATTCATGGTGCGATTGCGCACGGTGGGCAGTTGCTGGAGGCTGACCTGCAAATGACGGCGTCGAGTTACTTTGGGCCGACCTCTGGCTATGGCAGGGTTTTCAAAAGCCTGCCCGATACGCCTCGCCGTGTGGGCGTGATCGGCTTGGGTGCGGGCGCTTTGGCCGCCTATGCGCGCTCGGGTGATCACTGGGTGTTTTATGAGATCTCACCCACGATGGTGGATGCTGCCAAGAAGGAATTTACCTTCCTATCGAAGTTGCCAGCGCCGCATGAAATTGTGGTGGGCGATGGCCGGTTGGCGCTGGAGCGTGAGGCGCCGCGGCAATTTGATGTGTTGGCCATGGACGCATTTTCTGGCGACTCCGTACCGTCACATTTGCTCACGCGCGAGGCCATGGCGATTTATCTCAAACATCTCAAACCCGATGGCGTGATGGTGTTTCAGGCCACCAATCGGTTTGTCAATCTGATGCCGGCCATCTACAACCTGGCCGAGCACTTTGGCCTTCACGCCGTCTTGGTCAGTGACTCTCCTAATTTCAGCAGCGGTCCTGAGTACTGGCTGTCATCCACTGATCAGGTCATCGTGACGCGAAAGAAAGAATTTTTGGATAGCACCGCCATCAAGGAGGTGGCCGAGCCGCTGGAGCGCAAGCCTGGCTTGCGCATCTTCACCGATGACTACATCAACCTGTTTCGGATCTTGAAGTTTTAAGGCCCAAACGGGACAGGCCCAAGGGGTACGCGTACCCGCAGGGCTTAGAGCCGCATGTCCAGCGATAGGTTGATCTGGGGCCTCGCGTAGCGCTCGGAGCGCGTGTAGTCACCGCTGCTGAGCAGCGTGGTGGACACGCCGTTGGGGGGCCCAAACTGTTGCACGCCCGAGCTCACGGCTGCGCGCAGCGACATGGTCGGGCTGACCAACATTTGCGCGAACAAATCGATGCTGCGGGTGCTGGAGCGTTTGACCAACTGGTCTGCAGTCTGGCGGGTGTCATAGCCGGGCGAAAGGCTCAGGCTGCCCCCCACATTCAAAGGCAGACCGCTGATGCGCTGGTCAAATCCCAGGGTGACCGACCAAGGCTGCTGGCCATCCAAACGGTTGTCAGGTCCGGACAATGCAGCCACACGCGAGCGGTACAAATTGGCCGAGGCGCGCAGGTTCAGTGCCTTGGCGTTTCCTAACACAGAGGGCAGCAAATCCGCGGCGCGGCCTCGCACCTCAAACTCCAGTCCGCTGGTGGTGGCGTCTGAAAAGTTCAGCGGTTCGCTCACCCAGCGCGGCGCCTTGGCCCAGCTTACCGTGCGCAGGCTGGTCACATTGCGCACCACCCCTGTGAGGCTGCGGTGAAAGAGTCCGACGCTGATGAGGCCGCCGTTGGCCAGGTACTTCTCGTAGGCGATATCCAGACCGGTGGCCAACTCGGGAGCCAAGGCGGGGTTGCCGATGCGGTCGGGAGCCACCTCGGTGTTGGTGAGGTTGGTGTCGGTGTAGGCGGCGTTGATCTGCGGCCGTGCCAGCAGGGCGCCGATGCCCGGCGCCTTGTAGCTGCGCGTGAGGCTTGCACGGATCATGTCACGACCCTTGGGGTCGAATTTATAGGTCAGATGGGCCAGGGGGGAGAGCACACCGCTGGAGTTGCGCACTGGGTTGGTGGCGCTGGTGCTTTCTGAGGTGATGCGTTCGTGTCTGAGGCCCAGGTACAGCTGCCACTGCGCCGAAATCTCCCACTCGTCCTGCACATAAAAAGCTTGCCGGCGCACCTGGGCCTCGAAGGGCTGACCCTCAAAGGAGGGCAGCAGGGGTACACCTGCCCCGTTGGTGGTGGTGCGCCGCTCCTCGCGGTCGCGGTGCTCCAAATCCCACCCAGCTGTCAGGGTGTGGGCTTCGCCCAGCAGCAGGCTGTATTTGCCGGCCTGGGTGATGCCGTCATCCATCCCCCCTCCGACAGATCTCAGTTGCAGGGCACCTGCGCGCAGATTTCGGGAATCGAAGGTCCAACGCGATTGCTGAATGCCGGCTTTCAATTCAATCCGCTGGTCATTGCGAAATCGGTTGGCCCAGGTCAGGTTGCCTCGTCGGTTTTGCCAGGTGCCATCAGAAGCGGAGTCGTCATCGAGCACTGGACTTCCCATCAAGACCTGGTTCGCGTAATCGGTGCGGTTATTCCAATAGCCCTTTTGAAAGAAGGTGGCTGCCGACAGGGTTTGGTCGTCGTCAAACTTGACGTTCAGACGCGGGGCCAGGTTGTAACCCCATCCCCATGAGGCCCCCGAACCCTTTTGTTCAGACCGCGCAGGCAGGCCGTCGGTGCCTGCCATCTGGCGTTCCACCGTTGTGCGGCTGGCGCGGTCCCATTCGAACAAGGACAGCGGAACAGACAGCGCAAAGGGTCCCTTGGATTCGTTGATATTGAGGTTGGTGTTGGCCATCGGGCGGTCCCGCCCATCGCCAAGGCCCAGGCGCACACTGCGTTGCGAGCGTCGAGGCGCGTCTTTCAAGATGATGTTGATGGTTCCGGCCACGGCCTGCGCGCTTTGGTCGGCGGTGGGCGCTCGCAAAACCTCAATGCGCTCGATTTGTGACGGGCTGAGCTGGTCGAGCTGGAAGCCTTGCGGAGCCGGATCGCCATTGATCAGGATTTGGGTGTAACCCGCACCCAGGCCTCGCATACGGGGCCCGCCAGAGCCTACATTGACGCCGGGCAGGCGCCTGAGCACATCCAGAGCATTGGTGTCACCAAAGCGGTCGAGTTCGTCGCGGCCATAGATCTGCTTGGCCACATTGGCGGCGCGGCGCAGTTCGGTAGAGCCCATTCGGGCGGCGATTTCAACCCGTTGGGTCACGCTGGGCTGAGGTCCGGTAGCGCCTTCGGCCTGTCCGCCGGGTCCGGCGTCTTGGGCCATGGCACCCCAGGGGGCCGCTGTCATGGTGATGATCGCTGCCTGGCGGGCGCGAAAACGAAATTTGGTATCGATGACCGGCACGAAGACTCCTTGATGGCAGGCCTCGTTTTCAGGCCAACCCGGCATGTTGCCAGAAACCCAAGGGGCGGGCGGCCTGTGGATGCACTTGGGCGGCGCTAACGCTGTGCAGAGTCTGTGCGACTCTGATTTAACATAATATACATCGTAGCGTATAGAGGGCTCAGGATCCAGAGGGCCTCAGCCGCTCAGCCAAAGACGCCCGGCCAGCACGGGTCGCAAAATCGCTGGCCGTCATTTGCAGTTGGTTTCGACTGGTCAGCAAAGCGCCTCGGGCCATAAGTTCCAACGCGGAGGTTTCTGGGCCGTACATGGCTGCCATCATCAAAGCCGTGGTCCCGTTGGGCGACGGCGCTTCAATGGCCGCACCGCGATCCAAGAGCCATGTGACCATAGCGGTCGACGGGCCTGTGGCCGCGTAATGCAATGGGGTCCAGCCTTCCTTGTTGATTCGCGCCCCGCGGGCCAGAAGCCTCTGAGCTGGCTCCAGCCAGCCCTTGAGTGCCGCCATCATGAGGGCCGTTTCGCCGTGCTCATTCTCGGCGTTGACGCTCAACTGTGGATGCGTGATCAAGACGTCGGCAACCCGCAAGGCGCCCGAGCGCAAGGCGACGAACAGGCCGGAATTCCCGTCTGCATCTGGCGTGTTGGGGTCAAAACCGCGACTGAGCAGGCTTTGCATCATCGGTGCTCTGTCCAATTCGATGGCCTTGAAGAAGTCTTCATAGGCGCCGGCTCGGGCAACAGGTGACAGGACCAAGAGCATCAGCACATACAGAGCCCAGACCACCAGACAGCGAAATCGCGCAATGGAAAAGAAACTTTTATTCATAATTACCAATGTTTTATAGCCCATCTTTAAAGTGAACTATTAATTTCGACCCGAAATAGTTTCTGAAAATTCTGGGTGGTGATTCGGGCCATTTCTTCTCCGCTCAGGCCTTTGATCTGCGCCAACTGCTGCCCCACATGCGAAACCCAGGCGGGCTCATTGGGCTTGCCCCGATGGGGAACTGGGGCCAGGTAAGGACTATCCGTCTCCACCAAGCAGCGGTCCAGAGGCACCCACTGGGCGACATCACGCAGGTCTTGGGCATTTTTGAACGTCAAAATGCCAGAAAACGAGATGTAAAAGCCCAAATCCAGTGCCTGCCGCGCCACTTGCGCCGACTCGGTGAAACAATGAAACACCCCCCCGACCTCTGATGCGCCCTCTTCTTGCAGGATGGCCAGCGTGTCTTCGGCCGCTGCGCGAGTGTGGATGACCAGGGGCAAGCGGCAGGCGAGCGCAGCACGGATATGGGTGCGAAAACGGTCTCTTTGCCACTGCATCTGGGCAACAGACCGACCCTCCAGGCGGAAGTAGTCCAGGCCCGTCTCGCCAATGGCCACCACCTTGGACGCTCCCAACTGCGCCTGCGCCACCAATTCTTCAACGCTGGGCTCGTGCACCTCTTCTTGATCGGGGTGGACGCCCACCGTACACCACAGCCAGGGATGGGCTTGGGCCAGAGCCAGCACGGCTGGCGCCTCTTCCATGGTGGTGCAGATGCTCAGGCCTGCGCTCACCCGTTCTCGCAGCATGGACTCGCGCACGGGTTGGATGCGCTCGCGAAGCCCGTCAAAGACCAAGTGGCAGTGCGAATCAACCCACATGGGTCCTCCTTGTCGGTGCGGCGCGCAGGGCAGCCTGCCCCTCCAGTAGGAGTGAATCCAGCAAGACGGGCTCGTTCCATGGGTGATCGCTGTGCGCCAGTATCTGCAGGAGCGACTTGCGCCAAGCCTCCAAGGCCTCCCAGCGCGAATTCTGGGCAAAGGCTTCGGTGCCAGGAAAAAACAGGCGGGAACCGACAACTGGATGAGTGACCAGGGCCCGGTGGGTCATGGCATCGTGACAGATCTTGTACAGGGTTTGGGCGACACGGCCCACAGGCCATTGGGAAAAAGCCTGTGCATCTGCTTGGATGACGGCTCGCGGCAAGGAATTCCATTGGGCAGAGGTCACCCCCAGCGCATGCAACTCCAATACCTCCAAAGGGGCCCCACCGCATCCGGCGAGCAGCACCTGTGCATCGTCGACACCCCGGGCCTTCAACCACTCGAGGGCTTGCGCCTGCGTGGGCGGCGCCAGGCTCAGACGTACACACCGGCTGACGATGGTAGGCAGCAGGCGACCTGGATCCGAGGCCGTGAGCACGATACGTACCCCTGCAGCGGGTTCTTCCAGCGTTTTCAGCAGTGCGCTGGCCGCCACACCATTCATGGCCGAGGCAGGGTGAATCACCAACACCTTGGCCCGACCGCGTGCCGACGTGGTGGTCACCCACGTCAAGGCCTCCTGCACCTCTTCCATGCGGATTTGCCGGCTAGGCTTTTTACGTTCGTCTACGGCCACGGGCCAGTCCCAGGCCACTGCAATGGCCTGTGGCACCAAAACCTTGAGATCAGCGTGCGTGTGGGTGCTGATCAAATGACACGATGTGCAACTACCGCACGCCATCGCTCGGGGCGTGGGGGATTCGCAAAGCAGACTGCGCGCCAGATCGTAGGCGAATTCAAACGCTCCGATGCCCGCGCTACCGTGCACCAACACGCTGGCCGGCAAATTGGACGCCAAGGCACGAGCCAGGTCGTCCGATTGCCAGAACAAGGTAGGCGCCGCGCTGCTCATGTTGGCCAGCCGCGCTGGGCCAGCGCCTGCTCAATTTGCCTCCAAACGGCGGCGGGCTCGGGTTGCGCATCCAGCACCACGAACCGTTGCGGATGTTCGCGTTGACGTTGGGCGTAGCCGTCACGAACGCGCTCAAAGAACGCCAAATCTTCAGACTCGAATCGATCAGGTGCCCGCGCTGCAGCTCGGCGCTGCGCGCCCACCATGGCCGGAAGATCGAACCAGAAGGTCAGGTCCGGCTGGCGCCCCTGTTGTACCCAGCCCTCCAAGATATGCAAGACCTGCCTATCGAACCCCCTGCCCGCACCTTGGTAAGCAAAGGTGGCATCGGTGAACCGATCGCACAACACATCAACTCCCTGAGCCAAGGCCGGTTCGATGCGTTGAACCAGATGATCCCGCCGAGCACCGAACACCAGCAGGGCCTCGGTCATGGGATCCATGGGTTGATGCAAGACCAGGTCACGAAGCGTCTCGGCCAAGGGTGTGCCGCCGGGTTCGCGTGTGATCAGCACCGATCGGCCTTGGTCACGCAACCACTGGGCCAGGCGGTCGATATGTGTGGACTTCCCCGCGCCATCGATGCCCTCAAATGTGATGAATCTTCCGCTCATGGCGCCTTTTGATACCGAAACACTGCCCGATTATGGTCCTCCAGGGTTGCACTGAAGATGCTGCTGCCATCGCCTTTGGCCACAAAGTAAAGGGCCGTTGTGGCCGCGGGCTTGACAGCTGCCTGTAACGAGGCCCACCCGGGCATGGCGATGGGGGTGGGAGGCAAGCCTTTGCGGGTGTAGGTGTTAAAGGGGGTATCGCGCAGCAGATCGGCTTTGCGCAAATTGCCATCAAAGGCCTCACCAAGTCCGTAAATGACCGTGGGATCGGTCTGAAGCGGCATGCCAATGCGCATCCGGTTGTGGAAGACTCCGGCAATCAAGGGACGATCGGACGCCCTGCCCGTCTCTTTTTCAATGATCGAGGCCAGGATCAGCATGTCTTGGGGATCACGCAACGGCGATGGCATTTGACGCGCCGACCAGGCCTGCTGCATCTTGAGGTCCATGGCCTCGAGTGCTCGCCGCAGCACGGTCAAGTCGCTCACGCCCTTGCTGTAGCGGTAGGTATCAGGAAAAAAACGACCTTCCGGTGGCACAGCGCTGCGGCCCAGGGCCTGCATGATCTGCTCGTCTGACCACTGCGCACTGACGGCACGTAAGTGAGGAGCCTGGGCCATCGCGGCCCTGACCTGTTTGAAGGTCCACCCTTCGATGAACCGAACCGCTTCGAGCGACTCGTCGCCTTGCACCATCTTGTCAAGCAACTGCGCGGGGCTGGTCCCGCCGCTCACAGCGTAGCTGCCCGCTCGAATCTTGCGCGATTGGCCTGACCAGCGGAACCACTCGTACAGCATCCACGCTGGCACTTGAACGCCCGCCTGTACCCAGCGCTGCGCGATTTCACGGACCGGTGTGCCAGGTTCGATGGAAGTCTCGGCCTGCTGAGCAGCCAGCGGCAACGGCTGGTGAACCCACCACCACGCGCCCGCCAAAACCCCCAGGCTCAAGACAGCGGCTGTCACCAGCAGCGCCAGGAGCGCCCGAAACCATGCAGTTAACCCCGACATAGGTGAAGATGATAATGAGCTCATGCAAAACCTCGGCGCTCCCCCCTACCCCTCCCCTGAGCCCAATGGCGGCGTGGCACTGCCAGACTGGTCGGTTTTGAAGGTTTTCGGACCCGATGCGCGTACTTTTTTGCACGGGCAACTCACTCAGGATGTCCTGACCTTAACGCCCAACCAAGCCCGTTGGGCTGCCTATTGCACGGCGCAGGGCCGCATGCTGGCCACATTCCTGATGTGGGCCGGTTCTGAGCAGGAGGTGTACTTGGCCTGCTCGACCGACCTGGCCGAGCGGGTGCTCAAACGCTTGCGAATGTTTGTACTGCGGGCTCAATGCCAATTGCAATTGGAAGCCGGACACGTCGTGGGCCTTGTGGGGCGGTGTTGTGCCGCCCGGGCGGGCGAGCAGGCTCCACCCATGGCTGTCACCCCGGCAAAGGATGCTATCCAGATTGAGTTACCGCCGGCGCTGGGCATACCTCGCGCCCTGCTGTGGGGCCCCGATCCCTGGCAACCCGATGCACCCGAGGTGCCGCGCAGGGTGTGGGATGCCCTGGAAGTGCACGGCGGCATGGCGCGATTGACGGCGGCCAATGTCGAGCAATTCGTGCCCCAGATGGTCAACCTGGAGTTGATCGGGGGAGTGAACTTTCAAAAGGGTTGCTATCCCGGACAAGAGGTGGTCGCCCGCAGTCAGTACAGGGGAACGCTCAAACGCCGTGCCGTACTGCTGGCTGGCGCTGCTCCGCTGACACCGGGTGATGAGTTGTTCGTGCAAGACGATCCTGAGCAGCCTGCCGGACGAGTTGTTCTGGCTGCTCCAGGGCTGCATCCAGGCGATGACCACGTCGCTCTGGTGGAGGTGCGCTTGTCCACACTGTCTCAGGTTCTGCACGCCAAATCGCCTGATGGACCGGCCATGCACCGATTAGAGCTGCCCTACGCGATTCCAGAATTGCCCTGACAGGCTTCAGAGGGCGAGGGTCACCAGCGCTGGGTCTGAGGCCGCCTGATCATCAGCCTCTTCGTGGCAGGTGAAACCTGCCTGTGTGAACCAGGTGATGCGATAGCGAGGTACGCGGGCCCACAGAGTGCTGCACCCCTGAGCCCGGGACTCACGCTTGAGCTCGTTCAGAAGAATGCCGCCCATGCCTTGACCCCTGACCCCCGGCGTTATGTCCAGTTGGATCAATTCATGCGAGCGACCCGCAACACCGGCGGGAAGGGGCGAAGAAGGGTCTGGATGCTCTCGGCATTGCAGTCGACCGATGCTCATTGCCAGCCGGTTGGTCATGACGAGTTCTCTCACCGAGGGTGACCCTTCGGCGTGCTCAGGGAGGGTAGACCAGGTCAATGCCCACAAGTCTTTTCCTTGCTCATAGTCTTGCAACATCTGCCGAAGCGCCTCGGGCACAGGAATGGACTTGCGCGCGTGCGCGTCTGCATAGACGTACACCAACTCACCGCTGACCAGAGCCTGGTCGTCTCGAAAGACACAGCATTCAAAGGTGATGGAGCTTCGGCCCAAGCGCGCACAGCGCATGCCCACATCCAGACTGTCTTCGTATGCAGCAGAGGCCCAATACTCCAGGGTTGCTTTCCTGACAAACAACTCCGCGCCCAGTTGGGCCATGGCCTGCGTGTAGGGAAGCCCCAAGGCGCGCCAATAACCCGATATGGCGATGTCCCAATAGGTCAGGTAGTGACCATTGAAAACAATGTTTTGCAGGTCGACTTCAGCCCAGCGAACACGCAAACGCTCAAAAAATCGAAAACCGTTACGCTGCATGGGGTGCAGACTATCTCGAGGCATACTTCCCGTCACTGGTGTTTGCGCTTAGACGGGGCGCGTTTCACCTCGGGGCGAGCAGGAGGCGCCCACCCATGGCCTTCATTCAGTACCTGACTCAGGTGCATCTGGATTTCGGAGTGATCCAGCGGCTACCTGAAGAGTTGAGTCGCCTTGGAATCGGCAGCCCCTTGTTGGTCACCGATGCCGGTGTTCGAGACGCAGGCCTGGTGCAGCGTGTTCAACTCACCTTGGGCGATCACCCGGCGGTCGTCTTTGATGCCACCCCTTCCAATCCAACGGAGGCGGCAGTGCGATCGGCCTGTGCGTTGGTGCGAGCGCACGATTGCGACGGCATCGTCGCCTTGGGAGGAGGCTCCAGTATCGACCTGGCCAAAGGGGTGGCCCTGGCGGCCACGCACCCTGGGCAGTTGAAGGGCTATGCCACCATCGAAGGTGGTAGCGAGCGCATCACGTCTCAGGCGCTGCCTGTGGTGGCCATTCCCACCACAGCGGGAACCGGCAGTGAGGTGGCGCGCGGCGCGATACTCATCGTCGACGATGGTCGAAAACTCGGTTTTCACTCCTGGCACATCATGCCTCGAGTTGCACTGCTCGATCCAGATCTCACACTCGGACTGCCGCGCGCTTTGACGGCAGCCACCGGCATGGACGCGATTGCCCATTGCATGGAAACTTTCATGTCCGGCGCGGTCAATCCACCCGCTGACGCCATTGCCCTGGATGGCCTGTCACGAGGCTGGGCCCACATTGAGCGTGCCACGCAAGACGGCCACGATCGAGAAGCGCGCTGGCAGATGATGAGCGCCAGCATGCAAGGGGCGATGGCTTTTCAAAAGGGCTTGGGGTGCGTGCACTCCCTTAGCCACAGCCTGGGTGGCATTCACCCCCACTTGCATCACGGCACACTCAATGCCATCTTTTTGCCCGCCGTGATCCGGTTCAATGCCACGGCCGACAGTGTGGTGCGCACGCACGGTTTGCGACGAATGGCTCAGGCCATGGGGCTGGGAGCGGCAGACTCCCGTGCCGACGAGTTGGCCGACGCGGTGACCGAGATGAATCGCAGACTGGGACTGCCCGGCGGCCTAGGGTCTTTGGGTGTGACCCCGGCGGTCTTCGATCGGGTTGTGGCGGGCGCGCTGGCGGACCATTGCCACAAAACCAACCCTCGCCTGGCCAGTGCGCAAGACTACCGAGCCATGCTCGAAGCCAGCTTATGAGTCGGCGCTTGAACGGCAAGCGCCGACTCATCGGGCTCCAGACCTGATCAGTGATGAGTGCCGTCTAGGAACTGTTCGTCTTCCGTGGAGCCCTTGAGGGCGGCAGTTGACGACAAGCGCTCGATGGTGGTGGTCACCGCATCGAAGTAGCCCGTCCCGACCTCACGTTGATGCTTGACGGCGCTAAAGCCACGATCGGCCGCGGCAAACTCCCTTTGCTGCAGGTCCACAAAGGCGCTCATCTGATGACGCGCATAGCCGTAGGCCAAGTCGAACATGGCGTAATTCAGGCTGTGGAAACCCGCCAGGGTGATGAACTGGAACTTGTAGCCCATGGCCCCCAACTCACGCTGGAACTTGGCGATGGTGGAGTCGTCCAGGTTCTTCTTCCAGTTGAAGCTGGGAGAGCAGTTATAAGCCAGCATCTTGCCCGGAAACTTGGCGTGGATGGCCTCGGCAAACGCCTTGGCAAAGGCCAGATCGGGCTTGCCCGTCTCGCACCACAGCAAGTCGGCGTACGGGGCGTAGGCCAAGCCCCGGCTGATGGACTGCTCCAAGCCGTTGCGTGTGCGGAAAAATCCTTCGACGGTACGCTCACCCGTCAGAAATGGCCTGTCGTTTTCATCCACATCACTGGTGACCAAGTCGGCAGCCTCTGCATCAGTTCGTGCCAACAACAGCGTGGGGACTCCCATCACATCGGCAGCCAAACGTGCGGCTACAAGCTTGCTCACGGCCTCGCGTGTGGGCACCAAGACCTTGCCACCCATGTGACCACATTTCTTGACGGAGGCGAGTTGGTCCTCAAAGTGCACGCCCGCTGCGCCAGCTTCGATCATGGCCTTCATCAATTCAAAGGCGTTCAGTACGCCACCGAAACCCGCCTCGGCATCGGCCACGATTGGCGCGAAAAAGTCAATGTCGTCCTTTCCCTCGCTCCATTGGATCTGGTCTGCTCGACGCAGGGCATTGTTGATACGCCGCACCACCTTCGGAACAGAATCCACTGAATACAAAGACTGGTCGGGATACATCTCGCCGTTGTCGTTGGCGTCGGCAGCGACTTGCCAACCGGACAAATAGATGGCCTTGAGCCCGGCTTTGACCTGCTGCATGGCTTGATTGCCCGTGAGAGCACCGAGGGTGTTCACAAACGGCTCCGTATGCAGCAGGTTCCAAAGTTTTTCAGCACCGCGCCGGGCCAGGGTGTGCTCTTCTTGTACCGAACCTCTCAGTCGAATCACGTCGGCTGCGGTGTATCCGCGCTGAATGCTTTTCCACCTGGGTTCAGTGGACCAGGCCATGTCCAGCGCGGCAGCTTGTTGTTCTCGGGACGGTGACATATGGGGCTCCTCTTGAGGTTCAGGGTGACGATAAAACTGACACCAGCATAGACCGAAGAGTCGTCGTTTTCATAACTTATGTCTTATAGAAGACATATTTTTTAATTGTGGTGATTCAATGAGTTAGGTGATCCTTATCGCCATATGAAACCGTCTTTTTGATTGTGAAGCCCCCTCTCCCTCCACGATGTCACCCCGTTTCGGGCTGTGGATCCAGCGTTTTGCAATATGAAATTACACAGGGGCGAACCCTTGCAACCAGCGCGAGTAGATCCTGTCAGCCAAGGCCTGGTGGGAGGCCAAATGTTCACGCATACCGTCTCGAATGGCGGCCTCGTCTTGGACGCTGTGCGGAAAGCGCTCCAAAGCCTGGGACCACAGGGGGTCCTCCTCGGCCAACCAACGGTCCAGCTTCGCCGCATCGATCTCGATATGGAATTGCATCCCCAGGTGCGGACCCAAGGCAAACGCCTGGTTTGGGCAGGCAGTGCTGGTGGCCAGGCGCTGGGCCTGGGCGGGAAGTTCAAAGGCTTCGTAATGCCAGTGCATCACGCTTACCTCAGAGGCGGGCCCCAGCCATGATTGCGCCAGGGGATGGGAGTCAATACGCATGGGCTGCCACCCAATTTCGGGGGCCGGAGATGCGATCACCCGTGCCCCCAAGGTCTTGGCCAGCAATTGGCCACCGAGACAGTGACCCAACACAGGCAGGTTGTGCACCACGCATTGGCGTATCAAGGACTGAGCACGCGCCAAAAAGGGCAGTTCATCGTTGGCGCTCATCGCCCCGCCCAATACCGCCAGGGCATCAAACCCTTGCATGGAATTGGGAAACTCCTGACCCTGGCCGGCATCCACGACCTGAAACTCCAAGCCTTGCTTTTGCAGGAAAGTCGCCAGATAGCCTGGGCCGTCAGAGCGCATGTGCTGGAGGATGAGGATAGACGCCATGAAAGCAGCCGTGATGGATGGGTACAGGTGCGTATGATGAGGCATTCACCATGACCGCGACACTCGTGCCCTGGGGGGCGTATTTGTGCCTGGCCGCCAGCATGACGCTGGTGGGAAGTTATGTGGGGTTGTCGCGACTGCTGGTGGCCGCCTTCCCCATTTTCTTATTGGCCTGGTTGCGCTTTGCTTTGGCGGCGGTGGCCATGTGGTCTTGGCTCAGGCCCCAAGCGGGAGAAGCTCCCCTGAGCCCGCACGCCAAGCGTCTGCTGTTCTGGGAAAGCTTCCTGGGCAATTTTCTGTTCTCCATTTGTATGTTGGGCGGGGTGGCGGCCACCTCGGCCTTGGCGGCTGGTGTGACCATGGCCATGATTCCCGCTGTCGTGGCGTTGATGTCGCGTATTGGCCTACGCGAAGCGATTTCAGCACGCGTGGTGGTCTCGGTGGTCATGGCCGCCGTGGCCATCGCCTTGTTGGCGTGGGCACAGCAAGGGCCCCCCTCTGGTGCGGCCGTGCTTGCCGAGCATTCTCATCCGTGGTGGGGATATGCCCTGCTTGCCGCTGCGGTGGTGTGCGAGGCCAGTTATGTGGTGATTGGCAAGCGCCTGTCGGCTCAGGTATCGCCCCAGCGTATCAGTGCGCTGATCAACTTATGGGGACTGGCCCTGATGACGCCCTTGGGCGTGTGGCAAGCCTGGTCATTTGACTTTACCGCCGTCGACGCCCCCACCTGGGCGCTGCTGGTGTTTTATGCTTTGGCAGCCAGCGTGCTCACGGTCTGGTTATGGATGCGAGGCCTGCGCAAGGTGCCCGCATCGCGAGCCGGCGTCTTCACGGTCTGTTTGCCCATGGCCACCGCGGTCATCGGCGTGTGGGGATTGGGCGAGGCCTTCACGTCGCTTCACGCGGCCGCGTTTGGCCTATCGGTAGCAGGCTTGTTAATCGCTACCTGGCCCGAGCGTGCTCGGAGCTGACCTCTTCGTACAGACGCACATATTGCTGAGCCGAGCCTGACCATCCGTGGTCCACCTGCATGGCACGCCGGATCAGTTGTTGCCAGCTGTGGCTATCGGTTTGGAACAGATCAGCTGCTCGCGTTGCAGCGTGTAAAAACGATTGCGGCGTCAGGGCATCAAAGACGAACCCCGGTCCGAGCGCAGCGTTGGCACGCGCGTCCAGAATGTCGCCCACGGTATCCGCGAGTCCGCCGGTGCGGCGCACCAGAGGCAATGCGCCGTAGCGCATGCCGTACAACTGGGTCAAGCCACAGGGCTCGAAACGCGAGGGCACGGCTACCACGTCAGCTGCAGACATGAGTTGATGCGCCCGGGCTTCGTCGTAGCCGATGTAGGTCTGGACGCGCCCTGATAACAGCTGTGCCTCCGCACGCACTGCAGATTCGAGTGTGGGATCCCCCGAGCCCTGGATGACGACCCGAAACCCCATGTCCACCAGCTCGGGCAGGCACTGCAGCAACAAGTCCACGCCTTTTTGCGTCGACAGGCGCCCAATGCACACCATCAGGGGTCCTGTTGTGTCATCGAGCTGGGCAGCTTGAACGACGGCACGCTTGCACGCGCTCTTGCCACTGAGGTCTTGGACATCAAAGCGCTGGGTGATCCAAGGATCAGTGGCGGGGTTCCAGACCTCGGTATCCATACCGTTGAGGATCCCGATCAAATCCGACTCACGCTGCCGCAGGAGTCCCTGAAGCCCCTCTCCGCGCTCAGCATGGATGATCTCTCTGGCGTATGTGGGGCTGACCGTCGTGATGCGATCGGCAAAAGTCAAGCCCGCTTTCATGAATGACAATTGGCCGTGGAACTCGAGCGCCTGCGGCGTCAGCCAGCGGCTGCTCAAACCGATCAGGGCGTGGTCTGACAGGGGAAACAAGCCTTGATACGCCAGGTTGTGAATCGTGAAGATGCGAGCCACGCCGCCGACTCCGTGGGCGGCCAGATAGGCCAGACTCAGTGCGCTGTGCCAATCGTGCGCATGCAGCACATTGGGTTGCCACAGGGGGTCCAATCGGCCCGCGGCGAGCTGCGCAGCCACCCACCCCAACAGGGCAAACCGCTGGGCGTTATCGGGCCAGTCTTGGCCGTGCTCGTCTTGATACGGACCTCCCAATCTGTCAAAGAACAACGGAGCGTCCAACGCGTAGACAGGTTGAGAGTGAGGCCCCAGATATCCCTGCACCACTTTGAGTCGACCGCAGCCAAACACATTGCCCACGTCCACCAGCAGGCTAGGCGAGGCCAGCGCCTGCAAAACACCGGGCGAGCCTGGCAAAACGACGCGTGAATCGCAGCCCCGCTGCCTCTGCGCCTGCGGCAGCGCCGCCACCACATCGGCCAGGCCACCAGTCTTCACGAAGGGAAAATATTCAGCTGCGCAGTGCAGCACCCGCTGACTCGACTCAACCGCCAACGCTAAGCCTCCTGCCCGTCTGCGACAGTTTGGAGCATTTCGCGTGTCACCAAGGTGACCCCCTCGGAACTGCGGTGAAATCGCCGCGCATCTTCCTCGGCATCCTCGCCGATGACCATGCCATCCGGAATCGTGCAGCCCCTATCGGCGATCACTTTGTGGAGTCGGGCCCCTCGCCCCACCGTTACCCCTGGCAACAACACGCTCCATTGCACTTGTGCATAGGAATGGATACGGACCTGAGAGAACAAGACCGAGCGGAAAACAGAGCCCGAGACGATGCAGCCACCCGAAACCATTGATTCAATGGCCATGCCGCGTCTATCGGCCTCGTTGTGCACAAACTTGGCAGGAGGCAATTGGGGCTGGTAGGTCCAAATGGGCCAGCGGGTGTCGTAGAGATTCAGCAGCGGATCCGTGGCCGTCAGATCGATATTGGCGTCCCAATAGGCGTCCACGGTACCCACGTCGCGCCAATAGGGCGGCGAGCCCAAACGGCGGCCCACACACGAGAGCTCAAAGGGGTGCGCACTGGCCCTGCCCTGTTGGACGATTCGCGGAATGATGTCTTTACCAAAGTCGTGGCTGGAGCCAGGATCGGCCATGTCGCGCTGCAACTCTTTGTACAGAAACCGCGCGTTGAAAATGTAAATGCCCATACTGGCCAGCGCCTTGTCCGGTCTGCCGGGGATGCAGGGCGGGTCTTGAGGCTTTTCAACAAAGCCCGTGATGTTTCGGCGCTCGTCGATGGCCATCACGCCAAAAGCCCGGGCCTCTTCTCGATCCACCTCTATGCAGCCCACTGTGCAGTCTCGGCCCAGGGCCACATGATCGGCCAGCATGATGGCGTAGTTCATCTTGTAAATGTGATCGCCAGCCAGGACCACCACATAGTCCGCTCCATAGGCGGCCAAGATGTCTTGATTTTGGTACACCGCATCGGCCGTACCCCTGTACCACGATTCCTCATCCACCCGTTGCTGCGCCGGCAGCAGGTCGACAAACTCGTTCATCTCGGGGCGCAAAAAAGCCCATCCGCGCTGCAAATGCCTCAACAGGCTGTGGCTCTTGTACTGGGTGATGACGCCAATGCGGCGAATCCCAGAGTTCAAACAGTTGGAAAGGGCAAAGTCGACGATTCGAAACTTTCCGCCGAAATACACACCCGGCTTGGCCCGGTTATCGGTCAGGCTCTTCAGGCGGCTGCCACGGCCTCCGGCCAACACCAAGGCGATCGCGCGCTTGGGCAGGTCCAGGCTTTGGGCCAGATCGTGGGGGGTCATCACCTCGCCATTACCTCATAAAAAAAGGGGCGCCGCTGACGGCGCCCCTCGTTTTGGCGACTAGACGCAGCGCTTAGCGCACAACGGCCAGTTGCTCGCGCTTGCCACCCTTGTAGGTGAACAGAGTCAGCGCGCCGTTCTTGATGTCGCCTTTGCTGTCAAAAGCGATGGTGCCGGTCACTCCCTTGTATCCCTCGGTCTTGGCCAAGACCGGCAGGTATTTGGCCGGATCGGCAGAGCCGGCCTTCACCATGGCCGCGACCATCACGTTGACGGCGTCATACACATACGGGGCATAGATTTGCACGTCATTGTTAAACTTCTTCTTGAAGTTGGCATTGAAGTCGTCCATCGACTTCTTGGCCGCACCTTCTACGCCGCCCGCCTCCGCACACACCACCTGGGAGTCACCCATGGTGCCAGCGGCCAACTTGGGCAACTCACCCGTGCAGATGCCGTCGCCACCCATGAACTTGGCATCGATGCCCAGTTGTTTCATCTGACGCAGCATCGGACCCGCCACGGCATCCATGCCACCAAAAAACACCACATCGGGCTTCTTGGCCTTGAGCGAGGTCAAGATGGCGGTGAAGTCGGTGGCCTTGTCGTTGGTGAACTCACGCCCCACTACCGATCCGCCAGCGCCCTTGACGCCCTTTTCAAACTCGTCGGCCACACCCTGTCCGTAGGCCGTCCGGTCGTCAATCACCGCAATGCTCTTGCCCTTGAGGTTGGTCACGGCGTAGCGTCCCAGGGTGCCACCGAGGTGCACATCATCGGCCACGACCCGAAACGTGGTCTTGTAACCATTTCGGGTGAACTTGGGGTTGGTGGCCGACGGGCTGATCTGCGGAATTCCCGCGTCGCTGTAAATCTTGGAGGCCGGAATAGAGGTACCGGAGTTCAGGTGGCCGATCACCCCATTGACCTTGGCGTCTACCAGCTTTTGCGCAGCGGCCGTGCCTTGCTTGGGATCTGCTGCATCGTCTTCGGCCAGAAGCTGAAAGCGAGCCTTCTTGCCACCGATGGTCACGCCCTTGGCGTTGAGTTCATCAATGGCCATTCGAGCACCATTTTCATTGTCCTTACCCAGGTGAGCGATGGCGCCGCTGGTGGGCCCCACGTGGCCAATCTTGACCACGAGATCTTGCGCCGAGGCCATCCCGGCGAACAAACCGGCCGCGACGCCGGCAATGAGGGTGTACTTGATCATGAGAAAACTCCCAAATGCATGAGGAGAGCCCAAAATGGGGCTCGGGACAGCTAACGAGGGCGGAAGATACCCGAAAAAACGGGTGCGAACACCGCCGGGATGGGAAATCCCTGCTCGCCTCAGGTCCCCCCGACGGCATGGTGGGCGGGGCTGAGTCCCCTGGACTCATAGTCCCGCCAGCGCTGTCGGGCGGCCTGGCGCTCTTCGCTGTCTTCACCCACCACCTCAATCACTTTGGAAAACTGCTCTGGCTTCAGACTGCAAGCGCCACCCAGGTGAATCCACACCGAAGGTAGGGAAACCCCTGCTGCTGGGCGCAGTTCGACCTCGGACAGCCACACAGGGGTGCGCCGAAGCAGGCCCCAGTTGGGCTGAGCGGCATCAACCAGACAGTGAGCCAAGAAGTCAGTTGGGGTCTCGACCCACAAGGCTTCGTCCAGACGCGCCAGCTCCGCCGTGGGGCCCGTCACCCAGGCCGTCAACTCCTGTTGGCGGGCCTTGCGCACCAAGCGGCAGGCGTGAGACACCTTAGATGCCACGCCCGTGTGAAACGCCACCGCGGTCATCCCCGGGCAGCCCCTTTGCTTCGCGATAAGACGAATTGAGTGAGCAGCGGTACCGGCCGGCCCGTACCGCCCTTGGCGGCGCCCGACTTCCAGGCCGTACCCGCGATGTCCAAATGCGCCCAAGGCAGGGTCTGGGTGAAACGCTTGAGAAACATGGCCGCGGTGATGGCACCGCCTGCGCGAGGACCCACGTTGGCCATATCGGCAAAGTTGCTCTTCAAGGCTTCGTCATATTCGTCGTCCAGTGGCATGCGCCAGCACGGATCGGCACTGCGTTCGCCGGCCTCAATCAACTGCTGGGCCAGGCTGTCGTCAGGGCAGAAGAGACCGCTGCGATGGTGACCCAAAGCGATCACACACGCGCCAGTCAGGGTGGCAATGTCCACCACGGCCTGGGGCTTGTAGCGTTGTGAATACGTCAGGGCATCGCACAGGATGAGGCGGCCCTCGGCGTCGGTGTTCAGGATCTCAATGGTCTGCCCGGACATGCTGGTGACCACATCGCCTGGCTTGACTGCACGGCCACTGGGCATGTTCTCGCACGCGGGAATCAGCCCCACCAGGTTGACCTTGGCTTTCATGCCGGCCACAGCGCGCAGCGTCCCCAGCACACTGGCGGCCCCGCCCATGTCGAATTTCATCTCATCCATTTCGGCGGCGGGCTTGAGCGAAATACCCCCAGTATCGAACGTAATGCCCTTGCCCACCAAGACCACGGGGGGCGTGCCCTTGCCGGCGCCGAGATACTCCATCACGATGAACTTGGGTGCTTGTTCTGAGCCTTGAGCGACGGCCAAGAAGGACCCCATGCCCAACTTTTGCAGGGCGGGCTTGTCCAACACCTTCACGGTGACGCCGCACTCGCGACCCACGGCCTGCGCTTGGCGAGCCAGGAGCGTGGGTGTGCAGTGATTGGCAGGGCGATTGGCCCATTCCCGTGCGAGATCCACACCGGCGGCCAGCTGCTGGGCCTGGCCCAATGCCTGGCGAGTGGCCGACAATGAGGCAGACGCCACCAGGCAGGTGATTCGCTTGAGTTGCGCTGCGGGCCCTGCCGAGGGTTTGGTGTGGCGATACTGGTAACACGCCTCATGCGCAGTCAATACCGTGGCCTGGGCGTATTGCTCTGCCCAAGAAGCGCCGCACCAGCGAACAGCCACCTCTCGACTGCCACCGGAGCGCAGCAACATCCACGCGGCCATCAGCCCCTTGCGATAGGCCTTGAACGAATCATCGGCAACTGCCACCAGCACCAGGCGCACGCAGGCCATCCCCGCCACGTGATGCAACACGACCGCCTTACCGGCCTTCCAATCAAAGTCGCCGCAGCCCTTGGCTGCGCGCACGGCTGCCTGCACGGCAGGTTCTAGCCCCCGCCCTTGCGCTGACGCAGGCAAGATCAACACCAAGGCATCGGCCGCCAACGTCGACAACCGGGCATCCGCCACCGCCTGTGCTTTGAAGTCCATAATGATCCCTTCAGGTAAAAGCTCAACAATGTTATTCGATTCGACCGTTCGCAAGGAGTTGGGCCGAAGCTTTGCGGCCACTTTGGTGGTCATCCTCACCATCGTCATCACGATGCTGCTCATCCGCACCTTGGGTGCGGCTGCTGCAGGCAGTGTGGACGCCCAAGACGTGGTGCTGTTGTTGGGTTATTCGGCCCTGGGTTACATGCCCATCATGCTGTCCCTGTCTT
This sequence comes from uncultured Rubrivivax sp., assembly GCA_964400135.1. GTDB lineage: Bacteria > Pseudomonadota > Gammaproteobacteria > Burkholderiales > Burkholderiaceae_C > Rubrivivax. The sequence continues at coordinate 99,531 of CAYNSW010000001.1, read as the reverse complement.
TGTTTGTGGCTGTCATCCTGGTGTTGGGGCGCATGTACCGCGACAGCGAGATGTCGGTGTGGTTTTCCAGTGGGCTGCCTTTGCGCCGCTTTTTGCGGCCGGTTTTGTGGTCTGCTGCGCCAGTGCTGATCTTGGTGGCCGCCACGGTGGGCTGGATTTGGCCGTGGGTGAATACCCAAAGCGCTGAACTTCGCGACCGCTACCAGCAGCGATCCGATCTGTCCCGCGTCACGCCGGGTATCTTTCAATCCTCGGCCGACGGGCAGCGGATTTTTTTCATCGAGCGTGATCGGCCCGACAGCCTGAGTGCGCGAAATGTCTTCATCCTGTCGCAATCTGCGCAGGCCGAGAGCGTGACATCGGCCAAGGCGGGGCAGATCCAATGGGAAGGCGAGGAGCGCTTCTTGGTGCTCGACAAAGGCCAACGGGCCGAGTTCCGCCTGGACTCTGGTGAGCACACGGTGGCCGAATTTGACTCCTACCGGGTGCGCGTGGACGATGCCAGAGTCCGTCGCGACTACACCAAAGTCCCCAAAGCCTTGGGTGTGAGCGAACTGCTGGCCAACCCGACCCCGGCGCACCTGGGTGAGCTGGTCTGGCGCGCCGGGATGGCCTGGGCCGCATTGAATTTGTTGCTGCTGGGCGTGGGCTTGTCGGCCACCCACCCACGCAAGCCGAGCAACTGGAACCTGATACTGGCCTTGCTGACCTTCATCGTGTATGCCAACTTGGTCAACCTGTCGCAATCTTGGGTGGATGCAAGCAAGTTGTCGGCCCCGAAGGCCCTCTTGAGCTTGCATGTCACGGTGGGTGTGGTTGCACTCGCCTTGTTGGCGTGGCGAGACGGTGGGCCTACCGTGATGTCGCGGTGGTGGCCGCGCGCTCGATCATGAAAACGCTCAGACGCCTGATCTACCGCGATATCGCGGGCTCGGTGGCTTTCGTGGCAGCGGCATTTTTAGCCCTGTTCTTCTTTATTGATTTTGTCGAAGAGCTCAATCGGGTCCAGCAAGGCAAACGGGCGCTGACCGTCGCCATCCAAGTGGTGCTGATGCAGATGCCAGGCCACCTCTACGAACTGCTGCCCATTTGTGTGCTGATTGGCAGCATTTACGCGCTGGCACGCATGGCGCAGACTTCCGAATTCACCATTTTGCGAACCGGAGGGCTGGGACCCGGCCGCGCCCTGACACTCCTGGCGGGTTTGGGTCTGGCCTTTGCCGCCTTGACGTTTTGGGTGGGAGATGGCTGGGTGCCCGCAGCCGAGCGGCAAGCCGCCGAGTTGAAGGCATTGGGCAGCGCCGAGGGCACGGTGGATCGATCCGGCGCTTGGTTGAAAGAGCGCCGAGCGACACCCGATAGCGTGCGCTCTGTCACGGTGCATATACGGGCCACTTCCTCATCGGGAGAGCTGCTGGGCGTGAGGATTTTTGAGTTTGACGGCGACAGCCGCCTGTTGCGCCGCCTGCAGGCCGAGCAGGCTCGGTTCGATTCCTCAGGCGTGTGGCGACTTGACCGCGTCCGATCGGCCACTTGGAGCGGCTCGTCAAGTGAAGGTATGCACATCGAAGAGGCGCTGTCTTTGGCGTGGCGCACCACGCTCGACCCCTCGGTCGTGTCAGCTGCCGTGATGCCACTGCAAACCATGAACACCTGGGGCCTGTGGCGATACAGCCAGCATTTGAGCAGCCAGGAACAAGCCACGCAGCGCCACCTCCTGCAGTTTTGGAAACGCGCCCTGTATCCGCTGGCCTGTTTGGTCATGGTAGCCCTGGCCCTGCCCTTCGCCTACATGCACGCCAGAGCCGGGGGCATCAGCCTGCGGGTGTTTGGCGGTATCTTGCTGGGGATCAGCTTTGTCTTACTCAACAACATGGCCGGGCACGTGGGTCTGTTGCGCGGCTGGACCCCTTGGCTCGTCGCCGCTGCTCCAGCGATGGTCTATTTGGCCTTGTCCATGGCAGCATTCGCCTGGCTGGTACGCTATCGTTAGGTCATGAGCACACCGAGTTTTCCCAGCCGGCTGCCCCAGGTGGGCACGACCATTTTCACCACCATGTCGGCTCTGGCGCAATCGAGCCAGGCCGTCAATCTGGGCCAAGGGTTTCCCGACTTCGATGGCGATTCCCGGTTGATCGATGCGGTGGCTCAAGCCATGCGCGAAGGGCACAACCAATACCCCCCAATGGCCGGTGCCGTGGTGCTGCGCGAAGCTATCGCGCACAAGATTCAATCCTTGTACGGGCGGGCCTATGACCCCGGAAGCGAAATCACCGTGACGGCGGGTGCCACGCAGGCCATCTTGACCGCGTTGCTGTGCGTTGCCGGGCCGGGGGATGAGGTCATCGTCTTAGACCCCTGCTACGACAGTTATGTGCCCAATATTGCCCTGACTGGCGCTCAGGTTGTACGGGTGCCCCTGCAGCCTCGGACCTTTCGGCCTGACTTTGCTGCGCTGGCCGCAGCCATCAACCCCCGCACGCGTGCCTTGATCATCAACACGCCCCACAACCCGGGCGCCACCGCCTGGACGCGCGAGGAAATGCAAAAGCTGGCCGATATGCTGGCGCCCACGCAGGTGCTCCTGATCAGCGATGAGGTATACGAACACATGGTCTTTGATGGTCGGGCGCATGTCAGCGCATCGGCCATTGAAGCGCTGGCCCAGCGGGCCTTCGTGGTGTCGAGCTTTGGCAAGACTTACCACGTGACGGGGTGGAAGGTGGGCTATGTGGCGGCTCCGGCGACCATGACCGCCGAGTTTCGAAAGGTTCACCAATTCAATGTGTTTACGGTCAACACCCCAGCGCAATTCGGTATTGCCCGGTACATGCAAGACCCCAGACCCTACCTGGACTTGCCTGCCTTTTATCAGCGAAAACGCGACTTGTTTGCCCAAGGCTTGAGGTCCACGCGCTTGCGCCCCTTGCCTTGCGAGGGAACGTATTTCCAATGCATCGATTACCGTGAGGTCAGCGATCTGGATGAAGAGTCCTTTTGCCGATGGCTGACCACTCAGATCAAGGTGGCCGCCATTCCGCTGTCGGCGTTCTATGGCGACGGCTTCAACCAGGGCATCGTTCGCTTGTGCTTCGCTAAGCAGGACGATACCTTGCTGCGCGCGCTCGAACGCCTGCAGCACTTATAGACGCAGCCGTGGCAGATTCAACGCACGCGCACTACGCCGGCACCAAGCCGGTGGCCACCTCACACGCTTTTGATCAGGCATCTCTGGGGCAATACCTGAGCCAGCATTTGCCAGGATTTTCATTGCCCCTGCGGGTTGAGCAGTTCAAGGGAGGTCAATCCAACCCCACTTATCTTTTGTCTTCTCCGAGCGGTCAGTGGGTCATGCGCACCAAGCCGGGACCGGCTGCCAAACTCCTGCCTTCTGCGCATGCCATTGAGCGAGAGTTTCGGGTCATGCAGGCGCTGCGGTCTACGGCCGTTCCCGTCGCCCAGATGATCTTGCTTTGCGAAGACGAAAGCGTGATTGGTCGAGCTTTTTACCTGATGGAGCATGTCGAGGGCCGCGTGCTGTGGGATCAGGCGCTACCCACGATGACGCCGCAGCTGAGGTCGGCTCACTATCATGAGTTGAACAGGGTGATAGCCGAGTTGCATTGCATCGACCCATCTGCAGTGGGGTTAGGAGATTTTGGCAAGCCCGGCAATTACTTCGAACGTCAGATTGGCCGCTGGTCCAAGCAGTACCAGGCCTCCATCACCCGCCCTATCGAGGCCATGGATCGCTTGATCGAATGGCTGCCGTCGCACATTCCCCCCACAGCCAGAATCGAATCTCGGCCTTGTATCGTGCATGGTGACTTCCGCTTGGATAATGTCATTTTCCATCCCACGCAGGCTCGTGTCCTGGCCGTGCTCGACTGGGAGTTGTCCACGCTGGGCCATCCGCTTGCAGACTTCAGCTACCACTGCATGTCCTGGCACATTCCCCACACCCTGGGTCGCGGCATTGCCGGGCACAACTTAGCGGCTTTGGGCATTCCGGCAGAAACCGATTACTTGCACTTGTATTGCGAGCGCACCGGCCGCCAAGACGAGGCCCAGGTGCGAGAAGATTGGAATTTCTACCTCGCCTACAACCTGTTTCGCATCGCCGCCATCTTGCAAGGGATCGCCAAACGCGTAGAAGCCGGAACAGCGGCCAGTGAACAGGCTCGCCATGCTTCGGCCTCAGCCCCCGATCTGGCCGCGCTGGCGTGGTCGTTTGCCCAACACGCCCCGTGACCACTGTCTGAATCACCTCTTACGGCCTATCGTCCCATTGGAGAGCGCATGGACTTTTCCTACAGCCCCCGAACCCAAGAGTTACAAGCGAGATTGTCGGACTTCATGGCCGAACACATCTATCCGGCCGAGTCCGTGTGGGAGGCGCAGTTGCACGCCAACACCGAAGCCGGGCGTCGCTGGACCCCAATTGCCGTCATCGAGGATCTCAAGCCCAAGGCACGAGCGGCTGGGCTGTGGAACCTGTGGTTGCCCCAATCCTCCCATGGAGCAGGCTTGACCAATCAGGAATACGCGCCACTGGCCGAAATCATGGGTCGAGTGCCTTGGGCCAGTGAGGTGTTCAACTGCTCTGCTCCTGACACGGGCAATATGGAGGTTTTGGCACGGTATGGCACGCCAGAGCAGCAGCAGCGGTGGCTCAAACCCCTCTTGGCCGGCGAAATCAGAAGCGCATTCGCCATGACCGAGCCTGCCGTGGCCTCATCCGACGCCACCAACATCGAGGGGCAAATCACCCGAGAAGGGGATCACTACATCATCAATGCTCGCAAGTGGTGGATCAGCGGCGCAGGAGATCCTCGCTGCAAGATCATGATCTTCATGGGCAAGACCGACCCCCACGCACCACGGCACGCGCAGCAGTCGATGATCCTGGTGCCCATGGATACGCCTGGAGTGCAGGTATTGCGGCCGCTGTCGGTCATGGGCTATGACGATGCTCCCCATGGCCACATGGAAATCGACTTTCATCAGGTTCGGGTGCCACGGGATCATCTGCTGCTTGGAGAGGGCCGGGGCTTTGAGATTGCTCAAGGGCGTCTGGGACCCGGGCGAATCCATCACTGCATGCGCTTGATCGGTCTGGCCGAACGCGCCCTAGAGCTGATGTGCAAGCGCGCGACTTCGCGAGTGGCCTTTGGGAAGACGGTGGCCTCTCAAACTGTGACCCAAGAGCGGATCGCCCAAGCCCGATGCCTGATCGACCAGGCGCGATTGTTGACCTTGAAAACCGCTTGGGTCATGGACACGGCAGGCAACAAGGCGGCCAAATCGGAGATCGCCATGATCAAGGTCGTGGCCCCCACCATGGCCTGCCAGGTGATCGACTGGGCCATTCAGGTACACGGAGGCGGTGGTTTATCGCAAGATTTTCCACTGGCCTATGCCTATGCCCATGCGCGGACACTTCGCTTTGCCGATGGACCTGATGAAGTGCACCGCAATGCCATTGCCAAAGCCGAGTTGGGCCGGCATGCCACCATTTCCAGCTCGGCGGAGATTGTCCGATGAAACCGATGCGGGTCTATTCATGGCCCACCCCCAATGGGCACAAGGTCCACATCATGCTCGAAGAGTGCGGCTTGCCCTACGAGGCTGTGGCCGTCGATATCGGCAAGGGCCAACAGTTTGATGCCGAATTTCTTCGCATCAGCCCCAATAACAAGATTCCAGCGCTGTGGGATCCCCAGGGACCAGATGGCAAGCCCATGACCTTGTTTGAGTCAGGCGCGATCCTGTTGTATCTCGCGGGCAAGACGGGACGCTTCATGCCACGCTCCACGCGTGGCCGCTACGAGGTCTTGCAGTGGTTGATGTTCCAGATGGCCAGTGTCGGGCCGATGCTCGGGCAAACTCACCACTTCCGGGTCTATGCGCCCGAGCCTGTTCCCTACGCGATTGAGCGCTACACGAAAGAGACACACCGCTTGTATAGCGTGATGGACAGGCGCCTGGCCCAATCACCCTACTTGGGTTCCAAGCAGTACTCCATCGCGGATATGGCGGTCTACCCCTGGCTGAGATCTTGGCGCAATCAGGGCATCGATTGGGCCGATTTTCCTCTGTTGAAGGACTGGTTTGATCGCGTGGGACAGCGCCCAGCCGTGATGCGCGCCGTGACCGTGCTCAGTGAACGCAGGCCGCCGGCAATGGACGCTCAAGCCAAGGAAAATCTCTTCGGTGCCACACAATTTGTCCGTCGCTAGGGTTTCTTGAAGTCACCGGCCACCGCGATCGCAAATTGTTCAGGCTTCAGGTGCCGGCGCAGAGCCGCCAACACCTGAGAAGCCGTCAACGCCTGCAGTTGGGCGTCGATTTGCGCCTGTCTTTGCATCGTATCTTGGGTTTCCTCCAGACGCGAGAGCAATGACGCGAGCACATCGTCTTGCGCTCGAGACAGACGCCGAAGGTTCAATAAACCCGCCTTACCCTCTGACAATTCCTGATCCGAGAAGCCTTCGGCCAGCGCCCGAGCGATCTCCTCTCGTAAGGCAGTTTCCACGGCTTGCCGATTGGCGGGAGCGAAGATGGCGCTGGCCTCCCAGGTCGAGGCAGGATCATGAGGATGCCACTGGATACCGCTTCGAACGTCGTAAGACAAGCCACCCTTTTCCCTCAATCGCATCCACAGCCGAGAGTTCCCCCCCTGGCCCAGCAAGAAGTTGCCCAACACCAAAGCGGCATAGTCTTCGTGGCGCTCGGAGATGGGCAGAGGCTGGCGGATGAGGATGGAGGCGTTTTGCTTGTCAGGTGTCACGAACTCCAAACGAATCCCTCGCGGCGGGATTTGGGCCCCGGCCAAACGCTGTGGCTTGACCTGTTGCGTCGACCAGCCTTTAAATGCGTCATGAACCGCTTGGCGCAAGGCTGCAGCATCCTGCTCGCCGACGGCTGACCATTGCACCCATCCCGCACCATAGAAACGCTGATGAAACGCTCTGACTTGCTCGATGGTGACTGCTTGAGTGTCCTGCACGATCTCATCAAACGACCGACCGTGTCGCAGATCACCTCGGGGATAAGGGTTGGCGTGGCGGTCCAAGGCATTGCCCACTATGGCCTGCGGCTCGAGCCGGGCTTGCTCGATATTGGCCAGTAACTGCCGACGCACTTCCTCGAGGGTAGCCGAGTCCAAGCTGGGCTGGCGCAACATCTGCCCCAATAGCTCTACGGCGGCCACAGCCGTGTCACGCTTGGCCTTCATCACCAAGGTCAAGACGCCTTGCCGAAATGAAAAGCTCACTTCGGCATTGAGTTGATCCAGACGATCTTGCACCTGTTGCCGGCTCAGGCGGCGGGTACCTTTGTCCAGTAAGGCCGCGGTCAAAAAAGCCACTGACGCCTGGCCCTTCAACGAGGTTTCATCCCCCAGGTGTAACCGCGCATGCAGCGCAACCCGTTGTCCACGAGAACCCTTGGGAATCTGCACGCCCCTCAAGCCCTCGCTTTGGTGGCGCACGGCGCGTTGCTCTATGGCAAGCGGGGTGGCTTCAAACGCTTCGGTGAGCGCGGCGGCTACCCGGGGTTGAAACGTCGCCATTTCCCGGGCCACATCCACGGCAGCTGGCACGGGCGCGCGCTGAGGGGCGTCGGTGGGAATGAACTGGCCCAACGTGCGGTTGGCACTGAGCAAGTGCTTCTGCGCGAAGTTTTGAAGCTGGCTCAGACTCACCTTTTCTACGCGATCTCTGAGCAGGAAGAAATAGCGCCAATCGCCCATGGCCACGGTCTCGGACAGCGCCACGCCCAGTTGTTCGGGATCGTTGAAAACCTGGTCCCAGTTCTTGAGCCAGCGGCGGCGGGCCCGTTCCAACTCTTCTGGGGTAAAGGGCTGCTGCGTCACGCCTTCTAGAGTCCGCACCAAGGCCTCGCGCGCCGCTCTGAGGTCTTGTCCGGGGGCCAAGGAAGCTCCAAAAAGGATGAAACCTGGGTCATGCAGGATGGGGGTCCACGACCAGGTGCCGGCTGCGAGTTGCTTTTCAGTCAGCTGCTGGTGCAGTCGTCCCGCGGGTGTCTCGCCCATCACCAGAGCCAACAGTTCGGCAGCGGCCTGATCAGGATGGGCGCCCGCGACGGTGTGAAAACCCACCACCAGCGAGGGGGCTCCGCCGCGACGACGCAGCGTGACCTCCCGCTCCCCGTCTTGAACGGGGTCAAGCGTGTACAGCCGCGGCAAGGGTTGCGCGGGCCTTTTCAAGGGCGCGAAATACTGGGAAATCAACTGACGAACGAGCTGAGGATCAAAGCGTCCCGATACCACCAACGCGGCGTTATCGGGGCGGTACCAGGTGCGATAAAAAGCGCGCAGTCGTTCGATGTCCACTTGTTCAACATCTGAGCGCGCACCGATGGTGCTCTTGCCGTAGTTGTGCCACTGGTACATCGCCGATAGCGTCTTTTCCAGCATGGAGCGCTCGGGGCTGTTTTCGCCCATCTCCATCTCATTGCGAACCACGGTCATCTCAGTGGCCAGGTCTGCCGCCGCAATGTGGCTGTTGACCATCGCATCGGACAACCAATCCATGAACCAGCGCAGGTTGTCTTCATTGGCAGCAAAACTCGCAAAGTAGTTGGTACGATCCAACCAGGTGGTGCCATTGGCCCTCAGCCCTCGCTTGGTGAAATCTCCCCATGGTTGGGGGTGGCGTGCTGATCCCTTGAACAGCAGGTGCTCCAGAAGGTGTGCCATACCCGTCTCGCCATAGTTCTCGTGACGGCTACCTGCCTTGATGGTCAGATTGACGGTGGTGCTCGGCTTGGAGTCGTCACGAGCCAACAGGACTTGCATGCCATTGGGCAACTGGTATTCCTCGATGCCCTCCACGGTTCTCACGGCAGAGAGTTGCGCCCAGGCGGAAATGGTGAAAAGCGCCAACCCCATACCGAGGAGATGGCGAACTCTTGACCGAACAAACTTGAACATGACTGACTCCGTGGGAGTGGGGCTCAAAAAATGGCCTGCCCGGAGGGACTCGAACCCCCAACCTGCTGCTTAGAAGGCAGCTGCTCTATCCAGCTGAGCTACGGGCAGATGCAAGACGGCGCGGTTGGACATCTCGAAATGGTCGGGGTGAGACGATTCGAACGTCCGACCCACTGCTCCCAAAGCAGTTGCGCTACCAGGCTGCGCTACACCCCGACTGCCGCTATTTTATCTGCCTGCGGCCACAGCGCTTTGGCGGATGGCTTGCAAGGTGGTCCGGGTGGTGATCACGTCCACCGGCAGCCTCAGGTGAATCAGCCAAGGCACCTGGGCGGCCAGAGCCTGGGAAAACGCCGATTCAAACTCTGCGGTTGCATTCACCGTACTGGCCTGCCAGCCAAATGCCCGGGCCATGGCGGCAAAATCGGGGTTATGCAGGTCTGATCCGCTGACCCGCCCCGGATATTCCCGCTCCTGGTGCATGCGAATAGTGCCGTAGCTACCGTTATCGACCACCACGCAGATCAGGCGCTTGGCTCCCGAGGCCTGGGCGGTGGCCATGTCTTGACCCGTCATCAAGAAATCACCGTCGCCGGCGACATTGATTACCGTGCGATGAGGTTGTATCAGCGCTGCCGCCACCGCAGCAGGAAATCCGTATCCCATGGCGCCTGAGGTACAGCCCAGCTGCGTGCGTCCATGATGGTGAAGCGCTGGGTAGCGAACGTACCGGTTGAGCCAACCAATGGCATTGCCAGCCCCGTTGGTGAACACCGTGTCAGATGGGGCCAGACGTTGCATGGTGGTGATCACCGCAGCCAGATCCATGGGCTCTCGCACCTCGGCCTTCAGGTTATCCAGATAGTCGGCGTGCGCTTGGTTGGTCCAGTCTGTCCAGGCGATCGCCGGCGGCGGGGTCAGGCTCGCCAACACCTGACCCGCTTGGCCGAGGCTGGCCTGTAGGCTGATGTCGGCCTGGTACACACGGCCCAACTCTTCGGCGCCGGCGTGCAGGTGAATCAGCCCCTGCTTCGGGCGCGGCACCTCCAGTAAGGTGTATCCACTGGTGGTCATCTCGCCCAGACGAACCCCAACAGCCAAGATGCAGTCGGCTTGTCGAATCCGCTGGGCCAGTTTGGGATTGATGCTGATACCCACATCGCCCGCATAAAGGGGATGGGAGTTATCAAATGTGTCTTGAAAGCGAAAGCCACAACCTACAGGCAGGTGCCAGGCCTCGGCAAACTGCTGCAATGCCCGGGTTGACTCGGCCGTCCATCCTCCTCCTCCCACAATCACCAACGGACGCTGGGCTTGAGCCAACAGGTTTCGGGCTCGGACCAGCTCCCCAGGAGCTGGCCACACTTGCGCCGGCTCGACACGCGGGCAGGCGCTCGCCGCCGTCTGCGTGGTGAGCATGTCTTCGGGCAGGGCCAGCACTACGGGGCCGGGGCGCCCTTGCATGGCCGTGCGGTAGGCGCGGGCGATGTACTCGGGTAAACGGTCGGCGCTTTGAATCTCGGCCACCCATTTGGCCAAACCCAGAGTTCCCGGCCCAAACATGTGCCGGTAGTCCATCTCTTGAAAGGCCTCTCGATCTCGCTGGTCACTGGCCACCTGGCCGACCAGCAAGATCATGGGCGTCGAATCTTGAAAGGCCGTGTGCACACCGATGCTGGCATTGGTGGCGCCAGGCCCGCGTGTGACCATGCACACCCCAGGACGGCCCGTCAACTTGCCATGCGCCTCGGCCATGAAGGCAGCAGCCCCTTCGTGACGGCAGGCCACAAATCGAATGCGATCACGGTGCTCGTATAGGCCGTCTAGCACCGCCAGATAGCTCTCTCCCGGAACGCCAAATACCGTGTCGGCGCCTTGCGCCAGCAGGCACTCCACCAGAACGTGACCGGCCAGACGAGAAGCGGTTGGCCGAGGGGAAGAAGCTGGGGCAGTCGTCATGGCGTTGACACTTCCTGAAATAACTTGTGCTGACACATCTGAAAACGCCTGATATTAAGCGTATCTTGACCGTTTGCCGGACAATGGCCGCTGACCGCCCACCCCATCGCGTGGGTACTTTTCGGATGACAGTTCACCATGAGCTCCGCCACCGCATTCGATTTTCCCCGTCAGACTGCCGATGGTCAGACCTGCACGGCTTCTGCCTGGGCCCAAGTGCCTGCACCCTTGCAACCGGCTCAGCGCACGCGCCTGCTATCGCGAGCCAAAGAATTGCTGGAGCAGCGAGACGCCGTTTTGGTGGCGCATTACTACGTCGACGGCGACCTTCAGGACTTGGCCCTGGCCACTGGGGGCTGCGTAGCCGACTCGCTGGAGATGGCCCGATTCGGACGCGAGCATCCCGCCTCCACTTTGGTGGTGGCGGGCGTGCGCTTCATGGGGGAAACCGCCAAGATTCTGTCGCCCGAAAAAACGGTGCTGATGCCCGATCTGCAAGCCACCTGCTCTTTGGATCTAGGCTGTCCGCCCGATGAGTTCGATGCCTTTTGTCGTGCGCACCCCGACCGGGAAGTGGTGGTCTATGCCAACACGAGCGCAGCGGTCAAGGCGCGGGCCGACTGGATGGTGACCAGTTCCTGTGCGTTGGCGATTGTCAAACACCTCCAATCGCAAGGCCGTTCCATCTTATGGGCGCCCGATCGGCATTTGGGCCGCTACATTCAGCAGCAGACCGGCGCCGACATGCTTCTGTGGAACGGTGCGTGCATCGTGCATGACGAGTTTCGAGCCGATGAGTTACAAGCCTTGAGGTCTGCACACCCCGATGCTTGGGTGCTGGTTCATCCGGAATCCCCCGACGCCGTCGTTCGTCAGGCCGATATTGTGGGCTCCACCACCCAACTGCTGCAGGCCGTGACCCAGTCAGACCGCCGGTCATTCATCGTGGCCACCGACAACGGCCTCATGCACCGCATGCGGCAACTCGCCCCTGGAAAAGAGCTGATGGAAGCGCCTACCGCGGGACAAGGTGCCACCTGCAAGAGCTGCGCCCATTGCCCCTGGATGGCCATGAATGGCTTGGAAGGGTTGGTTTACTGCTTGACCCACTCGGTGGGAGCCATTGAGCTTGATGAACCCACCCGAACGCGAGCGCGCTTGTGCATTGAGCGCATGTTGGATTTTGTCAAAGCGCATCCCCACAGCTTGCAACCAGCTCGTCAGGGGTGGGTGCCGCATCTGGGGGCCGCATGAGACGCTTGGGCGACGAATCTTTGGATGAGGCGCGCGCGCGCAATATTCGCGATGCCCTGGATGAGGATGTGGGCACGGGGGATCGCACCGGCGATCTCATCGACCCCACCAAAATCGCAACTGCTCAGGTGGTCGTGCGCGAAGATGCCGTGCTGTGCGGACAGGCCTGGTTTGAAGGCTGTATGCGCGCCCTGGACCCCGAAGTACACATCCAGTGGCAGGTCGCGGAGGGCCATGACATGACGGCAGGCCAGGTGGTCTGCCGCCTAGAGGGCCGCGCGCGCGCCTTGCTCAGTGCTGAGCGTCCTGCGCTGAATTTTCTTCAACTGCTATCGGCAACAGCCACCGTCACCCGCCGGCATGTTCGGGCGGTGGCCGGTGCTCCTACCGGATCGCGCGGCTGTGAAGTACTGGATACCCGCAAGACACTGCCAGGTCTGCGGCAGGCGCAAAAGTATGCCGTCCGAGTGGGGGGCGGGACCAATCAGCGCATGGCCTTGTGGGCCGGCATCCTCATCAAGGAAAACCATATTGCAGCGGCTGGTGGTATCTCGCAAGTGTTGGATCAAGCCAGACGTTTACACCCGGACGTTCCTATCCAAATCGAGGTGGAGTCTCTCGAGCAGTTGCAGCAAGCCCTTGAATGTGGTGCTCGCAGCATCCTGTTGGATAACTTTTCGCTTGCGCAGATGTCAGCGGCAGTTCAGCTCACAGCCGGCCGTGCGGTGCTTGAGGCCTCCGGTGGCGTGACCCTGGGTGGATTGCAAGACATTGCCGCCACTGGCGTGGATCGCATCTCTATTGGCAAACTCACCAAGGACGTTCAGGCGGTTGATTTCTCCATGCGCATGCTGGCCTGAGGTGGATTGGCACCTAGAGGATTAAACCGGCTTTTGCAAAATCGTGGGAAAACTCACGGGCAAGGTGTAAGGAAAATCGCGGCTGAAGTGCAAACCTCGGCTTTCCTTGCGGGTCAGAGCTGAGCGCACAATGAGTTCTGCACAATCCACTAAATTTCGCAGCTCCAGCAGATCGGGCGAAATTCGAAAGTGGGCGTAATACTCATCGATCTCACCGCGTAACAGGTGGACGCGATGCAAGGCTCGCTCCAGACGCCGCGTGGTGCGGACGATGCCCACGTAGTTCCACATGAGCAAACGCAACTCATCCCAGTTGTGCGCAATCACCACCTGCTCGTCCGCGTCTTCGACTCGACTCTCGTCCCATGAGGGCAGCGCCAGGTGCAAGTGGGCAGCCTCCTCCAGGATCTTGGAGGCACACGACTGACCCAATACCACGCACTCCAGCAAAGAGTTGCTGGCCAGCCGATTGGCGCCATGTACGCCGGTGTACGCGGTTTCGCCCACCGCGTACAGACCAGCCATATCGGTCTGGCCCCACAAATCGGTGACCACACCGCCGCAGGTGTAATGTGCGGCAGGCACTACCGGAATGGGCTGCGACGCGATATCCATGCCCAGCGCCTGGCACCGCGCGTAAATCGTGGGAAAGTGAGACTGCAGCTTAGGCCTACCCAACGCCGTGGCATCTAGCCACACATGGTCAACGCCGTGGCGTTTCATTTCAAAGTCAATGGCGCGCGCCACCACGTCTCGCGGGGCCAACTCCGCTCTGCTGTCATGCCACGGCATGAAACGGCCCGACTCATCTTCTCGGCCTGGCAGTCGCAACTGGGCTCCCTCCCCTCGCAGTGCCTCAGTAATCAAAAAGCTGCGATCCTGCGGGTGGTACAGGCAGGTGGGATGAAACTGGACGAATTCCATATTGGCCACTCGGCAGCCGCTGCGCCACGCCATGGCGATTCCGTCACCGGTGGCCGTGTCCGGATTGGTGGTGTAGCGGTACACCTTGCCCGCGCCACCAGTGGCCAACACCACCGCCTGGGCAGCGATAGCCTCCACCCGGCGGGAGGCCACGTCCAAGGCGTAAACACCGTAACAGCGGGGAGCCCCCTCGCGCTTGAGATGTCTTTGGGTGATCAGATCTACCGCCATCCAGCCCTCGCGCAGCTCGATGTGGGGATGCTCGCGAGCGCGTTGCAACAAGGTCTGGTGGATGGCCAGGCCGGTCGCATCTGCAGCGTGGGCGATGCGACGAACTCCGTGCCCCCCTTCGCGCGTCAGATGCAAACCCAAGGGGCCATCGGGGTCGGGTGAAAAAGCCACTCCCAGATCCAACAGCCACCCCACCGCTTGGGCACTGCGCTGGGCGAGGAATCTGGCGGCCTCCTCCTGCACGAGGCCAGCGCCCGCGGCTTGGGTATCGCGAACGTGGGCATCGATACTGTCATCGTCGCCCAAAACGCCCACGATGCCACCTTGCGCCCAGGCGGTCGCCGATTCATCCAATCGGCGCTTGGCCAACACCACCACCTGGCGATCGTGGGCCAGACTCAAGGCAGCGGCCAAGCCGGCGAGCCCCGCGCCGACGATGACCACCCGCCCGCGTTCGTCAGTGTACGAGGCGCTCAAATGAAAACTCGCCGTTAACGATATCCACCGGAATCACGTCATGAGGACCAAATCGACCCTCCAAGATCAGCTTGGCCACCGGATTTTCAATGCGTTGCTGGATGGCTCGCTTCAAGGGTCGGGCACCAAAAATCGGGTCAAAGCCCACCTTGGCCAATTCAGCCAAAGCCTGCGGTGAAACCTCCAGCTGCATGTCCATCTTGTGCAATCGGAGAGTCAGCGCTTTGAGCTGGATCTTGGCGATGTTCTCAATGTGCTGGGCATCTAGCGCGTGGAAGACCACCGACTCGTCGATACGGTTGAGAAACTCCGGACGGAAATGCTGCTTGACTTCTGCCCAGACGGCTTCTCGCACCAATTGCGGGTCTTGCCCCGCCATTTGCATGATCAGATGCGAGCCCAAATTACTGGTCATGACGATGACCGAATTCTTGAAGTCTACCGTGCGGCCTTGCCCATCGGTCAGCCGGCCGTCATCCAGCACCTGAAGCAAGACATTGAAGACATCGGGGTGGGCCTTTTCGACCTCGTCAAGCAAGATGACGCTGTAAGGCTTGCGACGAACCGCTTCTGTGAGGGTACCCCCCTCCTCATAGCCCACATACCCAGGCGGCGCGCCTATCAGGCGACTCACAGAGTGCTTCTCCATGAATTCGCTCATGTCAATGCGCACCATCATGTCCTCGCTGTCAAACAAGAAACCTGCCAATGCCTTGCACAGCTCGGTCTTGCCCACCCCCGTGGGTCCCAAAAACAGGAAGGATCCCAAAGGGCGGTTGGGGTCGGACAAACCGGCTCGAGAGCGCCGAATGGCATCGGCGACACTTCTGATGGCCTGATCCTGACCCACTACCCGCTCGTGCAGCCTGACCTCCATCTGCAAGAGCTTCTCGCGCTCGCCCTGCATCAACTTGGACACGGGGATACCGGTAGCTCTGGCCACCACTTCAGCGATCTCTTCGGCACCCACCATGGTTCTGAGCAGCCGCATGGAAGTTGACCCTGGACCCGTCGATCCGGTCTCGCGGGCGTGGGCCTCTTTGAGTTTTTTCTCGATTTCCGGAAGACGCCCGTACTGCAACTCGGCGACCTTGTTGAAATCTCCCTTGCGTTTGAGCTCCTCAATCTGAAACTTGATGCGATCGCTTTCTTCTTTCAGCGCGGCGGAGCCTTGGGCTTGAGATTTCTCCGACTTCCAAATTTCTTCTAAGTCAGCGTACTCGCGCCCCAATTTCTCAATTTCCTGCTCAATCAGAGACAGGCGCCTTTGCGAAGCGTCGTCTTTTTCCTTGCGAACTGCCTCGCGCTCAATCTTGAGTTGGATCAAGCGCCGATCGAGCTTGTCCATTGCTTCGGGCTTGGAATCAATCTCGATTTTGATTTTGGCCGCCGCTTCATCGATCAAATCGATGGCTTTGTCGGGCAAAAACCGATCGGTGATGTAGCGATGGCTGAGCTCCGCAGCCGCCACGATCGCAGGATCGGTGATCTCCACACCGTGGTGCACCTCGTATTTGTCCTGTAGACCGCGCAAGATGGCAATCGTGGCCTCCACCGTCGGTTCATCGACCAGCACCTTTTGAAACCGGCGCTCCAAAGCCGCGTCTTTCTCCACATACTTTCGGTACTCATCGAGCGTGGTGGCACCAATGCAGTGCAACTCGCCGCGGGCCAATGCCGGCTTGAGCATATTGCCTGCATCCATGGCCCCTTCAGCCTTGCCGGCTCCGACCATGGTGTGCAACTCATCGATGAACAGGATGATGCGACCCTCATCTTGTGCCACCTCTTTCAGCACGGCCTTCAAACGCTCTTCGAACTCGCCTCGGAACTTGGCACCCGCCAGCAAGCCCGCCATATCGAGGACCAACACACGCTTTTCTCGGAGTGAATCGGGGACCTCGCCGTTGACAATACGCTGGGCCAGTCCTTCTACGATGGCCGTCTTGCCCACGCCGGGCTCACCGATCAGCACGGGGTTGTTCTTACTTCGCCTTTGCAAAACCTGGATCGCCCGACGGATTTCATCGTCTCGGCCAATCACCGGGTCGAGCTTGCCCAACCGGGCACGCTCGGTGAGATCGAGCGTGTACTTCTTGAGCGCTTCGCGCTGCCCCTCTGCTTCGGGTGTATCCACCTTTTGTCCTCCTCTGACGGCCTCGATGGCAGCCTCCAGCGCCTTGCGCGTCAGGCCGTGCCCTCGCACCACCCCTCCCAGATCGGTTTTACTGTCTGCCAGCGCCAACAAGAACATCTCACTGGCGATGAACTGATCGCCTTGGCGGCTGGCCTCCTTCTCACAGGTCTGGAGCAAACTGACCAGGTCGCGTCCGGCTTGGGTTTGGTTGCCCCCTTGCACACTGGGCATGCCCTGAACCAGCGTCTCCATGGCCTTTTGTAATCCCGCAACCTGCACACCACAGCGCTCCATCAGAGCCCGAGGACCCTGATCTTGGCCGAGCATGGCCAACAGCACATGAGGCGGTTCAACGTACGGGTGATCTCGAGCCACCGCCAGGGACGTGGCATCGCTCAGAGCCTGCGAAAAGGCCGTGGTGAGTTTGTCCAATCTCATACCAAGAGCTCCCGGACGATCATGTCCCTATTGCCATCGAGGTTGGGGAGCTTCGGGTGGATTTCAAGCCCCTTCGGACGTTTCGGTCAATTGTTGGACCAATACCGACTTTTGCACCTTACCCAGCGCTGTCTTGGGTAGCTGAGTCCGGAAAATCAGGCGACGCGGATGCTTAAAGCGCGCCAGTGTGCCTTCGTAGGTAGCCCGAAGGGCATCCTCGGTCGGGGTCCTGCCATCACGGGGCACCACGACCAAGACAGGCACTTCGCCCCAGCGTTGATCGGGCAGACCGACGACAGCACACTCCTCCACGTCTGGATGCCCGATGAGCCGATTCTCAATCTCGGCAGGGTAGATATTTTCTCCGCCCGAAATGATCATGTCCTTGGAGCGGCCGACAACCTCCAGTTGACCATCGGACCCCAATCGCCCCAGGTCGCCCGATTTGAACCAACCCTGAACGAATCCCGGATGATCAGGAGCCTGGTGATAGCCTCTCATGACATTGGGGCCTTTGACCCAAATTTCACCAACTTCGCCGACAGCGACTTCGTTGTCGGCTTCATTGACCAAGCGCAATCTCACGCCCGCCACGGGCCAGCCGGCACTGCCTGGGTGGGCCATCGCGATCTGCGGCGGCAAGACCGTGGAAACCGGTCCCGTCTCCGTGGCCCCGTAGACCTGGACGACCGGGATGCCGCGCTGGTGAAATGCTTCAATTAAAGACACAGGCAGGACGGATGAGCCGGCGCTGATGAATGCCAGGCTACTCAAATCGGTGTGCTCCCACTGCGGATGCTCAATCAGTGCGCGCATCGTGGCAGGTACCAGTAAGCTCGTGGTGGGTCGCCAGGAGGCCACGTCTTGCAGCCACCTTGTGGGGTCAAAGCGCTCGTGCAAAAGCACCCGACCACCGGCTTGTAAGGTGGGCAGCAATTGGATACACAGGCCTCCCACGTGGAACATGGGCAAGACGCTCAAGGTGCGGGTGTGCACGCTCAAACCCTGGGACACTATGGCGGCCTGAGCATTGGCCTGCATTCCCCTGACGGTATGCACAGCTCCTTTGGGATCTCCGGTGCTACCGGACGTGTACACCACCATGGCATCGCCAGTCTCATGGCCCACCGGTACAGGTGCTGGCATCTCAAACCGACTCTTCAGCCGACCCGCCAATTCGGCCATGCTGTCGTCGTGGATCAAATGCTGCAACTGCACATGCGCCATGATCTGTACCAGTTCAGGCTCTGCCAGGCGCCAATTCAAAGGTACAAACCGCACATCCAGTTGCATGCAGGCCTTTAACAGACCCAGGCCGGACGGATGATTCAGGGACAGCCACCCCACGGCATACCCGGGTTGTACGCCGCGACGCTTCAACTCCTGCACCCACTGTTGGGCCAGTTCGTCGACGCGGACGGCGTCAAAGTCGTTCACGGATCGATCACCTCATCGCGCTCTCCCGACTCATACAGGCAGTCTCGACCCAGGCGATCCAAACAAATTTCCGCCGTCCACGGGAGCATCAAGGAACCGCATCGCGAGTCGCGATAGATGCGCTCCAAAGGTAGGCTCTTGAGCATGGATTGGCCACCACAGGTGCGCACGGCCAGTTGAGCAATCTCGTTGGCGTTTTCCATGATGGTGTAGTGGGCGGTGAGCAGCCGCATGCGGGTGTCACGGTCAGGATCCACCGTGGCATCTCGGGCATTTTGCAAAAAGAGCGCGCGCGTTTGCTCCAGTTGCACGCGCATCTGAGCCACCGCCATTTGCTTGGTGGGATACATTCGACGCTTGACCGGTGGAGTGCCAGGCGCTTCACCGCGCAGGTAGCTCACCGTGAAGTCGTAGGCCGCTTGTGCCAAGCCCATATAAGTCGGCGAGAGGGTGGCAAACATGTGCGGAAACCGACTGGCCGCTTGGTGGTACAGGCCCTCGGGCATCAGTAACTCCTGCTCGGGGACAAAAACCTCCTCAAACAGCAAAGTGCGAGAGACGGTTCCTCGCATACCAAGCGGATCCCATTGCCCGCTGACAGTCACACCCGGCGCATCGGAGGCGACCGCCAGATACAAGGCATCGCGCTGCGTGGCGCCGGGCTTATCCAGGGTGCACAAGACGCCGTAGTAATCCGCCGCGCCGGCCAAAGACGCAAAGATCTTGCGCCCATTGACCACGTAGCCCCCTTCCACACGTTTGGCCAATGTGCCGAATGGCGCTTTGCCCGCTGCGGCACTGCCCCCTTCAGAAAAGGGCTGGGCGTAGACCTTGCCATGATGGACGATGCGGTCAAAATGCATCGACCGGTGCTGCTCATGTTGCGCTCGCTGCGCTGAGCTCATCTCCAGTGCATCCGCTATCCCACCAGCCCATAAGGTAGAGCACACATGCATATTCCATGTCAGTGCAGTCGCCCCACAGTGACGCCCCAACTCGGCTGCCACCATCACGTAGGTGGCAAAGTCCGCACCCTTGCCACCATAAGCCTGTGGGACGCAAATGCCCAATAGGCCCGCATGTCGCAGATCGTCGTAGTTTTCAAAAGGAAATCGCGCTTCACGGTCGTAATCGGCGGCGCGTGCCGCAAATTTGCTCAACCCCAGGCCCTGAACCTGGTCGATCAATTCACGCTGAAGCGCTGTGAGATGGCGCGGATTGCCCGCAATTGAAGGCAGCACCGTCATGAACAACTCCTGAGAATAGACTCACACATCGTGAGGCCTAGAAACACAGTGGCGACGGATGAAGTCTGTCACCAGGGCATTGAATGCATGGGGAACCTCGAGATTGGCGATGTGGCCGGCTTGCGGCAGGCACGCATACTCTGCCGAAGGCAGGCGCTGCGCCATCCGCTGCATCAACTCCGGCGCTGAGGTTCGGTCATGCTCGGCGGCCAAGCACAAGATGGGCATGGTCATCTGAGCCAGTTGGGCACGCACATCAAACTGAGATAGGGCCTGCACCGCGCGGCGGTAGGTGGCGGCGGGTACCGCCGCCATCAGCGAAAGCGCTGTGTGCATAGCGTGTTCAGGTGCGTGGGGGCCCAACAAGCCTGGTACCAGGCGCTGCGCCACGTCGTGCATGCCCAAACCGGCCTCCAAGGGGGACAGCCGCTCACGAACGAAGGCCTGCTGCCAACTGCCATCGGATCTTCCAAACGCACTGCTGGTACACGCCAAGACCATGGCCTCAACGCAAGAAGGCCAGCGCCACGCGATCTCTTGAGCCACCATTCCGCCCATGCTGTGCCCCAGCAAGCTGAAGCGGTTCACCCGCCGGGACTCGAGCTCCTGCATCACCTGCTGGGCCATATCCGCCAGGGTCGTAAATGGAATATGTGCCGATTGGCCGTATCCCGGCAAATCGACCGCCAGCGCCTGAAAACCGGCTTCGGCCAGTGCCTGTAAGGTGTCAGATCCCGTGGTGGACCAGATCGTCCGTGAGCCTCCTACGCCATGCAAAAGCACCACCACCCGATCTGAGGTGCCGGCCAGGTCTACCGCCAAGGGCACGACGCTTCTCCGCTCAGAGCAATTGACCACCGCGCACCACCGTCACATCATCGATGTCTACGGTGCAGCCGCACAAGGGCAGATCAAAGTGGCCGGCCGTGTGCCGCCCAGCCACCTCATTGGCACCCGTCGAAAACAAGAAGCTACCCGCGAAGGCGCGCAGTTCCGTGCCATTGAAGTCTTGTTTGTCGTAAAACGTCATCGCGTCCCAGCGTGCCAGGTGGTTCAAACCCCATCCCACATGCGATACGGCGTACGCCAAGGGATCATTCCACGCTTCGAAGTAGCCCCGCATCATCTGGGCATCAACGCCGCTGCCGCTGACCTGAACCACATGATCGCCTTCTAGCGCCAAGACCACCGTGTCGCGCACATACGTCTTGAACGTCAGATTGACATCTCCCGGCGCCAGGACCACGGTGCCCCGAACCGTCCCAGCGGCTGGAAACGCCAAGACCAGCCCCCCGGGCCAGTGGGTCAGCGAGCCGGGCTTGGCGGTATGTCCCCATACTCCACCCACCCGAGCACCCGCCAAGCTCACGTGCAAATCGGTTCCCGCCGACGAGGTGACGTGCATGTTTTGCGCTTGACGCAACTGCCGCATGGCATTTCGAACCGGCATCTCATCTTCAGCCCGAGGCTCACAACGCAATAAGGTCTCAGGATGTTCTTGACTGATGACCAGCACACGTGCACCCGCAGCCAAGATAGCGGGCAACTCAGCAGCGTGCTGTAGCCCCTCTACCGTGCAGTCTGCGATAAACGCACACCCCGACAGTGCCTTGACGGCGTGGGGCATGCCCGCCAAGCACTGGGCGGCCCCTGTAGAGCGTATGGGCAGCCGATAGTCTGAAGCTGGGGTCGACACCACCAACTGCATCACCTGAGCCCCCATCCGCTCTAGGGCGGCGGCGGCCAACCGGCGCAGGTCCTCGCGACTGGCGGTCTCGCTCAACACCGCGCACGCATCGCCCGGCTGCACGCCACACAGACGAAAAACGCGCTCGAAGCTGGCCAGGTATCGCTCTTGCCAAAAGGTCATGCTCACATCACCTCCCCGAGCATGTGATAGTGACCTCCCTGGTACACCAGGGGAGGCAAAGCCGCCTCGCGCCACTGCAGGACCTCGCCCACCAACAGCAAGTGGTCACCCAGGACGTGGCGCTCATACTGTTGACATTCAAACACAGCCGCGCAGCCGGCCAAGACAGGACATCCCCCCAAGCCTTCAGCCCACGAGCCCTGATCAAAGCGATTACCCACGCTGGAAGCAAAGTGCCGGGACAACTCCAGATGCTGCTCAGCCAGTACATTGACAGCAAAGTGCGTATGAGACTCAAATGCAGGTCGGCAGGCGCTTTGGAGCCTCAGTGACCACAGCACCAAAGCCGGCTCCAAGGAGACCGAGGCAAAAGAGTTGGCTGTCAAGCCCACGGGCTGCCCGGATGAATCCCGACACGTGATGATGGTCACACCAGTGGTGTAGCGACCGAAGGCCTGCCGCAAGGGTGGACGCGTAGACATGTACGGTTTAGGGTTTGGGGATCGTGGTGGGAGGCGAGCTCTGCCCGGGCAAGCCCCAGCGATGCGCCGCCGTGTCGTCGCTTTGTCGGGCATCCACCCAGGCGGCGCCCTCCGGCGAGGACTGCTTCTTCCAAAAGGGGGCCTGGGTCTTGAGGTAGTCCATCAGGAATTCACACGCCTCGAACGCTTGTCCCCGGTGGGCGCTGGCCACCGCCACCAGCACGATCTGATCTTGGGGATTGAGCACGCCGATGCGATGGATGATACGCACCGCCCGAATATCAAATCGGCTTCGAGCCTGATCGATCATGGCCTGGATGGCCGACTCGGTCATGCCCGGATAGTGCTCCAGCTCCAGCGAGGATATGCCCTGAATTCCCTCATCTCGGTCTCTGACCGTCCCCAGGAATGACACCACGGCCCCCACGCCCGGATCGGGCTGCCGCAATTGCGCCACCTCGCGACTCAGATCAAAGTCTTCATACTGGATTTGTACCGAAAACACGGCGATCAACCTCCAGTCACAGGAGGGAAGAAGGCGAGCTCCCCGCTGGAGTCCACGAGCGCCTCTTCGCTGACCAATTGACGGTTCCAGGCGCACCGCAAAACGCGAGCCGGCCCGAGCGCGTCGGCATAGGCGCCGCCTCGCTGCACCAAAGCGGTACGCACCGCACCTACCGTGGCCGGGCCATCCAATTCGAATTCTTCTCCCGCACCCAAGGCTTCGCGCAACGATGCAAAGTAGCGAATAGCGATCTTCATCGATAGATCCAATCGTTGAAGTCAATGAAGTTCACGCGATCTCCACGACGGATGACTTCTCCAGGCGGATTGTCAACCACGCCATCGGCCCAGGCCACAGACGTCAAGACCCCCGAACTCTGATTGCCAAACAGATCCAGCCCACCCTGTCCATTGAGCCTGACTCGAAGGAATTCTCGGCGTTTATCCGGTTGCAACCAGTCAAAGTCCGCCCGAAGGGCCACCCGCTTGGGCGAGGTCAGCGGCATGCCTTGGAGGCTGCGCAGCACCGGCTCGACAAACAGCAGGGCCGTCATGAAGCTTGACACGGGATTGCCCGGCATGCCGATGTATAGACAGTCACTGTCTTGCGGTCGCGAAATTCGTCCGAAAGCCAAGGGCTTACCGGGCTTGATGGCAATTTGCCACAGGTCCAGCTGCCCCAGCCGGTTGACCGCCGGCCGCAGATGATCCTCCTCGCCCACCGAAACCCCACCGGAGGTGACGATCAGGTCGCTGTCCCGCGCGGCCTCGCGCAACGCCTCACACGTGGCTTCAAGTCGATCGGGCACGATACCCAAATCGCGGACCTCACAGCCCAGTGCCTGCAGCAAGGCCTTGAGCGTGAAACGGTTGGAGTTATATATCGCTCCCTCCCGCAGAGGCTCACCGGGCATGACGAGCTCATCGCCAGTGGAAAACAGGCTCACCCGAGGCTGCCGAAGCACACGAAGACTGGACTGGCCCACTGAGGCTGCCAAGCCCAGCGCCTGCGGCGTCAGCCGTGCGCCTTGAGCCAGCACGATGCGTCCCATCTCGATATCTTCGCCTTGGCGGCGTATCCACTGACCAGGAGTCGGCACTTCGTCAATGCGAACCTCCTCGTCTGACACCGGGGTGCACCGCTCTTGCATGATCACGGCATCCGCCCCGGGCGGGATTGGCGCACCGGTGAAAATTCTGGCGGCGGTGCCGGGCTCCAGCGCGTGGCCCACTTGTCCTGCCGCAATTCGCTGGGTCACGCGAAGCCTGGCACCGGCCTGCGTAATGTCGCCGGATCGAACGGCGTATCCGTCCATTGACGTGTTGTCTGCGGGCGGAACCGTGATGCCGGAGATGACGTCTTCTGCCAGCACGCGGTGCAGGGCATCGAAGGTAGCCACCTGCTGAGTCTTCGCGATGCGATGGGCCTGAGCCACCTCGGTGATGCGCAGCCAAGCCTCCTCAAGAGGCATCAGGACTCGATTCGCACGGCGCTCAGACATGAGAGGCAATGTAATCTTTGACCACCTGGGGATCAGCTGGTACGACATCGAATCGCCTGGGCCGGACTTCCAAGTCCTGCAGGTGTTCAGGCCTGGGGGCTGCGCGATGCAATGCCTCTTGAACGGTGGCCTCGAATTTGGCCGGAAGTGCGGTCTCCAGGACAACCACCACCTCTTGAGGTTGCCTCAGCGTCAGGGCCACCTGCAACCCGTCCGCAGTGTGCGGATCAATGAGGGTGGCGTATTGAGACCAAGCTTGGCGCATCACGCGCAAGCGGTCGGCATGGGTGCTGCGTCCCGATACGATGCCAAAGCCAGGTAGCCGCTGGGCCATTTCCTGGCTGATGCGAAATCCGCCTTCTTGGCTCAGCGCTTGTCCGAACCAACTTTGCGTCTGATGGGCATCGCGTCCGGTCAGATCAAAGACAAAGCGCTCAAAGTTGCTGGCCTTGCTGATATCCATGGACGGGCTAGAGGTCTGGAAAGTTTGGGCCGAAGACCGAATGCGATAGACCCCCGTGCGGAAGAACTCGTCGAGCACATCATTTTCGTTGGTGGCCAGCATGAGGCGGCCGATCGGACAGCCCATCATGCGCGCCACATGGCCCGCACAGATATTGCCAAAGTTGCCGGAGGGCACTGCAAAGCTGACGCGCTGCTGATTGTGTGCCGTCGCCCTGAAGTAGCCGTAAAAGTAATACACCACTTGCGCCAGCAACCGCGCCCAGTTGATGGAATTGACTGTGCCGATGGCGTAGCGCCGTTTGAAAGACAAGTCTTGGCTGATCGCCTTGACAACGTCTTGGCAATCGTCAAAAACCCCCTGCACACACAGGTTGTGGATGTTGCCATCCAAGAGGCTGAACATCTGGGCCTGCTGAAAGGCACTCATTCGTCCATGAGGAGAGAGCATGAAGACGGCAATACCTTCCCGCCCTCGCATAGCGTACTCGGCCGCACTGCCTGTATCTCCCGAAGTGGCCCCCAAAATATTGAGTCGCTGCCCTCGACGCTTCAGTTCAAATTCAAACAGGGTACCCAGCCACTGCATGGCCACATCTTTGAAAGCCAACGTGGGCCCGTTGGAAAGCTCCTGGATGAAAAGTCCGTCCTCCAGCTTACGCAAAGGTGTGATCTGTGCTTGCCCGAAGGATTCAGAGGTGTAAGTGGCATGAATCAGTTGATGCAGTTGCGCGGGATCGATATCGTCAATGAACAGGCCCATGACGCTGGCGGCCAGATCCGGATAGCTCAAACTGCGCCAAGTCTGTAAAGTGTCCTCGTCTACCCGGGGGTAGGTCTCAGGGACGTAAAGGCCTCCGTCGGTGGCCAAGCCCTCCAACACGATGTCGCCGTAGGATCGAGCGGCATCCCCTCCTCGCGTGCTGATGTACTTCATGCCGTGAGCGTCTGGTCCTGGCTCATCAGACTCAGGCCAACTCTTCCTTGCGAAGACTGATGATGTCTGAGACCACCGTCGGAAGTACCTGCATCAGGGCAATGGCTTCGCGCATGAGACCCTCGCGCGTCTCGTGAGTCAAAATGATCACGTCTGTCGTACCCCCCGATGGGGTGCTGGGCCGCTGAAGCAACGCGTCGATGGAGATCTGCCTGTTGGCCAGTAATGCGGTGATTTGGGCCAATACACCTGCTTCATCTCGCACCCGCAGCCGCAGGTAAAAAGACGTGTTGACCTCTTCAATGGGCAATATGGGTGTATTGGCCAAAGCCCCAGGCTGAAAGGCCAAGTAAGGAACACGATGCAGGGGATCGGCCGTATGCAAGCGGGTGATGTCCACCAAGTCGGCCACTACAGCGCTGGCCGTCGGCTCTGCGCCGGCCCCCTTGCCGTAGTAGAGCGTGGTCCCTACGGCATCGGCCTGTACCACCACGGCATTCATCGCACCTTCGACATTGGCAACCAACCGTTGAGCCGGGATCAAGGTGGGGTGCACCCGTAATTCGATTCCCTCGGGTCGGCGTCTGGCAATACCCAGCAGCTTGATGCGGTATCCCAGCTGTTCGGCGTAGCGCAGGTCTGTTCCTTGGAGCTGTGTGATGCCCTCCACATGGGCCTTTTCAAACTGCACGGGGATCCCAAAGGCAATGGCGCTCATGATGGTCGCCTTATGGGCCGCATCCACACCCTCGATATCAAACGTCGGATCGGCCTCGGCATAACCCAATTGCTGTGCCGAGCGCAAGGCAGCGGCAAAATCCAAACCCTCGCTTCGCATTTGCGACAGGATGTAGTTGGTGGTGCCGTTGATGATGCCGGCAATCCACTCGATGCGGTTGGCCGTGAGTCCTTCGCGCAGGGCCTTGATGATCGGAATTCCCCCTGCCACGGCTGCCTCGAACGCCACCACGACGCCTTTTCGATTGGCCGCAGCAAATATCTCGGTGCCGTGCACCGCCAGCAGCGCCTTGTTGGCCGTGACCACATGCTTGCCTGCCTCAATGGCTTGAAGCACCAACTGCCGCGCAACGCCATAGCCGCCTATCAGCTCAACGATGATGTCGATCTTGGGGTCCTGGATCAGGACTTGCGCATCGGCGTGAACCGGAATCGATCCGCCCACCACGGCACGCGCTCGTTGGACATCCAGATCGGCCACGCCCGCAATGTGAATTCCGCGGCCCGCTCGGCGTTGAATTTCTTCCTGGTTGCGCTCCAGCACCTGAAAGGTGCCGCTGCCTACCGTGCCCATGCCCAGCAGGCCCACCTGTATCGGTTTCATGAGGTGTGCCGTTTGCGATAGTTGGACAAGAAGCGCTCAATGCGCCCCAACGCTTCGGTCAGATCGTCTACATTGGGCAGAAAGACC
Source organism: uncultured Rubrivivax sp. (assembly GCA_964400135.1). Taxonomy (GTDB): domain Bacteria; phylum Pseudomonadota; class Gammaproteobacteria; order Burkholderiales; family Burkholderiaceae_C; genus Rubrivivax. The sequence continues at coordinate 72,425 of CAYNSW010000001.1, read as the reverse complement.
AACCGAAAGTGGTCCGGAGCCGACCAGTTGAACCCCGTGCCCTGCACGATGAGCACCTTTTCCTCGGCCAAGAGCTCGTAAGCGAAGGCCTGATCATCCTGGATTGGGTAGACCCGAGGATCCAAGCGAGGGAACATGTACAGCGCTGCCTTCGGTTTGACCACACTGACCCCGGGTATCTGGCGCAGTAAGTCGTAGGCCAGATCCCGTTGCTTGCGCAGACGGCCCTGGGGACCCACGAGATCCTTGATGCTTTGGTACCCGCCCAACGCCGTCTGAATGGCCAGCTGTCCGGGCGTATTGGCACACATGCGCATCGAGGCCAGCATATTCAGCCCCTCCACATAATCTCGTGCCGACCGCTTGTGCCCCGAAACCACCATCCAGCCTGCACGGTAGCCACAAGCTCGGTAATTCTTGGACAGCCCGTTGAACGTCACGAACAGGACATCGTCGGCCAGTGAGGCGATGCTCACATGCTGCTCATCGTCGTAGAGGGTCTTGTCGTATATCTCGTCGGCAAACACCACCAAGCCTGCTTCGCGGGCCACCGACACCAAGTCCTGGAGTACTTCAGTGGGGTAAAGCGCACCCGTGGGATTGTTGGGATTGATGATCACCAGCGCCTTAGTTCTCGGGGTAATCTTGCTGCGAATATCAGCCAAATCGGGCATCCACCCCGCGCCTTCATCGCACCGGTAATGCACTGGGGTGCCGCCGGACAATGACACCACAGCTGTGTACAGAGGGTAGTCGGGCGAGGGAATGAGCACCTCGTCTCCTGCATCGAGCAAGGCGTTCATGCTCATGGCAATCAACTCTGATGCCCCATTACCCAGGTAAATGTCGTCTACGGTGACGCCCGCAATGCGCTTTTCCTGGCAGTAGTGCATCACCGCTTTTCGCGGAGCGAACAGTCCCTTGCTGTCGGTGTAGCCCGCAGCCTGCGGTAAGCTGCGAATCATGTCTTGGACGATTTCGTCGGGAGGCATGACACCAAAAGCCGCTGTGTTCCCGATGTTCAGCTTGATGATGCGATGTCCCTCTTCCTCCATGGACATTGCCTTGTCCAGTACGGGCCCGCGAATGTCGTAACCCACATGGGCGAGCTTCGTGGACTTCAATACAGAGCGGGTGGGCATGGGCGTGGGGCTCGTAGCAAGCGACAATGTGCCCTGTGACGGGCAGACCGTCGTATTTTCCCATATGAAATTTCAGCCAGACCGCCCTGAAACGGGCAATTTCATCGCTCGCTGGGATCCGCAGGGCATCTGGGTGGGGCCCCAGTGCTGGTCAGGACCGGTGGTCGTGCCTTGGGCCGGCGACATCACGTCCTGGGCCCTCGAACGCTGGGACGACCTGGACGTGCGCCACTTTGAGCCCTTGCTGGCACTGCGACCGGAGCTGGTCATCGTCGGGTCCGGCGCTCGACACCGGTTCGTCCTGCCCCGTCACGCCCAACACCTGATTGGCGCTGGCATTGGGGTAGAGAGTATGGACTCCACCGCCGCCTGCCGGACCTTCAATGTCCTGGTCAGTGAGGGCCGACGCGTCGTGGCCGCTTTGATGCCCCCCGGGGCCGTCTGAGCCGAGTCAGCGGTTCGGCCTATAATGCGAGGTTGGTTACAGAGTCGGTTTCGACCCGCATTGCCCTATGCCCGCAGGCCCTACGTCCATGACTCCCGCCGTCAACAAAGCTCTTCCTGAATTTGAAGCGGTCGCCACGGGCGGCGTCAAGTTCACCCCCCAGGCCTTTCTGGGCAAGAGCGTGGTGCTGTACTTCTATCCCAAAGACGCCACTCCAGGCTGTACGACCGAAGCCATGCAGTTTCGCGATCGTCACAAGGACTTCGTCAAAGCGGGCGCGGTGGTTTTTGGGGTATCCCGAGACAACCTGGCCTCGCACGACAAGTTCAAGCAAAACCTGGAACTGCCCTTTGAGCTGATTGCCGATACCGAGGAAAAGCTCTGCCACATGTTTGGCGTGGTCAAGAATAAGATCATGTACGGCAAAAAGGTCAAAGGCATCGAGCGCAGCACTTTCTTGGTAGATGCCAAGGGCGTTTTGCGTGCCGAATGGCGCGGTATCAAGGTGGCAGGGCACGTCGATGAGGTGCTCAAGGCGGTTAAGGCCCTCAAGAAAGCCTGAGCCCTCCGCCTGAGTGCTCCTGCTCTGCCCCCGCCCGAATGCCGCTGCCCCCTCCCCCGACTGTGAAGTCGGCGCCCAAAGGTGCCGCGTCACGAGCGCGCCCTGATCCGGCCACCGTCGCGCCCCCCAGTGGCCTACCGGCTGTCCCGGTAACACCGTCTGCGGCCAAGTCCGGCACCAAATCTTCGCCTCAGACCGCCACGAAATCGGCTCCCGTGTCCGCCTCGGCGGCCCCGAAGCTCTTCGTCTTGGACACCAACGTGCTCTTGCACGACCCGATCAGCCTGTTTCGATTTGCCGAGCACGATGTCTTCTTGCCGATGATCACGCTTGAAGAGCTCGACGGGCACAAAAAGGGCATGAGCGAGGTTGCTCGCAATGCCCGCCAGGTCAGTCGCGAGCTGGATGGTTTGGCCTCAGGAGGTGATCTGGACCCGGCCACCGGAATACCCCTGTCCAAGACGGGTCACCGTGATGCTGCGGGCAAGCTTTTTTTCCAGACCACCCATTTCGAGCCCAAGTTGCCAGCGGGTCTGCCCCAAGGCAAGGCAGACAACCAGATTCTGGGCGTGGTGCAAACACTGCGCCAGATGCATGCCGATCGCGATGTGGTGCTGGTGTCCAAAGACATCAATATGCGGGTCAAGGCGCGCGCACTGGGGCTGCCCGCCGAGGATTATTTCAACGACAAAGTTCTTGAAGACGGCGATCTGCTGTACACGGGTGTTCTGGCTCTGCCCGATGATTTTTGGAGCCGACACGGCCGCAAGGTGGAGAGTTGGACCCAAGGCGGACTGACCTACTACCGCATCACCGGCCCACTGGTCTCGTCATTGCTGATCAATGAGTTTGTGTACCTTGAGCAGGCCGGCGAGGCCCCGTTTTATGCACGCGTGACCGAAATCACCGGAAAGTCAGCCGTCTTGCGCACACTGCGTGACTACACCCACGCCAAACACGCCGTGTGGGGAGTGTGTGCACGTAACCGCGAGCAGAATTTCGCGCTCAACCTGCTCATGGATCCTGATTGTGATTTCGTCACGCTCAGTGGTACTGCCGGCACCGGCAAGACCTTGATGACGCTGGCTGCAGCTTTAAGCCAAGTGCTAGACGAACGCCGATACACTGAAATCATCGTCACCCGCGTGACGGTACCGCTTGGCGAGGACATCGGATTTCTGCCCGGGACCGAGGAAGAAAAGATGGGCCCCTGGATGGGAGCTCTGGACGACAACCTCGAAGTTTTGGCCCGGGCGGATTCCAGTGCGGGCGAATGGGGTCGCGCTGCCACCAATGATTTGGTGCGAAGCAAGATCAAGATCAAGAGCTTGAACTTCATGCGGGGCCGTACCTTTCTGAACAAGTTCGTGATCATTGATGAGGCCCAAAACCTGACCCCCAAGCAGATGAAATCTCTCATCACACGCGCTGGACCGGGCACCAAGATCGTGTGCCTAGGCAATTTGGCGCAGATTGACACCCCCTACCTCACCGAGGGCTCATCGGGTCTGACCTACGCGGTGGATCGTTTCAAAGGATGGCCCCATGGGGGTCACATCACGCTGGCCCGGGGCGAGCGATCGCGCCTGGCCGACTTCGCTTCGGAAGTGCTTTGACCTAGCCTGCGCTGACCAAGTCCTTGATGTTGAGCAAGGCGCTGGGGTCTTCTATCGTGGTCAAGTCTCCCGGATCCCGCCCCTCGCACACGGCTTGAATCGCGCGCCGTAGCAGCTTACCCGAGCGGGTCTTGGGCAACACCGTGACAAACCGCACGCGCGCTGGGCGCGCAACCGCCCCCAGCTGAGAGTCCACCACTTTCATGATCTCACCCTCAAGCTTGAGCGCTTGGTCTGGGCCAGCAATCACAGAGGGATCTTTCAGCACGGCAAAGGCCATGGCCACTTGGCCCTTGAGGTTATCGGCCACACCCACCACGGCCACTTCAGCCACGGCAGGATGACTCGAGATGCTCTCTTCTATCTCACGCGTACCCAAGCGGTGGCCGGCAACATTGATGACGTCATCGGTGCGACCCAGAATGAACAGATAGCCGTCCTCGTCACGGATTCCCCAATCAAACGTGCTGTAGATCTGCCGACCGGGGATGCTGCTCCAGTAGGTCGTGACGAAGCGTTCGTCGTCACGCCAGACCGTTTGCATACATCCGGGTGGTAAAGGTCCTTCAATGGCCACGACCCCTTTTTGGTTGGCCCCCGTAAGTTCCAGACCGGTGTTTTCGTCAATAAGCTTTACGTCGTAGCCGTAGACGGCCTTGCCAGGTGAACCAAACTTGCTCACCGCGGGCTCCAGGCCGTTGCATAGCGACAAGATGGGCCATCCGGTCTCGGTCTGCCAGTAGTTGTCGATGATGGGCTTACCCAGAGCTTGGGCAATCCATTGGGCGGTGGGTTCGTCCAGAGGCTCCCCGGCCAGGAACAAGGCGCGCAGACTGCTCAAATCGTGTCGCCTCAAGGCTTCAGGATCTTGTTTCTTGAGGACTCGAACAGCCGTGGGAGCACTGAACATCGCCGTGACCCGGTACTTCTCCACCAGGCTCCACCAAATGGCGGCGTCTGGCCGCGTCGGCAGCCCCTCATACAAGATGGTGGCCATTCCGGCCAGGAGTGGACCGTAGACGATGTAGCTGTGTCCGACCACCCAACCAATATCACTGGTAGAAAAATAAGTTTCGCCTGGGCGGCCCATGAAAATGTTGTGCATGCTCGCCGTGAGCGCCACCGCATAGCCGCCAGTGTCACGCTGTACGCCCTTGGGCTTACCCGTGGTGCCGCTGGTGTAAAGCGTGTAGCTCGGGTGGGTCGCGTCCACCCACACACAGGGTACACGTTGACCCCGATGCCTTTGGCACAGCTGGTCGTAGTCGACGTCACGATCTGGCACCATGGGCATATCGCTCAAACCGCGGTTGACCATCAACACATGAGCCGGCTTGTGGGCAGACAGACGTATGGCTTCATCCAACAGGCCCTTGTAGGGCACCACCTTGCCGGATCGACTGCCCGCGTCCGCGCTGACAACCACGGTCGGTTGGGCATCGTCAATTCGACTGGCCAGGCTGACGCTGGCAAACCCGCCAAATACGACTGAGTGCAAGGCGCCGATGCGTGCGCAGGCCAGCATGGCGAACACGGCCTGAGGAATCATGGGCATGTACACCAGCACACGATCGCCCTGCTTCACGCCAAGCGACTGGAGGATGGCGGCCATGCACTCCACTTCGGCCTGCAACTGAGCATAGGTGTAGACCCGCTCTTGGTCGACCTCTGTGGAAACAAAGATCAGGGCGTTACGGTGCGGGTGCGCAGCGGCATGCCGGTCGACGGCGTTGTGGCACAAATTGGTCGTCCCTCCCACGAACCACCGCGCAAACGGCGGACGGCTGTAATCACAGACTTGGGAAAAGGGTTGTTTCCAATCGATCAATCGTGCCTGTTCGGCCCAAAACGTGTCGCGCTGGTCGATGGATCGACGATAAAACTCAGAAAAGGAGGGGTTGGTGCTCAACGAGGGCTCCTGCCGTGCCAGACCGCCCAAAACTATGCGAGCAGGCCCTGACTAACCCCTGACGTGAATTGGGTCTTTTCCTTGAAGGAGTCACGTGGCTCACCCTGGCGGCTGAGAAATTGACAGCCAGCCTCTAGGGCACCTATCCTCACAGGCTGATCCTGCGTCTCACCGTGGATTGGTTCACTGCCATGCCTGCCCCACTGCCCCATCGGCCCTCCTGGCCGGCCCAACCCGTCCGGGCGGCTGGCGGCCTTGCCTTGCTCTTGTCGGCCGTGCTGGGCCATGCGGGTCCCACTCCGCCTGGCGCACCTGGCAGTGACCTCGTATTGCAGTTGTTGCTGGAGCGCGGCCTGGTTCCAGCTCAAGTGGGCGGCGAAACCAGGCCCTGGGTGCGTGAGATTCGCGATCGCGCCTCGGAATTGGTGGTCAGCGCCATGGCATTTTTGGGTGTGACCTACCGAAGGGGCGGCAATTCCTTTGATGAAGGTTTTGATTGCAGCGGTTTCACCCGGCACGTGTTTGAGCACAGTCTGGGGCTGAAATTGCCCCGCCAGGCCGATGAACAAGCCGAAGCTCCTGGGCTGCTCCAAGTGGGCCGTGAGGAATTGCGCCCTGGCGACCTGGTGTTTTTCAATACCCTCAAGCGTACGTTTTCCCATGTGGGCATCTACGTGGGCGATGGCCGATTTATCCATGCACCCAAGCCCGGGGCAGCCATTCGCATGGAAGACATGGGCTCCTCGTACTGGTACCCACGATTTACGGGTGCGCGGCGCGCACCCAGCGCTGTACCCGCAAGCGCGGCACAATCGGGGCATGGGCGATAACGTCATTCCCCTGGCCGATCTGCGCTACGCAGCGCAGGTGCCGCCGATCCCTTCAACGCTTACCCCACCCAACGGTCGGCTTGTCGATACCTTGAGCAGACCTCTGGGCGACTTGCGCATCTCCGTTACTGACCGATGCAATTTCCGGTGCAGCTACTGCATGCCCAAAGAGGTATTTGACAAAGATTACGCTTTCTTGCCGCAAAGCTCTTTGCTGACCTTTGAAGAGATTGCGCGTTTGAGCAAAATATTCGTGGCTCACGGAGTTGGCAAGATACGCCTAACGGGGGGTGAGCCGCTGCTGCGAAAGCACTTAGAGCGCTTGGTGGCGCAGTTGAGTCAACTCCAAGACGCTCAAGGGCGAGCGATCGATCTGGCCCTGACGACCAATGGGTCTTTACTGCAACGCAAAGCACAAGCGCTGGCCGAGGCAGGACTGCGCCGTGTCACGGTCAGCCTAGACGCCTTAGACGATGCCGTGTTTCGGCGTATGAACGATGTGGATTTCCCCGTTTCCGACGTTCTGGAGGGCATTGACGCGGCCCTGGCGAGTGGGCTGGGGCCTATCAAGGTCAATATGGTGGTCAAGCGTGGGGTCAATGACCATGAGGTCGTGCCCATGGCGCGCTATTTCAAGGATCGCCATGGGCCCCGTGTCGCGCTGCGCTTTATCGAGTTCATGGATGTGGGCTCTACCAATGGGTGGCGAATGGATGAGGTAGTGCCCTCCCGGGAAATCCGATCCCGCCTGGAGGCGGCCTTTGGTTTAGAACCTTTATCCAACCAAGTACGCGGCGAAACGGCTCAGCGCTTGGCCTACCGTGATGGCAGTGGTGAAATTGGACTGATCTCCAGCGTGACGGCCCCGTTTTGCCGCGATTGCAACCGCGCCCGTCTTTCGACTGAAGGCAAGCTATTCCTGTGTTTATTTGCTCACCAAGGCTTCGATTTTCGTGCCCTGCTGCGTGGTGGCCGCAGCGATTTGGAAATTGCTGCAGCAGTCCAACAAGTGTGGCAAAAGCGCAGTGACCGTTACTCGGAACTGCGGCAGCTCAACCCCAGCTCTTCTGCGCCAACTACCGCTGCGTCATCTCGTGTGGAGATGCACTACATAGGAGGTTAGCGAACCAGCTGATCAGGCGCTGGACAGGCCAACACCTGGACCACTCCTCGGTTGGCCAACTCGTCGGCCTTCTCATTTCCAGGGTGACCAGAGTGCCCTTTGATCCAATGCCACCGGATCTCGTGACCCTGGGTGGCCTCTTCCAGGGCCAGCCACAGATCAACATTCTTGACGGGTTGCCGATCGGCGGTTTTCCACCCACGTTGTTTCCACTGATGGATCCACCGTGTGATGCCTTGCCGCACGTATTCGCTGTCTACCATCAAGTCCACCTGGCACGGACGCTTGAGTGCCTTGAGAGCTTGGATAACGGCCATGAGCTCCATTCGGTTGTTGGTCGTCTGCGCCTCTCCGCCAAACAGTTCCCGCTGATGTGAGCCACTGACCATCCAGGCTCCCCACCCGCCGGGACCAGGATTGCCCTTGCATGCTCCGTCGGTATAAATGGTCACTTCTTGCATGGACTTACCCATCTCGATGAGGTTGACGGTGATGTCGCTGGGCGACCGCGGAGGTGGAAGGTGACGGTGCTCGGGCGCGATGTCGACTCACCCCCACCAGTCGCATACCCCGCACCCGCTTGACCGCGGAGATGAAATAGACAGCCCCCAATACAGGCCACCACCGCTCCCCAACGCGGTCCATCCATGCCATCCGTTCCAGCCAGTGGGGGTGCCGAGTCGCCGGTCGCCAACACCCAAATCTGGCATCTTCCACCTCCAGGCTGAGTAAACGCAACCAGTCACGCACCCGCCGGTAGGCCAAAGCCTGACGCATCAACACCGCCAGATCACCGGTTGTCGACGCTTCACCCGAAACGTCACGCCCGATTGGCATCCGGGCCCGCCATCCCCATAAACTGGAGGGGTTAAATCCCAAAATGATGAGCCGACCTTGCGCCAGCAACACCCGTTCGACCTCCGACAAGGTGAGGTGAGGGTCGGCAGATAGCTCCAGGGTGTGAGGCAACACCACCAAATCCAGGCTGTTGTTGGCAAACGGCAGGGCGTCATACTCGCACAGCACATGGGTGGCCGAGGCATCAGCAGCACCCTCGGGCCAGCCGGCCGCCTGCCAGCGAAACGGCATACGGTTGTTTTGGAGGCTGCTCAACTGAGGCATGCCCACTTGTAAGGCGTGGTAGCCAAAGGCGTTGCCCACTGCATCATTGACACACGCTTGTTCCCACGACAACAGGTACTGACCCAGTGGGGATCTGAGCCATCGGTGCATCTCTATAATGTTGTCGAGTGCCATGAAACTTGTTGCGCTTCCCGCTTTTCAGGATAACTACATCTGGGTGCTCCACAACGACAGCCAGGCTGTGGTGGTCGATCCTGGTGATGCGCAGCCTGTATTGACGTTCCTGCATCAGGCAGGTTTGACCCTGCTGTCCATTTTAGTCACGCACCACCATCCGGATCACGTCGGGGGGCTGAAAGATTTGCATCCCCATTGCCAAGGACCCGTCTACGCACCGGCTCGGGAAAAAATGCCCATTGCGGTCACCCCTGTCGAAGCAGGCCAGAAACTGGATTTGCTCGGTTGTGATCTTGAGGTGTTGCATGTTCCGGGACACACGCTGGGACACATCGCCTATTGGGTGACTTCGTCATCAACGGACTTTGAACCCGTTGTCTTTTGCGGCGACACCTTGTTTTCCGCAGGTTGTGGCCGTTTGTTTGAGGGCACCGCCCACCAGATGTGGGACTCCCTGCTGCGGTTGCGTCAGTTGCCGCCACACACACGTGTGTGCTGCGCGCATGAGTACACGCTGTCCAATCTTCGATTTGCGCAGGCCGTTGAGCCAGCCAATGCCGATGTGGCCCAACACCTGAGTGCCTGCGAACAATTGCGCTCACAAGACCTGCCCACCCTGCCTTCGCGTATCGACCTGGAGCAGCGCATCAACCCTTTCATGCGCTGTGATGTCGTGCAAGTGGCCCAAGCCGCGGCTGCGCGCGGCGCCTCAAACAGCTCTCCAGCCGAGGTCCTGGCAGCTCTGCGTCAATGGAAGAACCACTTCGCATGATCAGCATGAGGACAGGGGCTTCGGTCATGCTCGCCGGGACGCTGATCTGGTTGTCTGGTTGCGCCTCCACTGCACCCATAGCCCAGCAGTCCCCTGCTGCCGTCACACCCGTGGCCACGCCCTCCCCCACGCCCGTGACGGCTACTCCTGCAACTGCGGATGTGGGCACTCCGGGCGCTGAGCCGAGCGGCCACATCAGTACTATGGTGCCAGCACCTTCCAGCGCGACCGCTGCGGCCACGGATACTGCAGCCTCGATCAGTGCGGTGCCTCCTTCTGCCTCCTGGCGAGCTCGGTTGCTGGCCATGGATCCCCAGGCGGCCGCACGGGTCGACCTGTGGGAGCGGGTGCGCTCTGGATTTTCCATGCCCGATATCAATTCCGATCTGGTTCGCAAGTGGGAGCAGTGGTACAGCGCACGACCCGACTACGTAGAACGCATGATGGATCGTGGGGCTCGTTACCTGTTTCACATCGTTGAGGAGGTTGACGGTCGCGGCCTACCGATGGAGCTGGCCTTATTGCCTTTTATTGAAAGCGCCTTCAACCCTCAGGCCTTGTCCACAGCGAGGGCGGCCGGCATGTGGCAATTCATGCCGGCCACGGGGAAAGAATTCGAGTTGCGCCAAAACGTGTTTCGCGACGACCGCCGAGATGTACTGGCATCGACCCGCGCCGCCTTGGAGTACCTCCAAAGCCTGCACAAGATGTTTGGTGATTGGCATTTGGCACTGGCCGCCTACAACTGGGGGCAAGGCAATGTGCAACGTGCCATCGGCAGACGGCAAAGACAGGGTCAAACAGTGGCCTACGAGGTCTTGACCATGCCTGATGAGACGCGCAATTACGTGCCTAAATTGCAGGCGGTCAAGAACATCGTGATGCGGCCTGAGGCCTTTGGCTTGAAGTTGCCAGCGCTGGAAAACCACCCCTTTTTCCTGAGCGTGGAAATCGAGCGGGATGTGGATGTCGAATTGGCGGCCCGCCTAGCAGGAATCCCTCTGGCTGATTTTCAGGCCTTGAATCCGCAGATGAATCAGCCTGTCATCCTGGCAGCTGGGGTGCCCAGGATCTTGTTGCCATATGAAAACGCCAACCGCTTCATTCGTGAATTCGCAAGTCACACGGGGCCATCTGCATCGTGGACCGCTTGGGTCGCCCCCAAGACCATGCGCCCTGCTGAGGCGGCCAAGCTCACGGGCATGAGCGAAGGACGACTGCGCGAGATCAACCGCATTCCGTCGCGCATGTTGGTCAAGGCGGGATCTACGCTGATTGTGCCCAGAACCAAAAACTCGCAGCGTGATGTCTCCGCCGAGGTGGCACAAAATGGTCGGCTGGCGCTTTCGCCTGAGGCCAGCAAGAAGCCGGCCGGCAAGAAGGGTCAGCCCAAACCCAAGCCCAAAACCAAGGCTCAGACGCCGCAGAAGAACAAGGCGACGCAACAAGCGACTGCCAAGAGCCAGAAGAACGTTCTCAACAAGTCGCGGTCAGACAAGTAGGCAGCGATATAGAGCACCCGCATCCCGATGAAGGCGGCCGCCAGAGCGTCAACCCAAAAAGCGGGGGCTCCCATTTGAATGGCGCTGAGCACGGCTGCGATGAACAGGGGAAGCGCCTCAAAGCTATTGGCTTGGGCGGCGTTGGCGCGGGCCCTGAACCCCGCCTGGCGAGCCAGCCATGCCCGAGGATCTCGATTGTCGTAGCCTCCCTCCTGCAGCGGCTTGCCAATCCGGCCTGATTTGGCAATCCCGGCGCACACCACGGGTAAAGCGCAGGCCAGCAGTAGACAGACGTAGGCAAGTCTCACAGGTTTATCTCCGGTCGATCAACGCATGGGCCAGGGTGCTCAGGTCCACAAATTCCAGGTCGCTTCCCGCCGGCACGCCTCGAGCCAATCGTGTGACCCGCAATCCCCGCTGCTGTATGGCCGCTGACAGGGCATGGGCGGTGGCCTCACCCTCAGCCGTGAAACCCGTTGCCACAATCACCTCCTGCACCACCCCGTCCATCACCCGCTGCAGCAATTCGGCCATACCCACTTCGTGGGGACCGATACCGTCCAGCGGGCTGATGCGCCCCATCAGGACAAAGTACAGCCCTTTGAACGTGGCCGTTCGCTCTATCGTCGCCTGATCTGCCGGCGTCTCTACGATGCACAACTGCCTGGGGTCGCGTGACGGATCCGAACAGGTAGCGCAAAGCGTATGCTGAGTGAAGGTATGACAGCGTTGGCAATGCCCAACCCGGGAGGCGGCCTGCTTCAGAGCCTGGGCCGTCACCTCCATGGCGCTGCGGTCGTGCTGCAGCAAGTGCCAAGCCATGCGCTGAGCTGAGCGAGCCCCTACACCGGGTAAGCGCCTGAGCGCCTCCACCAAGGTGTCAAGTACCGGCTCGGCCACGGCCTGGGCTCAAAAGGGCAGCTTCATGCCCGGAGGCAGCGGCATGCCTGCTGTGACCTTGGACATCTTCTCGTTGGTCACCTGCTCACTCAAACGAATCGCGTCGTTGAATGCCGCGGCCACCAGATCCTCCAACATGTCCTTGTCTTCTGCCAAGAGGGTCGGATCGATGGACACTCTTCGAACCTCGTGCTTGCAGGTCATGACCACCTTGACACCGCCCGAGGCCGACTGGCCCTCAACTTCAATGTGGGCCAGCTCGTCTTGAGCCTTTTTGAGGTTGTCCTGCATAGCCTGGGCTTGCTTCATCAGGCCGGCGATTTGACCCTTCATCATGATGTTCTTCCTTTCTTCCAATCTGCTGCAGAGCTGATCGGTCCAAGCTTGACAGATCCTGGAACGATACGAGCCGTTTTGAATTGCCCCAATAGGGCCTGGACCTGTGAATCCCCTGCCAAAATCGACTCCGCCTGGCGAATCCGTTCTTGACGCCGCGAGGCCTCGCGATGCGCTGGGGTGTCCGAGACGCTTGCACAAGTGATCTCTAGCCTAGCGGGAGAGCCCAGATGTGCACTCAGGGCCTGAGTCAGGGTATGGGCCACACCCTCTGATCGCAAGCTATCGTGCTCAACTACCAGATGCCAAACGGCCGTCAGGCCTGATGACACAGAGGCGAGCATACTTTGCCAGGCCAGCTCGCGCGCCAGCCCGCTGATCTGCCCAGACTCGATCAGCGCTCGCACCACCGTCTCCCACTGGTCTGCCAGCGCCTTGGAAGGTCCTTCCGACGGCAGCGGGGCAACGGCTCGCTCGCTTTTGGCAAGAGCAGCGGATGGTGTGGCCCTGGGCGGACTGCGCACCGCTACGCGCAAAGTGGGAGGGGCAGTGGTCCTCAAGGCCGCGGCCCGATTGGGAGGCGCAGGTGCCTGCGGGTTGGCAGAAAATGCCAAGCAGCACCATGGTCAGCGCGGCGTATTCATCACTGACCCAAGCCAGCTCGCCTTTGCCCTGCAGCACCATGCTGTAGAGCAGTTGGGTTTCGTCTGTGGCCATCTGCGCGGCCAGTTCGCCTATACGCGCCTGTCTGGTGCTGTCTTGCTCGCTAACGCCCGTGGGCACAAACTGTTCCACCGCTATGTCTTGCAGGGCGTCAGCCAATTGATTCAAGGTGGCGGCAGCCGAGCGACCCTGGGTGCGCAAATCTCCCACCACCTGGAGCACAGTGGCCGCATCTGCTCGAGCCAATGCACCCAACAGGTTGAGCACCTGCTCGTCGTCCACGCCTCCCAGCATGGCCCTCACGCCCTGCCCACTGAGCGCACCGCCACTGTAGGCAATGGCCTGGTCGGTCAAAGACAACGCGTCTCGCATAGAGCCACGTGCGGCAGCTCCCAATAACTGCAGGGCCTCGGCATCACATTGAACGGCCTCGCGCTTCAGGACCAAGGCCAGGTGTTCGGCGATGGTCTGCGGCGCCATGGGTCTCAGATTGAACTGTATGCACCGACTCAGGACGGTAGGCAGCATCTTGTCGGGATCGGTAGTGGCCAACACAAACTTCAGGTAATCAGGTGGCTCCTCCAACGTCTTTAACAAGGCATTGAAGGCGTCCTTGGTCAGCTGGTGAGCCTCGTCAATCATGAAAACCTTGAAGCGGCCTTGGCTCGGCTTGTAGGCGGCTCGCTCGATCAGGTCGCGAATTTCATCGATGCTGCGGTTGGATGCCGCATCCATCTCCGTGTAGTCCAGGAATCGATCCGCGTCGATGGCCCGACAGGCTTCGCACACGCCGCAAGGATGTGCTGTCACTCCACCCTTGCCGTCTGCGCCAAGACAATTCAAGCTCTTGGCCAGAATTCGCGATACGGTGGTCTTGCCTATTCCCCGGGTCCCGGTGAACAAGTAGGCGTGGTGCAACCGGTCGTTTTCCAAGGCGTGCGTGAGAGCCCGCACCACGTGCTCTTGACCCGCCATTTCACTGAAATTGCGTGGGCGGTACTTTCGAGCCAAGGCATGAGAAGTCATACCTCGATTCTAAGTGGCGCCCCGGCCTTGGGGCCGCTCATAATGTGGGTCATGACGCCCCCCCCTGAAAAAACCCTGACCTATGAGCAATCGGGCGTCGCGTACGACCTGATCGATCCGCTCAAGGTATCCGCTCAGCAGGCGGCTGCAGCCACCGCGGCCAATCTTCACGCCCACGGTATGGTCGAGGTGACGGCCAGCCGAGGGGAATCGGCCTACGTCGTGGATGTCGGGCCGTTTTATCTGGCCTCCATCGTGGAGTGCCTGGGCACCAAATCATTGGTAGCCGACGAAATGTACCGGCTGACTGGGAGAGGACGATTTGATGACCTGGCGCAAGACACCTTGGCCATGGCCATCAACGATTTGATCACGGTGGGCGCTACGCCTTTGGTGGTGCAAGCCTACTGGGCCGCGGGCGGAAGCGAATGGTTTCGCGATGTCCAGCGCTCGGGCTTGCTAGTGCAAGGATGGCTGCGGGCCTGCAACGCCTGTGGCGTGGCCTGGGGGGGCGGCGAGACACCGGCATTGGCCGGCATCGTGGAGTCCGGACGCATCGACCTGGCGGCCAGCTGCACGGGGCTGATTGCCCCCAAATCCCGCCTGTCCTTGGGCGAACAGTTGAGTCCAGGCGACGCGATCGTATTGCTGCAGGCTAGCGGGATCCATGCCAATGGCCTCAGTCTGGCTCGGCGCCTGGCGCAGGAACTGCCCGACGGCTACCTCACCTTGCTGGATTCCGGGACCGACTTCGGCTCGGCCTTACTCGCGCCGACCGTGCTGTATTCCCCCGTCACCGAAGCACTGCATCAGGCCGGCGTCCCCATTCACTACGCCGCCAACATCACAGGCCATGGCTGGCGTAAGTTGCTTCGGCACCCCCGGGCCTTGACCTATCGCATCCACCAGCTTCCTCCTGTCCCTGAGGTTTTGAGCTTTATTCAGCGCCATGCGAGGATGGACGATGAGGAGGCCTATGGCACCCTCAACATGGGGGCAGGATTTGCTCTGTTCGTGGCCGCTCATGATGTGGATCGCACGCTACAGGCCGCCCACAGCGTAGGGGTAGGCGCCTGGCTGGCCGGTGAGGTCGAGTCCGGACCGAAGGAGCTTATCGTCGAGCCATTGGGGGTACGCTTTTCAGGGCAGTCGCTACAGCTGCGATGAGCAGCCGACGTACAATGGTCCCGACGGGCCTCCCCGCATGGAAGCACGCCCAACCGGGTCAGGTGGGGAACCAAGCAGCCCTAAGCGTTGCGACCAGTGCCGGGGGTAAGGCTCGTCTCTAATTGCGTCCGCTGCAGCACACTTCGATGAGCTGTGACAAAATCCGGGCTCTGCAGGGAGACCGCATAAATGAGTAGCGATTCCATCAAGTACGTCACCGACTCCTCCTTCGAATCGGACGTGTTGAAGTCCCCCCACCCCGTCCTGGTGGATTACTGGGCTGAGTGGTGCGGCCCTTGCAAGATGATTGCGCCGATCTTGGAAGAAGTCTCCAAAGATTACGCGGGACGCCTGACGGTGGCCAAGATGAATGTGGATGAGAACCAGCAAATCCCCGCCAAGATGGGCATTCGCGGCATTCCTACCCTCATGATCTTCAAGGGTGGTGAACTGGTGGCCACCAAAGTCGGTGCTCTGCCCAAGGCCCAATTGACCGCCTTCATCGACAGCCACCTCTGACCGTTTAGCTGGCTCACAACGCCGCAGCAAGCCCAAAGGGGCGGCTGGCGGTACTGTCTCGGTTAGGGGTATACTGCGGCAAAGCTCCGGCATTGAGGCCGAAGCGGTGTTCTTCTTCCCCCGTAGCGGCTGCTCAGACGCCCACGGGTGGAGTCCCCGAGAAGGCAGCTCGGGTTCCTGAGAAGTGGTGGCGACGGCCCTGCGGGCGTCGCACCGGTCAAATGACCTGATCGCTCAGACCCCATCTCCCCCTTCGGGCCGAAGGCTTTCCTATCGACCATTCTGAAGGACTGCACTATGCATTTGTCCGAACTCAAAGCTCAGCACGTATCTGAACTCATCAAGATGGGTGAGGCGCTGGAAATCGAAAACGTCAGTCGTCTGCGCAAGCAGGAGTTGATGTTTGCGATCATGAAAAAGCGCGCCAAAGCGGGCGAACAAGTCTTTGGCGATGGCGTGTTGGAAGTCTTGCCTGACGGTTTTGGCTTTTTGCGCTCGCCTGACACGAGCTATATGGCCAGCACAGACGACATCTATCTATCGCCCAGTCAGATTCGTCGCTTCAATCTGCATACCGGCGACATGATCGAAGGGGAGGTTCGGGTTCCCAAAGACGGAGAACGCTATTTTGCGCTGGTCAAGGTGGACCGGGTCAATGGCCTGACTCCCGAGGAGAACAAGCACAAGATCATGTTCGAGAATTTGACGCCCTTGTTCCCCAAGGAGCAGTTCAAGCTCGAGCGAGACATCAAGGCCGAGGAGAACATCACCAGCCGCATCATTGATTTGGTAGCTCCGATTGGAAAGGGGCAGCGCGCCTTGCTGGTGGCTCAACCCAAGACCGGCAAGACCATGATGATGCAGCACATCGCACATGCGCTGGTGGCCAACTACCCCGACGCCCATCTGATGGTTTTGCTGGTTGATGAGCGACCTGAAGAGGTCACGGAGATGCAACGTACGGTGCGCGGGGAAGTGATCAGCTCGACCTTTGACGAGCCCGCCGCCCGCCACGTCCAAGTCGCCGAAATGGTCATTGAGCGGGCCAAGCGACTGGTGGAGTTGAAGAAGGATGTGGTGATCTTGCTGGACTCAATCACCCGCCTGGCGCGTGCGTACAACAATGTTTTGCCCTCCTCGGGCAAAGTGCTCACGGGTGGCGTAGACGCCAATGCCTTGCAGCGTCCGAAGCGCTTTTTTGGTGCTGCTCGCAATGTGGAAGAAGGCGGCTCGCTGACCATCATCGGCACAGCGCTGATTGACACGGGCAGCAAGATGGATGAAGTCATCTATGAGGAGTTCAAGGGCACCGGCAATTGCGAGATCCATCTAGACCGCCGAATGGCCGAAAAACGGGTCTACCCGTCCATCCTCATTAACAAGTCGGGCACTCGGCGCGAGGAGCTGCTGCTCAAGCCGGAAATCTTGCAAAAAACCTGGATCTTGCGAAAACTGCTCTATCCGATGGACGAAATCGAGTCCATGGAGTTCATGCTGGACAAGATGAAGGCCAGCAAGAACAACCTGGACTTCTTCGACATGATGCGACGAGGCGGCTGATCCTCAGGGTATAATTCGCGGTTTTCCAACCGGGCAAGTGTCTCGTACCCGCCGCCGGGCCCGCTGGCGCCGGAGTAGGGGTGCGCAGGTGGCTGCCCAATCTGTGTGGAGGTTTTTCTGTGAAAGAAGGCATACATCCCGAGTACCGCGACGTGTGTTTCGTGGACTTGTCTAATGGTTTCAAGTTTGTCACCCGCTCTTGTGTGCAGTCCAAAGAGACCACCAAGATGGATGATGGTCGCGAGTTGCCTTTGATCAAGCTGGAAACCACCAGCGAGTCCCACCCCTTCTACACCGGGACCCAAAAGAGCGTGGACAGCCTGGGCGGCCGGGTCGAGAAGTTCCGCAACAAGTTCTCTCGCGTGGGTCTGAGCAAGACGGCCTGACCTGCGACCCGTTGAGTCCTGAGGGCGGCAAGTGCCGCCCTTTTTGTTGCCTGTAGGATGTGATCCCAGATGTCTCAGCCAAAACCTGCTCTGGTCACGCAGCGTGCGGCAGCCCGTTTGCCGCGCTGGGCGCTGATCTTGTTGTGTGCGGTATGGACGCTTCCAGGCCTGGTAGGACGCGACCCCTGGCGCAATGCCGATGTGACTGCCTATGGGGTGATGCTGGCCATGGCCGAGGGGCGTATCTCTTGGTGGGCACCCGCCTTGGGCGGTGTGCCGGTGGACACCGCCCTGCTGCCCCATTGGATTGGCGCTGCGTTCATCATGGGTTTGCATCCCTGGGTCGATCCGGCCTTGGCCAGTCGCCTGCCCTTTGCACTGACGCTGGTCTTCACCATGGCAGGGGTCTGGTACGCCACGTTTCACCTGGCCCGTACTGAGGCAGCCCAACCTGTGGCGTTTGCTTTTGGTGGAGAGGCTTCGGCCGTGGACTATGCCCGAGCTATTGCAGACGGTGCTTTGCTGGCCTTGCTGGCATGTCTGGGGCTGCTGCAATTGGGTCATGAAACCACTCCAGAGGTGATGCAGCTGGGCGCTGCCACGGGCTTGGTTTGGGCGCTGGCCCGGGCCCCGTTTCGCCAGGTCTCCGCTCAGTGGGCGGTCGTGCTGTCACTGAGCCTGCTTTCTGCCAGTGGCGCCCCATTTGGCGCCCTGGTCCTGGGCGTGATCGGCGCTGTTGTGTGCTGGCGCTCCCGCTATGACGGCGCTCGACAACTGGCATGGTGGGCCCTGGCCGGCGCCGCGCTGAGCACCGGGGTGGGCCTGGCCCTGGGCACTTGGGGCTGGCGCTTGGCTCTTACGGCTCAACTCGAGCAGTGGGGGCTCATGGCTCGCCTGTGGGTGTGGTTTGCCTGGCCGGTGTGGCCATTGGCGCTGTGGACCTTATGGCGTTGGCGTCAGCACTGGTCCAAACGCCACCTCGCCATCCCCCTGGCGCTCACCTTGACGGTGTGGACCGTCAGCCTCTGGATGGGTGGCAGCGACCGGGCCCTGTTGCTGGCGCTGCCTGGCCTGGCCATCTTGGCAGCGTTTTCTTTGCCCACCTTGCAACGGGGTGCCGCTTCGGCATTGGATTGGTTTTCCATGTGCTTCTTTTCAGCGGCAGCAGCCTTCTTTTGGGCCATGTACGCGGCCATGGTCACCGGCAGGCCTGAGGTCTGGGCACACAACATCCGGCGCCTCGCCCCCGACTTTGAGGCGCCATTTCAATGGGGACCCTTGCTGCTGGCGGCTGCGGCCACCTTGGGCTGGATAGGTCTCATTCGTTGGCGAACGGCTCGTGCTCCCCACCCCTTGTGGAAGAGCATGGTCCTGCCTGCTGGCGGCGTCGCATTGTGCTGGCTGCTGCTGATGACGCTGTGGCTGCCCTTGCTCGACTTTGCCCGCAGCTCACGTGCGGGCATTGCGCGCGTACAAGAGTGGGTAGGACGTCCCCCTTGCGTGGCTGCGCAGGGGATGAGCTCAGCCATGGTGGCTTCTTGGGAGGTCATGACAGGCTTGAAGATCGACGCTCGACCCCGCGCACAGGAGACCTCGGCGTGTCCGGTGCTGGTACAGGTCACCCGGGGGGGTCAAACACCGGTAACGGGTACGGGCTGGACGCTGGTGGGTCAAGCGCAACGCCCCACCGATCGCACTGAAATGGTCAGCGTCTATCGACGCTGAAGGCCTCAGGCCAGCGTAGCGCAGATACGCTCAGCCCCTTGCCGCGAACGCACGGGATCGTCTGACTCCACCATCACACGAAGCACCGGCTCGGTACCTGAAGGCCGAATGAGCACGCGCCCCGACGGGCCCAGCTCTGCCTGTACCGACTCGCACTCGCGTTGAAGTCGCTGGTCTTCTGCCCAACGGTATCCGTTGGGCAGCCGCACATTCATGAGGGTTTGGGTGAATAAGCTCACCCCTTGCAGCATCTGTGACAAGGGCGTTTGCCGCCTCACCACAGCCTGCAACAGCTGCAAGGCGCTGACGATGCCATCTCCGGTGCTGTGTTTGTCCAGTACCAACAGGTGTCCTGAGCTCTCCCCGCCCAGCAACCACCGGCGCCTGGCCAGCTCTTCCAACACGTAACGGTCGCCCACCTTGGTGCGCACCATGGCCAGTCCAAGCTGATCCAGGGCACGCTCGACGCCTAAATTGGTCATCTGCGTGCCCACTACCCCCGCGATGGACTCCCCCTGATGGATGCGATCCGCCGCCAGGGCGTAGAGCACCTCGTCTCCGTTATAGAGGCGGCCCGTGCCGTCTACCACCTGCAGGCGGTCCGCATCACCATCCAGTGCGATCCCGTAGTCGGCTCCTTGAGCCTTGACGGCCTGAACCAGTGCGCCCGGCGCTGTAGCTCCCACACCATCGTTAATATTCAGGCCGTCAGGAGAGCACCCGATCGTACTGACTTGAGCACCCAGTTCATGAAACACATCAGGCGCGACGTGATAGGCCGCCCCATGAGCACCGTCTACCACCAGCTTCAGCCCCTTCAGGGACAGTTGGGTATCAAAGGTGCTCTTGCAAAATTCAATGTAGCGGCCGCGGGCATCGTCTAGGCGCCGCGCTTTACCCAAAGAGGCTGCGCCCACCCACTGCGCAGGCTCCTCTAACGCCTGCTCTACTTGAATCTCCCATTCGTCTGGGAGCTTTTCGCCAGCAGCGGAGAAGAACTTGACGCCGTTGTCGTGAAAGGGGTTGTGCGACGCACTGATGACCACCCCCAAATCCATCCTCAGGGCGCGCGTCAGATACGCGATTCCGGCCGTGGGCAATGGCCCAGTGAGGGTCACATCGACACCCGCAGAGGAAAAACCCGCCTGTAGCGCCGACTCCACCATATAGCCCGACAGTCGGGTGTCTTTGCCAATGAGGACCGAAGGCCGTTGGGCAGACTGTCGCAAGACCCGACCGACGGCATGGCCCAGACGGAGCAGAAAGTCCGCCGTGATGGGGTCTTGCCCCACCGCGCCTCGAATCCCGTCAGTCCCGAAGTACTTTCTGGACATCAACTCTCACGTCACGCCGCCGCAGCAGCCTCGTCGGTGGGAACCGTAGAGGACGGGTCTCCGCCCTTGTCGTTCTTGGGGGGGCGAGGCTCCCAGTCCTTCGGCGGTCTAGGCGCTCGGCCGGCCATGATGTCATCGATTTGCTCGGTGTCGATGGTTTCCCAATCGAGCAGCGCCTTGGCCATCGCGTGCATCTTGTCTTTGTTTTCCTCAATCAGCCTGCGAGCCATGGCGTACTGCTCATCGATGATGCGGCGAATCTCACGATCCACTTTTTGCATGGTCTGTTCGGAAACGTTAACCTGCTTGGTCACGGAGCGTCCCAGGAACACCTCGCCTTCGTTTTCGGCGTAGACCATAGGACCCAGCTCGTCGGTCATGCCGTAGCGCGTGACCATATCGCGGGCCAATTGTGTGGCACGCTCAAAGTCGTTACTCGCACCCGTGGTCATCTGGTTCATGAAGACCTCTTCGGCAATGCGTCCGCCAAACAGCACCGAAATCGTAGACAGCATGCGCTCTTTGTCCATGCTGTAACGGTCGCCTTCGGGCAGCTGCATGGTCACCCCCAGCGCACGTCCACGTGGAATGACGGTTACCTTGTGCACCGGATCGGTCTTGGGCATGAGGCGCGCCACCAAGGCATGTCCAGCCTCATGGTAGGCCGTATTGCGACGTTCTTCTTCGGCCATGACCATGGACTTGCGCTCGGGGCCCATCAAGATCTTGTCCTTGGCCTTCTCGAAGTCCACCATCTCCACCACCCGGGCGTTGCGTCGAGCGGCAAACAGGGCAGCTTCGTTGACCAGATTGGCCAGATCAGCGCCTGAAAACCCCGGGGTGCCACGAGCCAGGATGTCGGCACGGATGTCCTGACCCACGGGAACTTTTCGCATGTGCACGTTGAGAATTTGCTCCCGGCCGCGCACGTCGGGCAAGGTCACATAGACCTGCCGATCGAACCGGCCTGGACGCAACAGGGCAGGATCCAAAATGTCCGGACGGTTCGTCGCGGCCATCACGATCACGCCCATATTGGTCTCAAAGCCATCCATCTCAACAAGCATTTGGTTGAGCGTTTGCTCTCGCTCGTCGTTCCCGCCACCCAGACCAGCGCCGCGATGACGGCCTACGGCGTCGATCTCATCGATGAAGATGATGCAAGGCGCGCTCTTTTTGGCCTGCTCAAACATATCGCGGACACGGGCAGCGCCCACACCGACAAACATTTCCACGAAATCAGAACCACTGATGCTGAAAAACGGCACCTTGGCTTCGCCGGCGATGGCTTTGGCCAACAGCGTCTTACCTGTGCCGGGTGGGCCCACCAGCAAAACACCGCGCGGGATTCGTCCGCCCAATTTCTGGAATTTTTGAGGGTCCTTCAGAAAGTCCACCAACTCCTTGACCTCTTCCTTGGCCTCATCGCAGCCAGCCACATCAGCAAACGTGGTGGAGTTGTTGGCCTCATCGAGCATGCGAGCCTTACTTTTGCCAAAGCTGAACGCTCCGCCCTTGCCTCCGCCTTGCATCTGGCGCATGAAGTAGATCCACACGCCAATGAGCAGCAGCATCGGGCCCCAGCTGACCAAGATACTCATCAACACCGACGGCTCTTCGCGGGGCTTTACGTCAAACTTGACACCGTTGCTGCGCAGGTCGCCCACCAAGCCGCGGTCCAGATAGGTCGCCGTGACCCGCAAGCGTTTGTCGTCGGAGGTGATGGCCAAAATCTCCGTTCCACCACCCGGGTTTTCCTGAAGGGTCACCGACTTGATCCGCTTGGCCTGAACTTCGTCCAGAAATTCGGAGTAGCCGATCTGGCTACCGGAGAAGGTGCCGCGGTCAAACTGCTTGAAGACGGTGAACAGCACCAGGCCAATCACCAGCCACACAGCCACTTTCGAGAACCACTGATTGTTCACCGAGGTACCTCTTGAAGGTTCAAACAATGTCTGTTGGGGCTACCCAACGCCGCATCCGCAGGCGCCAAAAGCCCGAACTTTTCCTATTTGGGGACGAGTGTAGTGCACTCAAGACCCAATCGTGGGCCCAGACCGACCAAAAACGTCTCTGCCGAACGACTTCTGGAGGCCTTGGGCTTGATCGGCTTTACTGTTTCAAACGACGCCTTGAACAACTTGACCAACTGGCTGTAGCCGCTGCCATGGAAGGCCTTGGCCACCAAAGCCCCCCCAGGGGCCAGATGGCGTAGCGAAAAATCCACAGCCAATTCCACAAGGTGCGCCATCCTGGCCGCGTCGGCAGAGGCAATACCCGACAAATTCGGGGCCATGTCAGACACCACCACGTCCGCTCGCCTCCCCCCCAAAGTCTGGATGAGCTGCCCCAGCACCGCCTCCTCCCGAAAATCTCCCTGGATGAACTCCACCCCGTCAACGGGCTCAAAGTCCAACACATCCAAGGCGATGATCCGACCGGCGGAATTTGCCGCCGACCCCATGCGTCTGCGCAGATATTGACTCCAAGCGCCCGGAGCCGCTCCCAGGTCCACCACCAGGTGCTGGGGCCGGATCAGACCCAGTGACTGGTCAATCTCCATGAGCTTGTAAGCCGCCCGCGCCCGGTAGCCCTCCTTCTGCGCCAACTTGACGTAAGGATCGTTCAGATGGTCGTGTAGCCAGGCGCGATTGACCTTACCGCTTCGGGAACGTGCGCTCATGGGGCGGCGATAATACGGGCATGACTGCCCTGATTTTGAGCGCTGAGCAGCGCCGCGACCTGCGGGCTCAAGCCCACCACCTCAGCGCTACGGTGCACATCGGCACCGAGGGTTTGACGGCGGCCGTTTCCAAAGAAATCGACGCCGCGCTGAGCGCCCACGGCCTGATCAAGGTGCGAGCCATGAGCGACGACCGCGAGTGCCGACAAGCTTGGTGTGAAGCGCTGGCCGACGCTCTGAGTGCGGCGGCCGTGCAACACATTGGCAAGCTCTTGGTGCTCTGGCGCCCCCCTGCCCCCAAGGTCAAAACGGTTCGTGAAGACCGCCAGCCCGGTCCTCGGCATGTGAAAGTGGTGTCGTTTTCGAAGAGCGCTAACCATCGTGCCACCGTCAAAACCGTCAAGGTACTGGGAAACCAGCGTATCACCGCCGCGGGATTGGTCAAGCGCAAGAAATCGCGCAGCGTCAGCGCCAAAAGGAAGGCGCAAGGCTAACCGCCGGGCGAGCCCATGCGTCTGCAGGGCTCAGACGTAACGTACGGCCATGACCTCGTAGGACTTGACGCCACCCGGGGCCTGCACCTCGGCCACATCCCCAACCGACTTGCCTATTAACGCTCGTGCAATGGGGCTGGAAATCGAGATCAGACCCAACTTGATATCGGCCTCGTCGTCGCCCACGATTTGGTAGGTCACGGCGGCTCCAGAAGCTTCTTCTTCCAGATCCACTGTGGCACCAAATACCACGCGCCCACCGGCATCCAAAGTAGCGGGGTCGATGATCTGCGCTGTGGCCAAACGGGACTCCAACTCCAGAATTCTGCCCTCGATGAAGCCTTGCTTGTCTTTAGCCGCGTCGTACTCAGCGTTCTCAGACAAATCACCCTGAGCGCGCGCCTCCGCAATGGCCTGAATCACGGCATGTCGCTCTACGGTCTTGAGCCTGTGCAGCTCGTCCTTGAGCTTTTCAGCGCCTTTACGGGTCAGGGGGTTGGTGCTCATGCGCGCGAGTTCCTCAAAACAAACCGCCGCAGCGCGGGCTGCGGCGGGATCAAAAATCGCCGGAAGTCTATCGCAGTTCGGCGTGCAATTCTTGGAGCGAGCGCACTGACACCGCGCCCTGGTGCTTGAGGGCCTCGGTAGCGGCTTCGCAGCCGGCCATCGTGGTGTAGTAGGTCACTCGCTGAGCCAGGGCCGCCGTGCGGATATGCCGAGAATCGGCTATGGCCGTGCGTGTTTCGTCAACCGTAGTGAAAACCAGCTGAATCTCCCCAGCTTTGACCATGTCGGCAATGTGGGGACGCCCCTCCTTGACCTTGTTGGCCAATCGAACTGGAATCCCCGCCGCCTGGATGGCAGCGGCGGTGCCTTTGGTGGCCACCAGCCCAAACCCCAATTGGTGCAGCTCACGAGCTACCGCCACAGCCCGCGTCTTGTCAGCATCCTTCACGGTCAGCACGGCGTTGCCTTGACCCGGCAGCCGCGAGCCCGCCCCGAGCTGGCTCTTGAGCATAGCCTCACCAAAGGTCTGTCCCACGCCCATCACCTCACCCGTGGAACGCATCTCGGGCCCCAAAATGGGATCCACGCCTGGGAATTTGTTGAAGGGGAAGACGGCTTCTTTCACGCTGAAGTACGGCGGAATCACCTCGCCACGTACCTCGGGCTGCGACGCCAACGAGCGACCCGCCATGCAGCGAGCTGCAATCTTGGCCAAAGGCTGACCAGTGGCCTTGCTCACAAAGGGGACCGTGCGAGAGGCCCGCGGGTTGACTTCGAGGACGTAAACCTGCGCACGATCGCCCTCGCCCTGAATCGCAAACTGCACGTTCATCAGACCCACCACGCCCAATGCCTGGGCCATAAGCCGGGTCTGCCTGCGCATCTCTTCTTGCAGCGCTGGCGACAAGGTGTAGGGTGGCAGCGAACACGCAGAATCGCCCGAATGAATGCCGGCAGCCTCAACGTGCTCCATGATGCCGCCAATCATGACCTCGTGCCCATCACTCACGCAGTCCACATCCACTTCGATGGCGTCATTCAAGAATCGGTCGAGCAAAACAGGCGATTTCTCACTGACCCGAACGGCCTCGCGCATGTAGCGTTCCAGGTCACGGTCGGAGTGCACGATTTCCATTGCTCGCCCACCCAATACATAGCTGGGCCTGACAACCAAGGGGTAGCCAATCTCATTGGCCAAAGACAAAGCCTGCTCCTCGGTGCGCGCTGTGCGGTTGGGCGGCTGCTTGAGCGACAGGCGATGCAAGAGCTGTTGAAAGCGCTCTCGGTCCTCGGCCACGTCAATCGAGTCGGGGCTGGTGCCGATGACGGGCACGCCACATCGCTGCAGGTCAAGCGCCAGCTTCAAAGGCGTTTGCCCACCGAACTGCACGATGACGCCCTCGGGCTTTTCTTTGGCCACGATCTCCAGTACGTCTTCGAGTGTCACCGGCTCAAAATACAGTCTGTCGCTGGTGTCATAGTCGGTAGACACGGTCTCCGGGTTGCAGTTGACCATGATGGTTTCAAAACCATCTTCACGCATGGCCATGGCGGCATGGACACAGCAATAATCAAACTCAATTCCCTGCCCGATGCGGTTGGGACCGCCGCCTAAGACCATGATCTTGCGTCGCCCCGTGGGTTCGGCCTCGCACTCCTGCTCGTAGGTGGAGTACAAATAAGCGGTCTCGGTCGCAAACTCTGCTGCACAGGTGTCTACACGCTTGTAAACGGGACGAATATTCCAGGCATGCCGACGCTCGCGTACTGCGTGCTGATGCGTACCCAACAAGGCGGCCAGCCGCCTGTCGGAAAACCCCTTGCGCTTATAAGACAGCAACTCGGCCGGCTGAAGTGAGTCCAAAGCTCGGCCCTGGAGTTGACGCTCGCTGTTCACGAGGTCCTCAATCTGCGCCAAGAACCAGGGGTCGATGGCCGTCTCCTCATGAACCGTTGTCAGGCTCATGCCCTGTCTGAAGGCGTCGGCCACAAATAAGATGCGCTCCGGGCCCGGCTCGGAAATTTCTTCGCTGATTTCCTCCAGATCGCTGCTGCGCGGACTGAGACCGTCGATGCCGGTTTCCAACCCACGCAACGCCTTTTGAAAACTCTCCTGAAAGGTCCTGCCAATGGCCATCACCTCTCCCACCGACTTCATCTGTGTGGTCAGATGCGGATCGGCTGCCGGGAACTTTTCAAACGCAAAGCGCGGTATCTTGGTGACCACGTAGTCAATACTGGGCTCAAAGCTCACCGGGGTAGCGCCAGCCGTGATGTCGTTGCGCAACTCGTCCAGCGTATAGCCCACCGCCAGCTTGGCGGCAACCTTGGCTATCGGGAACCCCGTGGCCTTGGAGGCCAGCGCCGAGGAGCGCGAGACCCGGGGGTTCATCTCGATGACGATCATGCGTCCATTGCCCGGGTGAATCGCAAACTGCACATTGGAGCCACCCGTGTCGACGCCAATTTCCCGCAAGATGGCAATCGAAGCGTTTCTCAGCAACTGGTACTCGCGATCGCTGAGCGTCTGGGCAGGAGCCACCGTGATCGAGTCTCCGGTGTGTATGCCCATGGGGTCTAGGTTTTCAATGGAACACACGATGATGCAGTTGTCGGCTCGGTCCCGAACCACCTCCATCTCGTATTCCTTCCAGCCAATCAAGGACTCCTCTATCAGCAACTCGCGCGTCGGCGACAGATCCAGCCCTCGGCGGCAAATGGCCTCGAACTCGTCGGGGTTGTAGGCGATACCGCCACCGGTGCCTCCTAGCGTGAAACTGGGGCGAATCACCGTCGGGAAACCCGTTGAACCCGTTTGCTCGGCGATACGCCGCTGGACCTGCCAGGCTTCTTCGAGCGAGTGGGCAATGCCGCTCTTGGCTGAATCCAGCCCAATCCCGGTCATGGCCTCCTTGAACTTCAGCCGGTCCTCGGCCTTTTCGATGGCCTGCTCATTGGCCCCAATCATCTCTACGCCATGGCGGTCCAGCACGCCGTGTCGGTGCAAGTCCAACGCACAGTTCAGCGCCGTTTGTCCCCCCATGGTCGGCAACAAAGCATCTGGCTTTTCTTTGGCGATGATGCTCTCGAGCACCTGCCAGGTGATGGGCTCAATGTAGGTCGCATCGGCCATCTCGGGATCGGTCATGATGGTGGCCGGATTGCTATTGACCAAGATGACGCGGTAGCCTTCCTCGCGCAGGGCTTTGCACGCCTGGGCACCCGAATAGTCAAACTCGCAAGCTTGTCCGATCACAATCGGCCCTGCCCCAATGATGAGTACGCTCTTGATGTCTTGGCGCTTAGGCATGTGGCTTCTCCGACATCAGCGCAGTGAACCGATCAAAGAGATAGGCAATGTCGTGCGGCCCGGGCGATGCCTCCGGATGTCCTTGAAAACAAAACGCGGGGCGCTCGGTGTGCTCCAAACCTTGAACGGTGCCATCAAATAAGCTGATGTGCGTGACCTTCAAGTGGGAGGGCAGAGACTGCGCATCGACCGCAAAACCATGGTTTTGGCTGGTGATGCTGACTCGTCCGGTAGACAACTCTTTGACGGGATGGTTGGCACCGTGATGCCCGAACTTCATCTTGTAGGTGCGCGCCGAACTCGCCAGGGCCATGATTTGGTGGCCCAGGCAAATGCCAAACAGCGGGATGGAGGCCTTCAGCAACGAGGCGGTCGCGTCGATCGCATAGTCACAAGGCTGCGGATCACCCGGTCCGTTGCTGAGAAATACGCCATCCGGGCGCAGAGCCAGCACATCGGAAGCCCGTGTTTGGGCAGGCACCACGGTGATACGGCATCCGCGTTGGGCGAGCATGCGCAAGATGTTTCGCTTGACGCCAAAGTCATAGGCCACTACGTGGTAGCGGGCCTTGGCAGGCTGGGCAAAGCCGTGGCCCAGTTGCCACTCACCCTGAGTCCACTCGTACGGTGCTGGAGTGCTGACCACCCGCGCCAAGTCCTGTCCAGCCATTGAGGGGGCCGCCTGAGCCCGAGCCACCGCCTGAGCAACATCATGGGCACTCACCTCATGTCCTGAGGCGAAGGTTTGGATGCACCCGTTTTGAGCGCCTGTGGCGCGCAGCTTGCGCGTCAGCTGTCGGGTATCAAGCCCCGCAATGGCCACCGACGATTGGGCGCGTAAGTACGCGTCTAACGACATCGAGGATCGAAAATTAGACAGCAGCAGGGGCAAATCCCGAATGACAAGGCCCGCCGCATGGATGCGATGCGCCTCCTGGTCCTCTTCATTGATGCCGTAGTTACCAATGTGCGGGTAGGTCAGCGTCACAATTTGACGCGCGTAACTTGGGTCGGTGAGGATTTCCTGGTAGCCGGTCAGCGCGGTGTTAAAGACCACCTCGCCCACCGTGTACCCCTCGGCGCCTATGGAATGCCCGTGAAAGGTGGAGCCGTCGGCCAGGGCGAGAACGGCAGGCGGCAGGCTATGCGTTGGCAAGAAAAAACTCCGGCTCCCGCACACCCAGCTCATCCCTGGCAGAGCAGCAAACGGCTTGGCCAGAATGTCGAGACGAGGAACAACCGAAGTTTCGTGATGCCGAGGGTGCGAAATTTCAAAAAAACATCGGATTATAGACCGAGTGCCGCAATCCCGGCCTTGGCAATCTCGGCGTCTTCAGCAGACTTCACGCCACTGACCCCAACGGCTCCCACACACTGCCCATCCACCATGATGGGCACCCCCCCTTCGAGCAAACCCGACAACTGGGGAGCGCTGAGGAACGAGACCCTGCCGTTGTTGATCATCTCCTCATAGATACGCGATTCCCGTTTGCCCAGCGCAGATGTGGCCGCCTTGGCCTGCGCGATATGAGCCGAAATCGGGGCGGCATCGTCACTTCGTTGAAACCACAACAAACCCGCGCCCTCGTCGACGACGGCAACCGATACAGCCCATTGGCGGGTTTGGGCGTGCGCCATGGCGGCTTGCCCGATGCGGGCGGCGTCGTTCAGCTCGAGGCAGGTCTTTTTACGCATGGAAACTTCTCTTGAAGGGGAAAACCCTAACGATAACGCAGTTGTGTCTGCGCAGGTCAGCCGCGCTTGCCTACAATGTGCGTTGCCGGGTTTTTCCGGCGCTGACCTTTCTTGGAGAGGACAACTCATGAACGAGCGTTTGCATGTGATGGATGCACCTTATGGCCTGGATGCCACCGAGCGCCATCGGGTGTTGCGCAATACCTACGCCTTGTTGGCCATTTCCCTGATTCCGACGGTGTTGGGAGCTTGGCTGGGCGTGGCCACCGGAATCACCCGGCTCATGGGGCCGGGCTTGTCTCTCATCGTGTTCCTGGCTGGCGCCTTTGGCTTCATGTACGCCATTGAAAAAACCAAGGAGTCCGCTACGGGCGTCTTCGTGCTGCTGGGTTTCACGTTCTTCATGGGGCTGATGCTGGCCCGACTGGTAGCCACCGTCTTGGGCTTCAAGAATGGCGCGTCGCTGGTCATGACGGCCTTTGGCGGCACTGCGGCAGTGTTTGTGGCCATGGCCAGCCTGGCCACTGTGATCAAGCGCGACCTCTCGGGAATGGGCAAGTTCCTGATGGTCGGAGCGGTGATTTTGCTGGTGGCCGGTATTGCCAACGTCTTTTTGCAGTCTTCGGCTCTGATGCTCACGCTGATCGTCGCCAGCCTGGGCATCTTCTCGGCCTTCATGCTCTATGACATCAAGCGGGTGCTGGATGGGGGGGAGACCAACTACGTCTCGGCGACTTTGGCTATCTACCTGGACGTGTACAACGTCTTCCAGAGCCTCCTGGCGCTGTTGGGTATCGCCGGAGGCGAGCGCGACTGATCTCGGCACTACCGTCCATGGAACACCCGGGGGGCTCATCAGCCCCCCGTTTTCATTTCTCGAATACCGCCATGCTCTCGACGTGAGCTGTATGCGGAAACATATTGACTATGCCCGCGGCAACCAAACGGTATCCGGCCTGATGCACCAACAAGCCAGCATCGCGCGCCAGGGTGGCGGGATTGCAGCTGATGTAAACCACTCGTCTTGGCGGCACAGAAGCCGGATCGGGGCTGCTGCCGATCACATCACACAACGCCTTGCACAGCGCCAAAGCGCCCTCGCGCGGAGGATCAATCAGCCACAGTCGAGCGGCCGGCAACTCCGCCAGTGCCCGTGCATCTATCTCAAACAGGTTGCGCTCCTCAAACGATGTCTGCGCAGACAGTCCGTTCAGACTCGCGTTGGCCCGAGCCCGCTCAACTAAGGCGGTACTGCCCTCAATACCCAGCACCTGCCGTGCCTGTCGAGCGATGGGCAGAGTGAAATTTCCCAGGCCACAGAACCAATCGATGACCTGGTCTTGGGCCTGAGCGTTGAGCCACAGCAGGGCCTGGCTGATCAGGCTGCGGTTGATATGGGGATTGACCTGTGTGAAGTCGGTTGGGCGAAAGGGCATCCGAACGGAGAACTCAGGCAATGCGTAGCTCAAGTCCATGTGATCGGGGTGCGCCTCCAAGAGATGCACGGAGTCGGGCCCCTGGGGTTGGAGCCACCATTGCACGTGGTAGGTTTGGGCAAATGACCGCAAGCAGTCTTGGTCATGAGCCGACAAAGGCACCAGGTGCCTGAGCACCAAAGCCAAGACCTCATCGCCCAGAGCCACCTCGATTTGGGGGATTCGGTCACGGGAATCAAGTTGGGCCACCAGCTGCCTGAGCTTAGGCAGCAATCGGCTGACCCGCGGTGCCAATACCTCGCAGCGCTCCATATCGGCCACGTAGCGGGACTTGCGCTCGTGAAATCCAACCAAGACCTGCGACTTGCGATGCACATGGCGTACCGCCAGACGTGCTCGGTGTCGGTATCCCCAATCGGGGCCCTGCAAGGGCCTCAAGATCTGCTCAGGACGCACCTTGGCCAAGTGCCACAGATTGTCTTCGAGTACCCGCTGCTTGACGGCCACCTGCGCCTCAGGCCGCAGATGCTGCACCTTACATCCGCCACACGCCCCGCGGTGCAGGCCAAAGTGCGGACACCGCGGCGTCGTGCGAAATGGGCTTTGCCGAAGCACCTGTTCGACAGTGCCTTGCTCCCACTGCGCCTTTTGACGATGCAACTGTGCCGTGACCGTCTCAAAAGGCAGCGCCCCTTCGATGAAGACGACCTTACCATCATCTCGGCGAGCCACGCCCTGACCCTCGAGGTCAAGAGAAATGACTTGCAGTGGGTCTGGGGATTTGGCAGACATGGGTCGAGACAGCGCTCCAGAAAAAAGGGCCACCCGAAGGTGGCCCATCGCGATCACCTGATAGCGATCGATTATGGTGCCGGAGGCTTTTGGTACCCGGAAATCACCTTCCAGCGACCCTCTTGAATTTGTGACAGGCGCGTTGCATCGTTGCCCAGTCGCTTGGTCGGACCGAACGTGCCCTCCGCACTGCCGAAAATGTCAGCGGGGATGGTCATCGTATCCATTGCCTTGATGAAGCTGTCCGTGCTCAGATTAGGCCCCGCTTTCTGAGCCGCACGAATGAACGAGTCAATGACGATATAGCCATAGGCCGAGAAGACGGTGGGGTCCTCATTGAACTTGGTCTTGTACTTGGTCGCCCAAAACCGCAATGGCTGAGAAGCCTCATCCAAGTAAGGATGCTGCACGGTCATCGAGGCGTACAGTCCATCCATCGCGCGGCCACCGAGCTTGTGGATCAAGTCGGTGTAGGCGGCGCTCGAGCCCAAGAACGTGGGATTAAAGCCCGTCTTGCGGCTTTCGGCGATGGCACCGATGGTCTCGCGGATGATGGTGCCCAGCACCACAAAATCACAGCCACTGGACTTCATCTTGGCCACTTGCGATGAAAAATCTGTGGCGCCACGCTTGTAAGAGGTCTTTTCGGCAAACTCCATGCCCATGGTCTTCAGACCAGCCTCACCGCCGCGCATGACCTCCAGACCAAATTCGTCGTCTTGGTACAGGATGCAGACCTTCTTGGCGTTCTTCTCCTTGACCAGTTTGGGCAAGTTCGAGCGGATGCCATCGAAGTAGGTGGCAGCAAAGGAGTACTTCAGGCGGTGGAACGGATCGTACATTTCACGGGCAGCGGTGACCGGGAAAAAGTTGATCACATTCTTCTCAAACTGTATGGGCATGGCCGCGTTGTTCTGCGCAGTGCCAATGTGGCCCACCATCATGAATATCTTTTCCTGATTCACCAGCTTTTGTGCCGCCAGGGCCGCTTTGCGAGGGTCGTAGCCTGAGTCTTCGACGAGCAGCTTCATCTTGCGCCCATGGATGCCGCCTTGCTCATGCGCCTCGTCAATACGCAGCAGCATGCCCATGCGGATCTGCTTGCCATAGCCAGCCAAGGGCCCGGAAAGATCTTGAATACTTCCGAGGGTGATCTCGGTCTTGCTAACGCCTTGCTGCTGCGCGTGAGCGCCCCAGGACACAGCCGCAAGCGCACACAGTCCGATCATCTGTTTGAGCAACTTCATCAGCGACAACTCCCAAAGTGTGTCGGCCCAGGCGAAATGCCAGCCGACTCTCAATCCCACATGCTAGCCGCATGTGGCCGCCCGCACTCTCCTCGAAAACGCTGAGGCCAGCAGGGGTATTACCCTAGCGGGCGGGCAGCATCCTGGCCGGGTCGATCGGTTTGCCCTGCCGGCGGATCTCAAAGTGCAATTGCACCCGCTCGGCATCGGTAGACCCCATTTCGGCGATTTTTTGGCCTCGCTTGACCTGCTGATCCTCTTTGACCAACAGGGTTTGATTGTGGGCATAGGCGCTCAAGTACAGGGCGTTGTGCTTGACGATGATCAGATTGCCGTAGCCTCGAAGCCCGGATCCCGCATACACCACGCGGCCGTCTGCGGCTGCCACGACCGGCTCACCAACTTTTCCTGCAATGGCCAGCCCCTTCATGTTGCGCGAGTCGTCAAATGCCGTCACCACGGCGCCCTGCGCAGGCCACGACCACAACAGGTCTGACTCCGCGTCCTTCAAGGCAGGCCCCGCTGCACCGGTGGTGACTGGCGCAGGAGTCGCAGGGGCAGGAGCAGGAGCAGCGGCTGCTGCCACACTGGCATTCGGCGCGGAGGTTGAGCCCGAGCTCAGAGGGCGCGATTCGATGCTGGTACCCGAGGCCACTGGGCTGGCCTGAGCGGCCCCCGTCGCGGCCGCAACGGGGGGCACGACACGCAGGACCTGGCCCACTTCGATGAGGTTGGGATTGTCGATGCCATTCCACTTGGCAAGGTCGCGCCAACTCTGCCCCTGATCCAATCCGATGCGAATCAGGGTGTCCCCAGGCTTGACCGTGTATGACCCGGGCGCAGACGCACCGTCTGCTGCCGGTGGCCGAGCGGGGGAACTGGCCGCAGATGGAGCCGTTGATGAGATGGAA
The DNA here is from genome assembly GCA_964400135.1 of uncultured Rubrivivax sp. Classification (GTDB taxonomy): domain Bacteria; phylum Pseudomonadota; class Gammaproteobacteria; order Burkholderiales; family Burkholderiaceae_C; genus Rubrivivax. The sequence goes on along the minus strand of CAYNSW010000001.1, from coordinate 38,573 downwards.
GCCACCCCCGCTGCCGAGCCGGACGCCACAGCAGGAACCGCTGGTGTAACAGGAGCCACGCGAGCGGTCGACCGCGGAGGCGATCGGTCCTCCACCGGAGCCGGCGAGAGCGGCCGACTGGCACAACCTGTCAGCCCGGCGGCAATGACCGCCCCACCCCCCAAAATCCAGAGTGCACGACCGAGGCCAGCCTGAAGTTTCAGTGTGCGCATGACAGGATCAGTGTTGTCCGAGCAGACCCGATTTTAGAGGAACGAACTCGACCCCGTCGTGCAGCGATTGCTGCCAACCGGTGGCCGTCTTCTCGTACCGCATGAGCACCTGCCCGCCATGTGCGGGCGACTCCACAGGCGCCACCAAGACGCCGCCCAGCGCCAACTGCGCCAACCAGGCCTGCGGTAGCTCAGACCCACCCGCGGCCGAGACGATGGTGTCGTACGGGGCGTTGGGCGGGTGCCCCGCATAACCGTCGCCCCAAATCAGCCGGACATCGGTAATGCCAGTCTCGTTGAGGTGAAGGCGCGCTTTATCGTGAAGTGCGCGAATGCGTTCTATAGAAAATACACTGCGCCCCAACACACTGAGCAATGCCGCCTGGTATCCGCATCCGGTACCGATTTCCAAAACCTTGCCCAAGGGCCGGCTGGCCACGGCTTCAGCATTCGAGACGGTCTGGCGGGGCGCCGCAGCCAAACTCAACATCCGCGCAATCACCAGGGGCTTGCTGATGGTTTGGCCGTGCCCGATGGGCAGGCTGGTGTCTTCGTAAGCTTGAGTGACCAAGGCCGAATCGACAAACTGATGACGCGGCACAAGCGCAAAGGCCTGTAAGACTCGCGGATCGTCTATCCCCCATGTCCGCAACCGCTCCACCATGCGCTGCCGCACAAGTGCAGAGTCCAGGCCCAAACCTGAGGGCGTTCGCACAACCTGCTGATCTTGAGCTGCCAGACGCACGGGGGTTTGGGGCCGCAATGTCTGGGGAGCCAGCGACGAAGAGCCACCGCCCCACCGCTGCCGTGAGGCGGGAAATTGCGCCGCCTTGGCGCCAGGTTTGGGAGCAGGCTTGGTGGCCATGCCCATCAGCCCAGGGTGGCTCCCAATGCCTGGGCCCAATCGCTTCTTTGGGTGTGGTGGGTCAGATCGACCTGCAGGGGTGTAATGGAAACATGGCGGTGGGCAGTCGCATGAAAATCGGTCCCCGGTCCAGCATCTTTGGCCTCACCTGCTGGGCCGATCCAGTAGATGGTCTCGCCTCGGGGGTTGACCTGCTGAATCACCGCTTCGCTGGGGTGCCGCTTTCCCAGGCGGGTGATTTGGCGGGGTCGCGAAGCCGCATCGGCGCAATTGGGAATATTGACGTTGAGCAGCCAAGGCCCTGCACGACCGCAACGCAAAACCTCATCGATGATGCTGCGCGCGGTTGCAGCAGCCGCATCCAGATGCGCCCACCCCTTTTCAACCTGAGAAAACGCAATCGCTGGAATACCAAAGAGAAAGGCCTCCGTGGCGGCAGCCACCGTGCCGGAGTAGACCGTGTCGTCGCCCATATTGGCGCCATTGTTGATGCCACTGACCACCAAATCGGGTTTTCGGGGCAACAGCCCCGTCAGGGCCACATGCACGCAGTCTGATGGCGTGCCGTTGATGACATGAAACCCGTCAAACGCCCCACCACGGGCCTGGAACATGGACAGCGGCCGATGGAGCGTCAACGCGTTGGAGGTGCCACTGGCGTTTTGCTCTGGGGCCACCACGTCAATATGACCCAACCCTTGGCACGCTTGGAACAAGGCGGCCAATCCTGGCGCCAAGTACCCATCGTCATTCGCAATCAATATGTTCATGCGGTATTGTAGGCGCTGAGCACACTGCAGTGTCAGCACTGCTTGAACGGAAAGCACCATGAGTACATCAAACCCTTCAATGGCCTGGCTTTGTCGCACCTTGGAAGGACCCCAGTCGCTTCAGTGGACCTCTTGCCCGTACCCGCATATCCCGGATCAACACGTTGTGGTCGATATTGCAGCAGCGAGTATGAATTTCCCGGACCTGCTGGTGGTGTCTGGGCAATATCAATTCAAGCCAGAGCTCCCCTTCACACCGGGGTGCGAGTTCTCCGGCACGATCAGTGCGTTAGGCGCAGGCCTAGACCCTCAGGCCGGTTGGCGCGTGGGGCAACGCGTCGCTGTCATGGGCACCACGGGCGGTTTTGCCACCCGAGCCGTCGTGCCTGCCAGCCAGGTCGTTGCCCTTCCCGCGGATTTTGACTTGCAAGACGGCGCCGCATTTTTGTTCACCTACGGCACCGCATGGCACGCCCTGATGGACAGGGCCAATTTAAAAGCACAAGAATCAGTCTTTATTTTGGGCGCTGCAGGTGGTGTGGGCACGGCAGCCCTTCAAATTGCCAAAGCAGCTCAGGCCCGCGTGATCGCTGGGGTTTCCACGGCGGAAAAGGCCCAGGCCTGTCTCGACATGGGAGCTGACGACGTAGTGGTTTATGGGCAGCACAGCATCAAGGACAGACTTAAACAAATCACGGGTGGACGAGGCGTTGACGTGGTGGTCGATCCTGTGGGCGGACCGTATGCCGAAGCGTCGTTTCGATCCATGGCGTGGCGAGGTCGCTATCTGGTGGTGGGGTTTGCCCAAGGAACCATTCCCGCCCTGGCGCTGAATCTGCCGCTGCTGAAGGGGGCTAGCCTCATGGGCGTGTTCTGGGGAGACTTTGTTCGACGCGAGCCTGGCACATTCCAACGGGACTTGAGCTCGCTCTTTTCGCTGTACCAGCGTTGTGAGTTGCGCCCGGTGATCGACTCGCGTCGACCCATGCACGAACTGATGGCAGCCTACGAGCGCATGTCACAGCGTCAAGTGGTGGGCAAGTTGTTGTTGGTCAACGAGTCTCACTGACAATCCCCTGATTTGCGATCAGCTGCCCTACGATGCTTTTCATACCCGTCGCTCAGACGAGAAAGATGCCAAGGCATGGGATGGACAGCTCTGATCATCGAGGCCAATCCGGCGCTCAGTCAACTCATGACACGGGCGGTGGAGCAAAGCGCAGCTTTGGCCACACCTGCGCCTGACCCAGCGAGTGATAAACCGCTGCGCTTGCTCAAGGCAAACTCCATCGGTGAAGCGCTGTCTTGGCCCTCGCTTCCCCCAGTGGATTTGGTGTTGATGGAGGTGACGCAAGCCGTGAGCAACGGACACTCACCGCCGCATCAAGAGCAAGCTCTTCATGCGGCGACCAAAGTCGTGTTGGCCGATAGCTTCGAAGACGAGCAAGTGTTGCGCGCGCTGCAAGCCGGTGCTGATTCTGTGGTGATCAAGAATCAACCGTTTGATTCCTTGGTGCAAGTCCTGAAGTACGTTTGGTCAGGGCACGTGGTGTGGCATTTGGCACTTGCTCGGCGGGTCTTGCAGGCACTGAGAAATCCGGCCGATACGGCCGTACCGGTGTGGGACTGCGAGCGACTCACGCCACGTGAGACCGAGGTGCTGACCTACATGAGCAAGGGCTTCACGATCAGGGAGATTGCAGGACTGATGTGCATCCGGTGGTTTACCGTGAATGACCACATCAAATCTATCTACCGCAAACTCAATGTCTCGAGCCGAGCCGAGGCAGCCGTGCTGGCCACCAAATATGGCTTGGTTTGAGGCGACACACTGGGGTGGCTGATGGGACTCGAACCCACGACGACCAGAATCACAATCTGGGACTCTACCAACTGAGCTACAGCCACCGCTCAACTCCAATTATACGGCGGGCTACTTCTTGCTTGCGGCAGCGGAGGCCGGTGCTGCGGCCGTTGCCGGGGAGGAGTTGATGCTGACCTTCAATCGCTTCTTGAGCGCCTCGTAGTACAACGCCGACTCCGCAGCCGACCAGATCGAAACCAATTGTGGGGTCAATGCAGCTTCCTGGGCGGGTGAGGCTTCGCGCTCCAGCGATCTGAGAACACGAACCACGGCGTAGCCGTCTGCCCCCAGATCTACGCCCAGTGTGGCGGGCAGCCCATCGGACGGGGCCTGAAGAACGGCCTCCACCACTTGTCGCGGTACCCGCGCCATCGCCGACCGGTCCACGATCTCGGTTTTTCCGGTCATGGGCACCTTGAGGTCCTTCAAAGCCGCCAAACGCTCCTGCCCTTCTCGGCGCGCCAGCGCAGCCGCTTGCACCTTGACCAGAGCAACGCGTACCTTATCTTTCACTTCATCCAGCTTGGGAGTACGCTCGGGGTGGTATTTAACGACACGGGCCGACACCAGCTGGTTATTGCCCAAGTCGATGGCATCGGTGTTGCGTTGCCCCTTGAGACTGTCGGCTGAAAAGATCGCATCTAACAACTTGACCGAGGCCAGAGGCCCGGCCGCTGCGGGTGCCGGTTTACGCTCCACTGAGGCCGACGCTTTTTGCAGCTTGAGTTTGTCGATCACGGGCTGCAAGCTGTCGGATTGCTCATACACCGTGTTGGTGAATGTCTCAGCGAGCTCGGCAAACCGCTTTTGCGCCATCTGACGCTTGATCGTGTCTTCAATTTCGGCCCGGACCGATTCAAAGGGTTTTTGGGAGCCACCGCGCACCGCATTGAGCTGGATGATGTGGTAGCCGAAGTCGCTCTCCACGACAGGGCTGATTTCACCCAGCTTCATGGCAAAGACAGCATCTTCAAACGGCTTGACCATCGCCCCGCGACCAAAAAAGTCCAAATCACCGCCCTTGGCCGCCGACCCCGGATCTTGCGACTCCTTGCGGGCCAATTCGGCAAAGGAGCCGGGTGCGCGACGCAGACGGTCCAACAACTCTTGCGCCTTTCGTTGGGCATCCTGGCGCTGCGAGGCAGCAGCATCCTTATCAGCCTTGATCAGGATATGGCTGGCGCGACGCTCCTCGGCCTGGGTGTAGCGGCTGATGTTTTCGTCGTAGTAGCGCTTGAGTTCTTCAGCCGAGACCGATAGCGTCTTTTTCACAGTCTCCAGATCCAGCAATACATAGTCGATGTCTGCCCGCTCGGCAATTCGAAACTCACTGGCGCGTTCGTCGAGGTAGCGTTGCAACTCGTCATCAGTAGGCTTGACCCGATTGGCCAACGCCGCGGTTTCAAACCGCTCCCACTGCACTTCCCGTTTGTTCAGCCAGGCGTCGAGCGTGGCCTTCACCGAAGCCTTGGGCAACAACGCGGACGTTTCTGCGGGAGCCATGACCTGCCGCATGCCCAGGTCCATCCTCAACTGTCGCAAAAACCCTTCAGAGGTCAAGCCTTGGGCGGCCAGCAGGTCTTTGTTGACCGTTCCGTCAGCCTGGCGAAGAGTGGCCAGTTGGGGATCGGATCTGAAGATCTGGGCAACGCGCTCGTCGCTGGGCAACAGGTGCTGCTTCTGGGCCATCGTCACCAAAGTGCGTTCGCGCACCAAGTTGTTCAACGACTCCGTGCGGAACTCCGGGCTGTCTAGAAGTTTGGGGTCCAAACCTGGCGCCTGCCGGCGAAGCCTCTCGCCGGCTTGCTGGTGGGCCTGATCCCACTCGGCGCGGGAGATGCTGCGACCATCAACGCTGGCCACCTCCGCAGATGAACCATCGGTGAAGCGGCTGTACCCCTGCACCCCAAAAAAGACGAAGGACGGAAACACCAAGATGACCAGGATGGCCTGGAAGAGCCGGGTATGGGAACGGACGAACTCAAACATATTGGTCAGATTGATAACAACCTAGAACGCCCTTGGCGAAACAGCGGTGGTGGGTGCTGACGGGCTCGAACCGCCGACCTACGCCTTGTAAGGGCGCCGCTCTACCAACTGAGCTAAGCACCCGCTGAAACCGTGGGGCTGACCAGAGGGCAGCCCCGTCATACTGTCAGTTCAGGTGGTCCTTCAAAGCCTTGCCCGGACGAAACTTGGGCACCTTGGCGGCTTTGATCTTGATGGCCGCGCCAGTTCGAGGATTACGCCCCGTACGAGCGGCGCGCTTGCTTACCGCAAAGGTGCCAAATCCCACCACGGTCACGCTCCCGTTTTTCTTCAACGTGGCCTTGACCCCACCAATAAACGCCTCTAGCGCGCGGGTTGCAGCGGCTTTGGAAATATCCGCCTGTTTGGCGATGTGCTCAATCAATTCAATCTTGTTCAAAGGACACCCCTCTAGGATGATTGCACCTGATGGCAGCCACAAAACCCGACCGCTCAGCGCGAGGGCGCGATTCTATCGCCTTCAAAGCACTTGCGCGATGGCCGCCCCCACCTCCTGGGTTCTTGCTCGCCCACCCAGATCTGGCGTCCGGGGCGCTTCGGGGTCAGCCAGGCATCGCTCAATCGCGCCCACTACGGCATCGTGTGCCTGGGGATAACCCAGGAAGTCCAGCATCAGGGCGGCGGACCATATTTGTCCGATGGGGTTGGCGATTCCCTGCCCCGCTATATCAGGGGCAGACCCATGGACGGGCTCAAAAAGGCTGGGCCACTGCCGGCTGGGGTTGAGGTTGGCCGAGGGCGCAATCCCGATCGTGCCGGTACAGGCCGGGCCCAGGTCAGACAGGATGTCTCCGAACAAATTACTCGCCACCACCACGTCAAATTGCTGTGGACGCTGCACAAAGTGGGCGGTCAAGATGTCGATATGGAACTGGTCGACCTTTACATCAGGAAACTCAGCTGCCATGGCAGCCACCCGCTCATCCCAATAAGGCATGGTGATGGCGATTCCGTTGCTCTTGGTGGCCGAGGTCAATTTCTTGCGCGGGCGGCGCTGCGCCTGTTCAAACGCAAACCGCAAGACACGGTCAACACCGTGACGGGTCATCACCGTTTCCTGAACCACGAACTCTCTGCTTGTGCCCTCAAACATCCGACCGCCGATAGAGGAGTACTCACCCTCCGTGTTTTCACGCACGATGAGCATGTCAATGTCACCGGGCGCGAGCGCCTGGCCTTGGCGGTTGACCAGCGGGCAACGCACCCCGGGCATCAGACGTGCAGGTCGAAGGTTGACGTACTGATCGAATTCCTTGCGAAACTTCAGCAGCGATCCCCACAAGGAGACGTGATCCGGTACGGTTGCAGGCCACCCCACGGCGCCAAAAAAGATCGCATCATGGCCCAGCAGCTGATCCTTCCAGTCCGTGGGCATCATCTGACCATGCCGCTGGTAGTAGCCGCAGTGGGCGAAGTCGAAGTGCTTCAGCTCCAGTTGAATACCAAAGCGCCGAGAGGCGGCTTCCAAGATCCGCAGCCCTTCGGGCATGACTTCCTGACCAATGCCGTCTCCGGCCAGTACAGCAATACGGTGTAAACCCATGATCTCACCTTTGTTGAGAAACGGGTGAAGACATCACCCACCAGACCCCCCAGGCCGTCAGCGCCATACCCAACACGACCCACCAGGTTAGTGCCTCGCCAAACAAGAACCAGGCGAGCACGGCGGTACACGGAGGAACTAAATACATGAGGCTGACCACGCGGGTGGCCGCCCCCTTTTGAATGAGCATGAACAACAAGGAACTGCCGCCCAGAGTCAGTACCAATACTGACCAGGCTAAGGCTGCGATCGACTCGGCGTTCCAGCTCATGGCTTGGGGCTCGATCAGAGCAAGAGGCACCGCCACAGCCGTGGCCGCCAACAGTTGCACAAAGTTGGCGCTCCTCACGTCGGCGCCGACCGCGTACCGCTTTTGATAGATGGTGCCCACGGTGATGCTCAACAAAGCCAGCAGCGCCAAACCCAGCGCTTCTAAAGAAGCCTCACCGACATTGAGCTTTTCCCACACCACCAAACACAAGCCCCCCAACCCCAGGGCCAGCCCTGTCCACTGCCTGAGCGTGACCGCAGATCCTCCCGAGCCCCACGACATCCACCATGCCGTCAACAACGGCTGCAGACCCACGATCAGCGCAGAAGTACCAGAGGACATGCCCAATTTGACAGCTGCCCAGACGCCGCCCAGGTAGACCGCATGCAGCAACACACCGCACACCGACAGGTGTAACCACTGCCGACGCCCCACCGGCCAAGCAACACCGGCCACTCGTATCCACAAACCGAACAGGACCAAGGAAATGACAAAACGCCACGCCAAAAAGGTCATGGGCGGCGCGTGTGGCATGCCGTAGCGAGCCACGATGAACCCCGTGCTCCAAATCAGCACGAACACCGCAGGCATGGCGCGCAGCGTCCAGTCCTGACGTGAATCACCCGCCAGCGCCGAGGCCGTCATCTCACCTTGGCTCGAATCTCTGGCAAAGCACGGCGCAGGTAGTACACCATGGACCAAATCGTCAACACCGCAGCCACATGGATGAGCCATGTGCCCCACTCTCGGGTGGGTATCCAGCCGAAGAGCCGCCCATCAAAGAGCAAGAAGGGAATGGCCACCATCTGAACCACTGTCTTGAGTTTGCCCAGCAGGTGCACGGCCACGCTTCGTGATGCACCGATTTGGGCCATCCACTCTCTGAGAGCCGATATGGTGATCTCGCGGCCGATGATCACCAGGGCCACAAACGGATTGACCCTGTCGAGGTGAAGCAGCACCAACAAGGTGGCACAAACCAGTAACTTGTCGGCCACCGGGTCCAAAAATGCGCCAAATGAAGAGGTTTGATTCAGGCGCCTGGCCAACCACCCATCGAGCCAATCGGTCAATGCAATCACCACGAACACCACCGTGGCTGCCAGATTTTGTGTCGCTGAGTCAATGGGCAAGTAAAACAAGGCGACGATCAGCGGAATGGCCAGAATCCTGGCCCAGGTCAGCAGCGTGGGCAGCGTCCAAAACATGGCCTTATTGTGCCTGCTCCGTTGCCCAAATGGCTCTGAACTGGCCGTTTCAGTGCAGCGCCTGATAGATCTTTTGCGCCAAAGACCAGGAAATACCGTCTACCGAGGCCAATTCCTCGACGCTGGCTCGCTCCACACCTCGCACTCCACCAAAGCGCTGCAGCAAACTGGCCCGCTTCTTGGCGCCAATTCCAGCAATATCCTCGAGACGGCTGGCCGAGGTTCTGACACGCGCTCGTCTGGCCCGCATCCCCGTGATGGCAAAGCGGTGGGCTTCGTCCCGGATCTGCGCCACCAGCATGAGCGCAGCCGAGTCCGGCCGAAGGGTCAATTTGGGCCTTTCGTCTGCAAAGACCAACTCCTCCAGCCCCACCTTCCGACCGTCGCCCTTTTCCACGCCCACGATCACGCTGGCATCCAGCCCCAGGTCATCAAACACCTCTCGCGCGACCGAAACCTGTCCGCGGCCCCCGTCGATCAAGATCACATCGGGCCAGGCCAGACCTCCGGGCCTCACCGAAGACTCCTCAGGGGAATTCAGATCCTGTTCCTGGGCAGCGGTAGCAAAACGTTCATAGCGGCGCCGCAATACCTGTCGCATGGCGGCGTAATCGTCGCCAGGCGTAATGCCTTCAATATTGAATCGACGGTAATGTTCGTTGCGCATGCCATGACGGTGGTACACGACACAGGACGCTTGGGTGGCCTCACCCGATGTGTGACTGACATCAAAGCATTCAATCAGCAGCCCATCGGGTTGCGGGCATTCCAATCCCAGCGCTTGCGCCAGAGCCTGTGTGCGATCGCGTTGGGACCCCTCTTGGCTGAGCAACCGGGCCAACGCCAACTGAGCCCCTTGCTGTGCCATGTCCAACCACACGCGGTGTTGATCCCGAGGCTGATGAACCACCCGAACTTTGCGGCCAGCCACACCGGCGAGCGCCTCGACCCATGACGTCGACACGCGGTGGCTGACCACGATCAGCGCCGGAGCGACTTGATGGGCGTAGTGCTGCGCCATGAATGCCTCGAGCACGCGTGCTGGCGCCTCCTCAGAGGCTGCCTCGTCCAGTTCCACCGCACGATCAATTTGATCCGGAAAGTAAGCACGATCACCCAGGTGTCGGCTTCCCCTGACCATGGCGAGGTTCACGCAAGCTTTTCCACCTTGCAAATCCACAGCCAAGATGTCTACATCGGGCTGGGAGGGAGAGGAACTGCTGGCCTCGACCGACTGCTTTTGCAAGACCGTCGAAAGGGCTGCAATTTGATCGCGCACTTGTGCAGCTTGCTCATATGCCCAGGCATCTGCCATGCGTTGCATACGGGCTTGCAACTCCTGCAGCACGGTATCGGACTCACCGCGCAGGAACGCTTGAGCATCGGCAACATCTTGCGCGTAGTCTTGCGCCGCGATCAACCCCACACAAGGACCGGAACAGCGCTGAATCTGATGCAGCAGGCAAGGCCGGCTGCGGTGAGAAAACACCGTGTCCTCGCAGGTGCGCAGTCGAAAAACTCGCTGCAGCAGCAATATCGTTTCTTTCACTGCCCAAGCACTTGGGTACGGCCCAAAGTAGTGATGCTTGCGATCGACGGCGCCGCGGTAGTACTCCATCCTGGCGTACTGCGAAGCCGAGGGGGGCGCCCCCTGCGCCCCGGGCTGGGATGCGCTGATCTTCAAATACGGGTAGGTCTTGTCATCGCGAAACAGAATATTGAATCGGGGCTGCAAGGTCTTGATGAGGTTGTTTTCCAACAGCAAGGCCTCAGCCTCGGTACGCACCACCGTCGTCTCGAGCCTGGCAATTCGCAAGACCATGACGCCGATACGAGAGCCCCCATGATCCTTTTGAAAGTACGAACTCACGCGCTTTTTCAGGCTGCGCGCTTTACCCACATAAAGCAGCTGGTCTCGGGCATCCCAAAATCGGTAAACGCCTGGCAGCTCGGGCAATGCCAGGGACTGCGCAAGCAAGTCCGATGGTGCCGTGAGGTCAGCGCTTTTTTCAGTCATGATGTGGATTGTGCCCAGAACACTCCCCTGATGTCATGACCCAAATTGCGCGATGGGACATCTTTTGCCAGGTGGTCGACAACCTGGGAGACGCCGGATTTTGCTGGCGTTTGGCCCAGGAGCTGGCCTGCGCGGGGCTTGACATCACGCTGTGGATCGATCAGCCACAGGTGCTGGAGCTCATCGCGGGTGAGAGCCCGCCGCGCGTACACGTCCGGTCATGGCGTGAGGCACAACGTCATTGGGCGCAAAGTCCCCCGCCTCAGGTTTTGATCGAGACGTTTGGCTGTCCCTTACCCCCATCAGTCAGCGAAGCCCTACAAGTACAGACAACGCCACCTTTGTGGATCAATTTGGAACACCTGGCCTTCTCGCCAAGCCGTCTTCGCACACACGCCATGCCCTCGCCTCAATGGCGAGCGGATCTACCGCCCTTGCCCAAGTGGTTCTTTGTTCCGGGATGGACGCCGACCAGCGGCGGCGTCCTGCGCGAGTCCTTCGTACGCCAGCGGCAAGCCCAATTTGACGGCTACCAGTGGCTGAGCTCGCGCGGGTGGGCACCGCGCGGGGCCGAGAAGGTGGTGATGGCCTTTTGCTACGCCCAGGCACCGCTTGAGCGCTTGCTCCAGGCGTGGTCTGACCAGCCTTTGTTGGTGCTCGTGGCTGCGGGCACGCCCATTGAACTGGCCGCGCAACGGCTGCCTGGGGTGCGTGTGATTCGTTTGCCCTGGCTCGCACAGCGCGAATTCGACGAGCTGTTGTGGTCATGCGACCTCAATATCGTGCGGGGCGAAGATTCTTTGGTACGCGCGTGCTGGGCTGCCAAACCTTTTCTGTGGCAAGCCTATCCCCGACACGATGGCGGTCATCTCGCCGATGTGGGCGCTTGGCTTGACGTCCTCAAGTCTTGGGGGGGCGGACCCGACCTCCAGGGCTGGGAGGCCCAGTGTTGGAGCCTGAATGGCCACACCCACCGGGCGATCGAGTCACCCTGGCCCCATGTCTGGGCCCTACGGCAAGCCTACATCCAACTGCGAGACCGGCTAAGCGCCCAAACCACCCTCTTAGAGCGCTTGCTGAGCTTTGTGGACCACCATCGACCATCGGCCCTTGCCAATCAAGCTCCACACCGCACCTGATCCCCGGGTAATCCCGGGTTGGCGATGTAGAATGTTGGGTTGGGTCCACGCCCGGCTGCCCTCGGGTGGCGTGTCTTTCCTACCCCTTTAGGTGTCTCGATGAAACTCGCTCAAGAAATTCGTGCTGGCAACGTCATCATGCAGGGCAAAGACCCGATGGTGGTGCTCAAGACCGAGTACAGCCGAGGTGGCCGTGGCGCTGCCACCGTGCGCATGAAGATGAAAAACCTGCTCAACGGCGCAGGCTCCGAGGTGGTCTTCAAGGCGGATGACAAGATGGACCAGATCATTCTGGACAAAAAAGAGTGCACCTACTCTTATTTCGCCGACCCGATGTACACCTTCATGGACTCGGAATACAACCAATTTGAGGTGGAAGCCGGCAATATGGGTGATGCCATCCAGTACCTCGAAGACAACATGCCCGTGGAAGTGGTGTTCTATGACGGCAAGGCGATTTCGGTTGAACTGCCCACCACGGTGGTGCGTGAAATCGTGACCGAGCCTGCCGTCAAAGGCGATACCTCCGGCAAGGTGATGAAGCCTGCACGGTTGGTGGGAACCGGGTTTGAAGTTTCGGTTCCTCTGTTTGTGGAATCGGGCGATCGTATCGAAATTGATACGCGAACGCACGAGTATCGCAAGCGCGTCTGACCGGGAATCCTGGCCCCGCTGATGCGGCCCTAGCTTCACAGACCAGGTCGATGGAGCCCAGGGTTCCATTCCGGATGGAGCCGGGTCTGCACAAGATCCCCGCGGGGCAAACTTGGCTGACGCCTTGCGCGGCAGGCTCTCGCCACCAGCGCGAAAAGCTCGCCGTATTGAGCCGTTTTGCTTCGCAGGCCTTGCTGTGCGACCTGGAGTTTGACCCGCAACCGGCGCTGGAGGCCGTCTTGTCCCGAGTCAGTCGGGACCATCCGCAGGACTTTGTCTGGGATGGTCGGACCCTGACCTGTCTTCGGCACGCGGTGAGCGTTTGCGGCAGCCAGGTGCAGGCGCTGGGAACCTCCCCCTATGGCTTGGGTGATGAAGTTCGCCGCTGTGTGCAAGCGCTACCGGCGCCGTGGCGACTGGCAGGCCTGCTCAGCCTTTGCATCGAGGAAGACCTGGCGGTTGTGCAATCCAGCGACTCGCGGTTGCGCTGGATGGCTGTGGCCCTGCCGTCACGCTGGGCTCCTGAGGACAAGATCGGCAAAACCTTTGCACAGGTTCATGCCCCCGTGGCTGATGCCCAGTTCCTGCAGCAGCAGGGTCTGGCCCTGATGAAACTGGTTTGTGGTTCGCATGCCTTGGCTCGAACGGTGTGGTCAATCAGCCCTGATCCTTGGTTGCACGCGCATCCGTCGCGAATGTCCGCAGAGGGTTGGCGTGTTGACGGCCCCAGCCCCATTCCTGATCGAGCGTGGCTGCGAGTAGAAGACCAGTCATTTCTTCCTCTGACAACTTGGGGACAAGCCGTATTCGCCATCCGCGTACAGGTCAAGCCCCTGCAAGAGGCCGTGGCCTCGGAGCTCTTGGCGCAACAATTGCACGACAGTATCGCCAGCATGAGTCAGGAGGTACTGCACTACAAGGGCCTGCACAGTGTGCGAGAGCCCCTGCTGCGATGGCTGCGTTGGCGTTCAGGTAGCGTTTCATGAGCGATTTGCCCAGTGCGACCGTGCCTCGCGCACTCATTCAGTGGGATGAGAGTGGTAATCCTTACGCTCCGCACTTTGACGATGTCTACCGACCTCGAGGCGCTGAGGCCGCCCGAGCCCAGGTCCAGCATGTCTTCTTGGGCGGTAACGGACTGCCCGGCCGATGGCAAGGCAGGTCTCACTTTGTGATTTTGGAGGCTGGTTTTGGCCTGGGGACGAATTTCCTGGCCACCTGGCAGGCCTGGAAAGAAGATCCTCATCGCAGTGAGCGGCTGACCTACATCGGTCTGGAAGGCTTTCTGCCCAGCGCTGGCGATCTGATACGAGCCCACCGAGAGCAGCCTTGGAGCGAGCGGGCTCAGAGTCTGTGCGCCCAGTGGCCCGCCCCGTTGCGCAATGTTCATGTGATGGACTTTGACGATGATCGTGTGCGGCTCTTGCTCTGTCTGGGTGAGGTTCGACACACCTGGCCGCAGGTGGTCGCACAGGTCGATGCTTTCTACCTCGATGGCTTTGCGCCCTCCCGAAATCCCGACATGTGGGACAGCCAATTGCTGCGTCAGATGACCCGACTAGCAGCCCCACACGCCACTGCCAGCACCTGGAGTGCAGCCCGTCGCGTGCGCGAGGCCTTGACCCAAGCGGGCTTTCAGGTCGACAAGGCCCCTGGGTCAGGTAGCAAGCGCGATATGACTGTCGCCCGGTTTGCGCCCGTATTTCAGGCGTCTCCTCCCCCCGGCAGGCGGCCGAGCAGGATGCCCTCAACAGTTCGGCGCGCAGATCATGTGGAGGCAACATCCGACCCAGCCGATGCCCTTGTGGTTGGCGCCGGCTTGGCCGGTGCGGCCATCGCCCGAGCACTGGGCCGCAGAGGGCTACATGTTCAGGTGCTGAGCCAGGGCGCCACCATCGCCGACGGTGCCTCTGGCAATCCGGCGGGTTTGTATCACGGCACGTGGCATCGCAGCGACGGTCATCACGCCCGTTTGTTGAGGGCTTGCGCTTTGTGGGCGCATCGCAAGTATCACCACCTGGTGAGTACTCATCAGGTGACAGGACAGTGCCAGGGATTGGCCCGTCTGGGAAATCCGCCCCAACCAAGCGACCCACACGCGCCAGCCGAATACGCCCAGTGGCTGAGTGCCTCGGAGGTGACCCAGTGGACCCATACCCGAGCCTCACAAGGCGCTTGGCGATACACCCAAGCCGGATGGGTCAACCCGAGCGAGGTCGTACGTCACGACCTGCTTCACCCCCGTATCACCTTGCGCACTGGGTTGAGCGTGGATTCAATCGAGCGCCAGACCACAGAGCCAGGAGCCCCGTGGGTATTGAAAGACACCCGGGGTCAGGTGTGCGCTCGAGCGACTTTGATCATTTTCGCCAACGGTACCGGGATTTCGCCAGTGCTGGCTGCCTGGGGGTGGGAAGGTGCCATAAGCGAGATCGTGCGGGGTCAGGTCTCCTGGCTGCGCGATGCCATGCCCGTGTCGCATCCGATGGCAGGCGAAGGCTACGCGCTTCGCCTATCGCCTGATCGCCTGATGTGCGGCGCCTCAAGCCAGTTAGCAGATCAGGACACGGCTGTGAGGCACGACGACCACCTGTACAACCTACAGCGCTTGCAACGTCTGACCGGTTCAACGGCTCAGGCCATCGACATCCAAGGCGGACGTACCGCATTTCGTCTGAACACCTGGGACAAGTTGCCTCTGGTGGGCCCATGGCCTGACATTCATGGCTCCCTTGCACACAGAACCGATCAGGCCAGGATGTGGCCGCGGCTGGAGGGTCTTTACGTGATGGCAGGTTTGGGAGGTCGCGGCTTGACCTGGGCGCCACTGATGTCTGAACTTCTGGCGGCCTGGATAACGGGAGAGCCGTGGCCCTTGGAAGCGGACTTGGTGGACGCCGTGGATCCCGCGCGGTGGCCCGTCAGGACGGCTCGACAGATCTCAGCGCTGAAATCGGACAGTCCGCACCCCTGAGGACTCGCCTAACAAGCACACGTCGGCTCCCCGCTGAGCAAACAATCCGACGGTCACAACACCCGGCCACTGATTGATCTCGCGCTCCAAGGCCTCGGGCTGCTCAATTCGTAAACCCGAGACATCCAAGATGGGGTGACCGTTATCCGTGAGGACACCCGGACGTGGCACGGCGATGGCACCCATTTGCGCGAAGCGGCGGATGGTGTGTTGGGTGGCCATCTCGATCACCTCCACAGGTAGCGCAAAACGGCCCAAGACTTTCACCCACTTGCTGCCATCGGCAATACACACGAAGTCATCTGCTAAAGCGGCAACGATCTTCTCACGCGTCAACGCCGCGCCGCCGCCCTTGATCATGCATCCTCGAGCATCGATTTCATCGGCCCCATCGATATACACGCAAATGCGCTGCACCTCGTTGGCCGAGACCACCTCAATTCCGCACTCGCGCAGTCGGGCCGTGGTTTGTTCAGAACTGGATACCGCAGCAGCAACCGGAATGGCGCTGTGAGCCAGGGCCTCAATGAAGTGGTTCACCGTCGAGCCGGTACCCACGCCCAGGACCTGGTGGGGCTTGACATATGCCAACGCCGCCCGGCCCACCTGAACCTTCAGTTCATCTGCATTCATCTGCGTCACTGGCAGTTTGAGACAATACTGCATTATGGCTTTCTCTTCTTACCGCCTGGCGCGCTCGATACTCTTCCAAATGGACGCCGAGCGCGCTCATGAATGGACCTTGCAGGGCCTGGAACGTCTGCAAAATACGCCTGCCCAATGTGCTTGGGCCCAGCCGGTAGTGGACGACCCCATTACCGTGGCAGGCCTGAAGTTTCCCAATCGCATCGGGTGTGCCGCTGGACTGGACAAGAACGGCCGATGCATCGACGGTTTGGGTGCCATGGGGTTTGGCTTCATTGAGGTTGGAACCGTCACCCCCCTGGCTCAGCCTGGCAACCCCAAGCCCAGGATGTTCAGACTCGAGTCCCATCAGGCGCTGATCAACCGCTTGGGCTTCAATAACGAGGGTTTGGCTTCATTTCTGCGCCATGTGCAAAGCGCATACAGCTTTCGCCAACGCGGTGGGATCCTGGGATTGAACATCGGCAAAAACGCCACTACCCCAATCGAGCGCGCGACCGACGATTACCTTCAATGCCTTGAAGGTGTCTACCCGCACGCCGACTACATCACGGTAAATATTTCAAGTCCCAATACGCAAGATTTGCGCGCGTTGCAGCACGACGCGGCCTTGGATGGTTTGCTCGAGGCCCTCTTGAGTTGTCGCCGTCGCTTGCGTGAAGTTCATCAACGCCAAGTGCCGCTCTTTCTCAAAATTGCGCCCGATCTGGACTTGGCGCAGGTCGAAGCCGTGGCTCGTGCTGTTACGGCACACGGGGTGGACGGTGTGGTGGCCACCAACACCACACTGGCTCGTCAGGCCGTCCAGACTCATCCCTTGGCCAGCCAGGCTGGCGGACTGTCGGGTGCACCCCTGGCTCAGTCTAGTAATACCGTGATCAGGCAGCTGCGCCGCGTGCTGGGATCCCACACGGCCATCATTGGCGTGGGCGGCGTCATGGACGCGGTATCTGCACAGGACAAGATTCAGGCTGGCGCAGATCTGGTCCAGGTGTATACGGGGCTGATTTACCGGGGCCCGGAATTGGTCTTGGAAGCCGCGCGGGCCATGGCCTCCTTGAAGCACACCGCCGCCTAGCGTCCCAGCACAACACCCTCGCGTCGCGGATCGGCGGCGCCCGTCCATCCCCTGCCCTGTTGGCTGATGGCCTGGGTACCGCTGACCAGATCGGTCTCCTGCACCACGTGCCCCCGCTGTTTGAGGGCCTCGATGAAAGCGGAAGAAAAGCGCCCTTTCTCCAACTGGGACGGACCGTTGAGGTTGGCCAAGTTGGCACTGGACACGCTGGATTGCAAATCGGCTCCGGCCTGAAGATGCAGCAGCATCGCCTTGGTGGTGTAGTGAATGATGGCCGCCCCCCCAGGAGAACCGATGGACAGGATAGGAGATCGCAATTCGGGGCCAAAGACCAAGGTGGGGTTCATACTGGAGCGCGGACGCTTGCCAGGTTCGACCCGGTTGGCGATCCATCGACCTTGCGCATCACGTGGGGCAAACGAGAAGTCGGTGAGTTGGTTGTTCAGGATGTAGCCCCCTGGCAAGCCGCTCGCGCCATCCGCCAAGATGCGAGAGCCCCAAACGGCCTCGACGGTGGTGGTCATGGACACCACCTGCCCCCCGCTGTCCACCACACTCAGGTGGCTGGTGCCAAATTCTGGTTGCGCAGCGTGTACGCCCCAAGCTGACCGCTCGACACCTGGCTCACCTGCGGCAGCCGTACCCATGGCGCGTTCACCGATCAATTGAGCACGGGTGGCCAGGTATCGAGATGAAAGCAATGTGCCCCAGTCTCCGCCCGGTGGCGCTACAAAGTCAGGATCGGCGATGTAGCGGGCTCGGTCAGCAAACGCCAACTTGGATGCCTCCAGGTACCGGTGGGCCCACGCTACCTCCACGACGTCTGGAGATGAGCCGACCCAGCGTGTCGGCGGCCCGAGTTTCATCGCAGACAGCATGCCCAGAATTTGCATCATGGTCAGATGCCCCGAAGACGGTGGCGGAAATCCACACACCCGGTAGCGTTCCCACGGAGTACACAGGGCCGCCCGCGACACACTTCGATAGCCCTGCAAATCGGCCAATGTCATGGACCCAGGGTTCGTCGGATGCTCACGCACGCGGGTGACCAGGTCTTGCGCGATGCTTCCCCCGTAAAAAGCAGACGGGCCGTTCAGGGCGATGGCGCGAAGAATCTGGGCCAAAGCCGGGTTTTGCAGGCGATGACCCACGGGCCAGGGCTGGCCCTGGCTGTCAAAGAAATACCGCCGGGCTCCTTCGAGCTTGGACAAATGCGGGTCAGACTTGATGGCCTCGTGTAACCGGGCCGAGACGGAAAATCCGGACTCCGCCGCTTGGATCGCCGGCACAAAGAGTTGCGACCAAGGCAATTTGCCGTGCCGCCGATGGGCCTCATACAGCATGTGCACGACACCGGGAACACCCACGGGCCGCCCACCCACCGCTGCCTCGATAAATGACAGGGGTTGGCCATTGGGTCGCAGGAATAGCGAGTCTGTCACCCCAGCTGGCGCTGTCTCGCGTCCGTCCCAAGCCTGTATCGCACGACCATCCCACAGCATCAAGAATGCGCCGCCGCCGATACCGCTGGACTGGGGCTCGACCAGACTGAGCATCATCTGGACCGCGATGGCTGCATCAAGAGCCGATCCACCGGCATCAAGGGTACGTTGACCAGCCGCCACCGCCAAGGGGTGAGCAGCCGCCACCATGTGTCGGCTCGCCAGAGGGTGCGCACCATGAAGGCTGGCGCTGGGTGAAGGAGGCGCTGCCCCCAATGTCCAAGCGCGTGGTCCGTGCAGAGGCTGCGCACAGGCCGCCAGCAGCGCCACCAGGCCGACAGCGGCCAGCCGTGGGGTGATTCCTCCCGCCATGCCAGATCTCAGAGGGGCAACTCAGTGCAGGGCAACACCCGTCTTGGACTGAATTTCTTCACGCGTGACACCAGGTGCCAACTCGACAAGCCGCAGGCCCTCTTGTGTCACGTCCATCACGCCCAAGTCAGTGATGATGCGATCGACCACCTGCTGACCAGTCAAAGGCAGCGTGCATTGCGGCAAGAGCTTCAAATCGTAGGAGCCATCCTTCTTCTTGGCCACATGCTCCATCAAGATCACCACCTGCTTGACACCGGCCACCAAATCCATGGCGCCACCCATCCCCTTGACCATCTTGCCCGGGATCATCCAGTTGGCCAGATCGCCCCGCTCGCTGACCTGCATCGCACCCAATATGGACAGGTTGATCTTGCCCCCCCGGATCATGGCAAAACTGTCGTGACTGCCGAAGATGCTGGTGCCCGGGATGGTAGTGACAGTCTGCTTACCGGCGTTGATCAGATCCGCATCCACTTCGTCTTCTGTCGGAAATGGCCCGATGCCCAGCATGCCGTTTTCGCTTTGCAACCACACCTCCATCGTAGAAGGCACGAAGTTGGCTACCAGGGTGGGCAGGCCAATGCCCAAATTCACGTAGTAGCCATCACGAAGTTCCTGAGCAGCTCGGGCTGCCATCTGATCATGTGTCCAGGCCATTTCAGACTCCTGCCTTTTCGGTGATGGTACGTTTTTCGATGCGCTTTTCTGGCTGCGAGTTGAGCACCAGCCTGTGAACATAGATGCCGGGCAGGTGCACGGCATCAGGATCAATCTGACCGTTGTCCACAATCTGCTCGACCTCCACCACCGTGACCTGTCCGGCCATCGCTGCGGCGGGATTGAAGTTGCGTGCGGTGCGGCGAAACACGAGGTTGCCCGATTTGTCCGCCTTCCAGGCCTTGACCAGTGCAATGTCAGGGACCAGCGCACGCTCCATGACATAGCGCGAGCCGTCGAATTCCCTCACCTCTTTGCCCTCAGCCACCATGGTACCCACCCCTGTACGGGTGAAGAACGCCGGAATTCCCGCTCCGCCCGCCCGCAGGCGCTCCGCCAGCGTTCCCTGTGGCGTGAACTCGAGCTCCAGCTCCCCGTTGAGGTATTGACGTTCGAATTCCTTGTTCTCACCCACATAGCTGGAGATCATCTTTCGAATCTGGCGGGTGAGCAGCAGCTTGCCCAGTCCAAAACCGTCAACGCCGGCGTTGTTGGAGATAACCGTCAGGTCCTTGGCGCCGCTTTCACGCAGGGCCTCAATGAGCGCCTCGGGGATGCCGCATAGGCCAAAACCACCGACGGCCAACATCTGGCCGTCTTTGACGATGTCGGCCAAGGCGAGCTGGGCACTGGGATAGATCTTGTTCATGGATCACTCTTTTGCGAAATTGCAAGGCGAATTGTGCAACACAGCGGCCCACCAGCCCAGCCCCAGGCGCTGTCTGTAGATTCAGCGCAAGAGGTCTTTGACCCATTGCGGCAAGGCCACCGACTTCTTGGCCAGAGAGTCAATCCACACCGTGGTGCTACCGCCCTCGGCATAGATCATTTGCGGGTCATCCGCCCGAGACAAAGTCACCAGGGTATCAAAGCTAGACCGACCGGTGTTGGCCACATAGTGACGAGCCAGCACCGTACCTGGGAACTCCAATTGCCGGATGAAATTACAAAAGGCGTTGACCACCACCGGCCCCTCGCCCCGCGGATTGGGCGGGGCACCGATCTGGTAGAGCCACTCCAGGCGAGCCACCTCAAAGTAGCGGAAGTACACCGTGTTGTTCACATGACCCATGGCATCCATATCGCCCCAACGAATGGGGAAGGTCATCTCCAGGGTGAGCTTTTTGTCCTCAGGCAACGAAAAGCGCATGATGGCTAGATCGCAAAGCCGTCGTCAACTGCCAGCACCGCACCGTTGATGAAGCGGCTCTGGTTGGCACAAAGCGTCATCAAGGCCGTATCCAAATCAGCGGGCTCACCCAAGCGCTTACGCGGCATCGACTGAATCAACTTACGCCCGGCGTCGGTCGACCAGTGGTGGTGGTTGATCTCGGTGTCGATATAGCCCGGACACAGCGCATTGACGTTAATGCCAAATCGACCCCATTCGAGCGCCATGCACCGGGTCATTTGGATCACCGCCGCCTTGCTCATGGCGTATACGCCAATCTGACTGAGCGGCCGCAAACCGGCCATGGAAGCCACATTGACAATCCTCCCGCCTGTAAAGGTGCCAGGCGCTGCACCTTGACTGCGCGCGATCATGCGCCGGGCCACCTCAGTGGCCATGAAAAAAGCACCCCGCACATTGGTGTTCATGACAAAGTCAAAGTCTTCCGGCTGCGCCTCTACCAAGCGCTGCGTGTTGCTGACGCCGGAGTTGTTGACGAGAATGTCGATGGTGCCTACTTCAGTTTCGGCATGAGCCACCGCGGCACTGATGCTGTCGGGATCGGTGACGTCCAAGGCCACCACATGGGCATCACCGCCCTGAGACTCGATATCGGCTCTCAAAGCCTTCAGGCGCTCGGTCCTGCGCGCTGCCAAGACCACCGCCGCCCCCGACTGACTCAAGATGCGGGCAAAGTGGGCTCCCAGGCCGCTGGAGGCGCCCGTCACCATGGCCACGCGGCCAGACAGGTCTATCTGATAGCTCATGGCGCAAAGATAGCACGCCTGGGTCAGGACCGTTCATAGGGGAAAATCGCCTCATGGAACATGTCGAGGCAATCGTGGTGGGCGCCGGCGTCGTCGGTCTGGCCATTGCCAGACAGCTCAGCCGTAGCGGCCGAGACGTTTTCGTTTTGGAGGCCCAAGGTGCCATTGGCACGGGCGTTTCCTCCCGCAACAGCGAGGTCATCCACGCGGGCCTGTACTACCCCAGCGGCAGCCTCAAGGCCCGTTTGTGTGTTCAAGGCCGCCAACTCCTGTATGAGTTTTGCCAGACGCATGGGGTCGAACACCGCCAGTGCGGTAAGTTGGTGGTGGCCACTACCGCCTATGAAAAGGCTGCGCTGGAGAATCTGGCACACCGAGCGCAGTCCAATGGTGTGCAATCGCTGTCACTCTTGTCGGCACAAGAGGCCGCTCGGTTGGAGCCCGATGTGTTCTGCGTGGCGGCACTGCACAGTCAGACCACTGGCATCGTAGACAGTCACGGTCTGATGAGCGCGCTGTGGGGCGATGCGGCCGCTCATGGGGCGCAGGTGGTGTTCAACACGCCACTGCTGGGGGCCGAGCCTCACCGACACGGATGGCACTTGCGCACCGGAGGTCGCGACCCGATGGAATTGATCTGTCGTTGGCTGATCACGGCCTGTGGGCTCAACGCGCAAAAGACGGCGCGTTCCATCGCCATGACTGGGGCAAGTACGATCCCGCCACTGTTCTTGGCCAAGGGCCACTACTTTGCCTTGCGTGGCCGGTGTCCATTTTCTCGGCTCATCTATCCCATGCCGACCCATGGCGGCCTGGGTGTACACCTGACACTGGACCTCGCTGGACAGGCCAAGTTTGGGCCGGATGTCCAGTGGCTTGCGCCCGATACCGATCCAGATACCTTGGACTACGAAGTCGATGTATCGCGACAGACCGCTTTCGAAGCCAGCATCCGCACTTATTGGCCAGGATTGCCCGATCACGCCTTGGTACCTGCTTACAGTGGTGTTCGCCCCAAATTGCATGGGCCCGATGCGCCTGCTGGGGACTTCAGCGTCCAAGGTCCTCAAGATCATGGAATGCCGGGGCTGATTCAGCTCTTTGGTATTGAGTCGCCTGGCTTGACCGCCAGTTTGGCCCTGGGCCAATGGGTGCAAGCGATGATCGACGACGCTCAGGGATGAATACAATTGGCCCACTGGAGTGAGACCGCCCATGACACCTAGTGAATTGCTACAGCAATTTGGCCCTCGCGAGAACATGTCGTATGACGTGGTCATTGTGGGCGCTGGACCCGCCGGACTCGCCACGGCGATTCGGCTCAAACAGATTCAGCCCGACTTCTCGGTGGTGGTACTGGAAAAAGGCTCCGAGCCCGGAGCTCATATTCTCAGCGGCGCCGTCATGGATCCGCGCGCGATCACAGAGCTGTTTTCCGACTGGAAGGCATTAGGAGCACCGCTGCTCCAGAGCGTCACCCGCGACGAGGTCCTGATACTGGGTCCTCAAGGTCACCGTCAGATACCCCAGTGGCTGGTTCCGGACTGCCTTCACAACGAGGGCAACTACATCATCAGTCTGGGTGCAGTGGTTCAATGGCTGGCGCAGCAGGCTGAGGCACTGGGAGTCGAGATTTTTGCGGGATTTACGGCCGCTGAAATCTTGTATTCAGCAGACGGGAGCGTGCGGGGAGTGGCCACAGGCCACGTGGGTTTGGGCAAAGACGGCCAACCCACCGACCACTTTGCGCTGGGCATGGAGCTCTTGGGGCGCTACACCGTTTTTGCCGAGGGCTCACGCGGCCACCTGGGCAAACAGGTGATTCAGCGCTTTGCTCTCGATGAGGGGCGCGATCCGCAAAGTTACGCCTTGGGCGTTAAGGAAATGTGGCAGGTGGACCCACAGCGTGCCCAGGCAGGCTTGGTGATCCACACCGCCGGGTGGCCCATGGACGAACACACCTACGGCGGAGGCTTCCTCTACCACATGGCTGACAACCGAGTCAGTTTGGGTTTTGTGACCGGCCTGGACTACCAGAATCCATGGATCAGCCCTTTTGAAGAGATGCAGCGCTGGAAGACCCACCCTGCCATACGATGCCATCTCGAGGGAGCGACGCGGGTCGGCTATGGTGCGCGCGCCATCACGGCAGGCGGTCTGCTCAGTCTTCCCAAATTGAGTTTTCCAGGAGGTGTTCTGGTTGGATGCGATGCGGGCACCCTCAACGCGGCCCGAATCAAGGGCAGTCATACCGCCCTCAAATCAGGCATGCTGGCCGCCGAAAGCCTGGCCCAGGCTTTGGCACAAGGTCGCCAGGGCGATACGGTGCAAGACTACGAGAGCGCATTCCAAGCCAGTTGGGCGTACTCGGAACTGCATCGCAGCCGCAACTTCAAGCAATGGTTCAAAAAAGGCAATACGGTCGGCACCGTGATGACGGGAGTAGAACAATGGCTGTTGCCACGCATGGGCGTCGCATCTCCACCGTGGACGATACGGCGCGCTGAGCCTGACCATGTACGCCTGCACGCCGCCTCGCAGGTGGAGCGCATCGAATACCCCAAACCAGATGGGGCGCTGACTTTTGACCGACTGAGCTCGGTGTACATCAGCAATACCAACCATGAGGAAGATCAACCTGCGCACTTGACGCTGAAAAGCGATGCCGTTCCCGTGGCTGTCAACTGGCATCGGTTTGCGGGCCCCGAGGCACGCTATTGTCCGGCGGGCGTTTACGAGTACGTCGCCTCGGCCCCCACGGATACTCCCCACTTGGTTATCAATGCGCAAAATTGCGTGCATTGCAAGACTTGCGACATCAAGGACCCCACCCAGAACATCGTATGGGTCACGCCGGAAGGCAGCGGCGGGCCTAATTACGCGGGGATGTAACCGTCCAACGACCGAACCACCTGGTGCAGGCCCTGATCGCCAATGGCCACGCCTTGTGAGCGCAGCGCGCCTTCGATTCCGCCCAGGCACCCCAGCAAGTTGGCAGGATTGTGATCGCCCAGGTGCCCAATGCGAAATGCCTTGCCAGTCAACGGTCCAAGCGCGCCGGCGAAGGCCACCTGAAACCGATCACGGCCGACCTGGCGC
Organism: uncultured Rubrivivax sp.; assembly: GCA_964400135.1. Classification (GTDB taxonomy): domain Bacteria; phylum Pseudomonadota; class Gammaproteobacteria; order Burkholderiales; family Burkholderiaceae_C; genus Rubrivivax. The sequence continues at coordinate 13,713 of CAYNSW010000001.1, read as the reverse complement.
AGACGCTCGATGTCGACCTGTGGTGGCACCGTCACCGTGGTGACCGAGACCGACCGACTTTCGGGGACTTGCGCAAAAAACCGCAACGGACCCGCTTCCGACCAGGCTTGCACGGCGGCGTGCACGGCATGGGCCAGTTGGCGATGCCGCTCAAATACCTGCTCCAGCCCCTCTTCAAAGATCAAGTCCAGCGCAACTGCGAGTCCCTGAACCAGACTCTGAGGAGCCGTGCCACAGAACTTGCGGTACGAGACGTCATCGAGGCGCTTGACGCAGTCCCAGTAATAGCGCGGCGCGGGATTGCGTTTGGCCGCCTCAAAGGCTCGCTCATTGGTGGCCAGAAATCCCAGGCCAGGCGGACACATCAGCCCTTTCTGAGAAGCCCCCAGCACTGCGTCAGCTTGAATGGATCGCATCGAGAACGGCGCCGCTCCAAGGGAGGCGACCACGTCCACAACCAGTAAGGCCGGGTGGCCCAGCCGTTGCAGCAACGGCGCGTAAGCCTCCAGCGGAGATGTCACGCCACTTGACGTGTCCGTGTGCACGACAAAGATGGCCTCAATGCGGTGCTGCGTATCGTCCTGCAGGCAGCGGGCCACGGCTTCGATATCGATGGGGTAGCCAGGGTTCCATGGCGTGCGGATGACCTCTCGACCCAAAGCTTGCGCCTGAATCGCCCACGATTCAGAAAAATGCCCAGTGGCGGGAACCAAAATGGCGCCGCGCGGCTGCACCAGGTTCTCAATCGCGGCCTCCCACATCCCGTGGCCATTGCTGGCATACAAAAACACATGGGCGTGTTCGGCATCCATCAACCGCTTCAGGCCCCTCTCGCACCGATCAATGGCCTCAGACACCCGAGGATCGGCCAGATCCATCGGTTGCAACATCATGGCGTGCAAAACGGCATCAGGAACCGGTGTCGGACCGGGGCTGTGCAGCAGGCGGCGTCCGGGGGTACGGGATCTGGATTTCATACGCTCAGTGTAGTGCCGACTCGTCCTGGGGATCTGCAGGTACCTGCCCAAGTCTGGCTTTTTGAGCCAGGTGCCACACGTGCAAAGGCGAGGCTTCCCGAAGACGGTGATCGCTCCACACCTGGCGCCACCGGCGTGCGCCGGGCGTGCCGTTCCACAGCCCCAGCATATGCCGTGCAATTTGAGGCCAGGCGACTTGCCGGCCCTGCTGCCGCGACATGTACTCCACCATCGCCTCTTCCACTTCCTCCCGACTCCGCCAGCTTGCGGGAGCATCTGGCTCAAGGTCAGGCATCCCTTGCAAGGCCATATCCCATCTCACCAAATCCCAGGGGTGATGGTAGGCCTGACGCCCCACCATCACCCCGTCTACGTGATGCCAATGGGAAACGAACTCCTGCATCCGGGTCACACCACCATTGAGTACCACCGTGAGGTGGGGAAAATCATGTTTGAGTCGGTAGACCAGGTCATAACGCAAGGGCGGCACCTGGCGATTGTCCTTCGGGCTTAAACCTTCAAGCCAGGCGTTTCTCGCATGCACGATGAATACCGTGACGCCACCTCGTTGCGCTACGGTCCCGACAAAATCCCGCATGAAGTCATATGACTCTTGCCGCCCCAAACCGATGCGATGTTTGATGGTGACCGGCACATCACATGCCTCGCGCATGGCCGCAGCACAGTCAGCCACTCGTTGAGGATCTTCCATCAAGCACGCCCCGAATGCTCCTTGCTGAACCCTTGGACTGGGGCAACCACAATTCAGGTTGACTTCATCGTATCCCCAGCGTCCTGCCAGCCGTGCCCCCCGTGCGAGTGCTGCCGGATCACTACCGCCCAACTGCAAGGCCAGCGGATGCTCACGGGGGTCGAAATCCAAATGCTTGGGAATGTCCCCAAACTCCAGAGCACCGATGGTCACCATTTCGGTGTACAGGCGGATACGCGGCGACAGCAACCTGTGGAAGTAGCGACAGTGCCGATCAGTCCAATCCATCATGGGCGCCACGCTCAGGCGCCATGGGAAGCCGGCACCGCCGGCCGAGGTCACGCCGCTACGGCCGCACCTGTGCGGCTAAAGCGCTTGCGCTCGTGTTCTTTCAAATAACGCTTGCGAACCCGGATGCTCTTGGGCGTAATCTCCACCAGTTCATCATCCTCAATGAACTCGACGGCATACTCCAATGTCAGTGCAATGGGCGGCGTGATTTTGATGGCGTCTTCCTTTCCACTGACTCGAAAATTGGTCAGCTGTTTGGTACGCACTGCGTTGACCACGAGATCATTATCGCGACTGTGAATGCCCACAATCATGCCCTCGTAAACGGGATCCCCCGGCTTGACGAACATCCGCCCTCGGTCATCGAGCTTGCCCAGCGCATAGGTCACAATTTCTCCGTCGTCCATGCTGATCAGAACCCCATTCTTGCGGCCCTGAATGTCTCCCTTGAACGGCTCGTAGCCATCAAAGACATGGCTCATCAATCCCGTGCCCCGGGTCAGGTTGAGAAACTCACCCTGAAAACCAATCAAACCGCGGGCGGGCACGCGATACTCCAGCCGCACACGACCACGCCCATCGGGTTGCATATCGACCAGCTCGGCCCTGCGTAACCCCAACTCTTGCATCACACCACCCTGATGCCCCTCCTCAACGTCTACGGTGAGCATCTCCATGGGCTCGTGTCGCGTGCCCTCAACGTCATGAAAAACCACTCGCGGGCGTGACACAGCCAGTTCAAAACCTTCGCGCCGCATATTCTCCAGCAGGATGGTCAGGTGCAACTCACCTCGTCCGGCCACCTCGAAGACCCCGTCTTCGTCGGTGTCGTTGACACGCAAGGCCACGTTGGACTGAAGCTCTCTATCCAGGCGATCTCGAATTTGACGACTGGTGACAAACTTGCCTTCTCGTCCAGCCAGGGGTGAGGTATTGACGCAAAAATTCATCGTCAAGGTGGGCTCATCAACCTGCAGCATGGGCAGCGGACGCGGCGTCTCCAAACTGGTAAGCGTCACGCCAATACCGATGTCTTCGATGCCATTGACCAACACGATGTCGCCTGGCCCGGCCAAGTCGGTGGCCACACGCTCCAACCCCTGGAACCGCAAGACCTGATTGACCTTGGCTCGCCGCGGAGTGCCCTCAACTCCCTCACACACGGCCACCTCTTGCCCTGGTTGCAACTGCCCATCGTGTATGCGACCAATACCGATACGCCCGACATAACTTGAATAGTCCAAAGAGCAGATCTGCAACTGAAGCGGGGCCTGCGGATCGCCCTGGTGCGCAGGCACATGATCCAAAATCACCTGGAACAAAGCGCTCATATCTGAGCCGACCGCATCGGGCTGCATGCTGGCCCATCCATTGAGTCCAGATGCGTAGACAACAGGAAAATCCAGTTGGTCTTCGGTAGCACCGAGCTTGTCAAACAAGTCGAAGGTGGCGTTGATGACGTAATCAATACGACTGCCTGGTCTATCCACCTTGTTGACCACCACAATGGGCTTAAGTCCCAGTGCCAACGCCTTCTTGGTCACAAACCGAGTTTGTGGCATGGGGCCTTCAACCGCATCGACAAGCAGCAAGACACCATCGACCATGGACAAGACGCGTTCAACCTCTCCTCCAAAGTCTGCGTGTCCGGGGGTATCCACGATGTTGATGTGCGTTCCTTCCCAGGAAACGGCGCAATTCTTGGCCAGGATGGTGATGCCGCGCTCACGCTCCAGATCATTGCTGTCCATGATCCGCTCAGAGACTTTCTCGTTACTGCGGAAAGTTCCACTTTGGCGCAGCAGCTGATCCACCAAGGTGGTCTTACCGTGGTCAACGTGGGCGATGATGGCGATGTTGCGGATAGGCAGGGTCATGAGGGGGATTAATGAGGTAAACCGGAAACTTCCAGAGGGCTGAGTAAACGATCAGCGATTAACTCGCCGGCCACGATATGGGCGGTACCCAAGAACGCATCGCCTTGGGGACCATACACCCGCGCATGGGAAACATCTTCCCAGGTGCCACGGCGACGCATCCCGCACAAGAATCGAGCGGCATCGTCGTGGCCCAGCACGATGGCGGGCCATTGAGAGACCAAGCTGTCCACAGGGTAGAGAGCTTGTTGACGCTGTTGCGGTGTGCCGTCCAACAGCCCATCCAGTGGGTAAGCCTGGCCGATATCCAGGTGGGCCACGCCCACTCGGCGCAACGACTTCAAATGCGCACCGCACCCGAGAGTTTGGCCGATATCTTCGGCCAACGTGCGAATGTAAGTCCCTTTGCTGCAGCGCACGCGCAGGCTCAGAGTCTGGTCAGTTCGCGCCAGCAGCCGTAGCTCATAGATGACGATGTTGCGCGGCTGACGCTCGAGATTGATGCCTTGTCGCGCATAAGCATATAGAGGACGCCCTGCCACCTTTAAAGCGGAGTGCATGGGAGGGATTTGTTGCAGAGCCCCCATGAATTGCTGAAGCACCGCATCGAGCCGCTGTGGCGTGAAATCTATCGGCGACTCGGAAATGATATCGCCTTCCATGTCGCCGCCCACACGCGTTTGGCCCAGTTGTAACTCCGCTTCATACGTCTTATCGGCCTCCAGGCCGGACTGGGAAAACTTTGTAGCTGCTCCTAGGCACACAGGGAGCAAACCGGTTGCCATCGGATCCAAGGTTCCCGCATGACCCGCCTTTGCAGCGCCGTACACGCGCTTGAGGCGTGCGACCACGGCCTGACTGGTCAAGCCCAGGGGCTTGTCGACCAAAACCACCCCATGAACACCAGCAGATGCTTGGAGTGCATTCATGTGTCGCTGGCGCGCTGGGCATTGGCGCGCGTGATCAAGGCATTGAGGTCTGCGGCACGCTCTGTGGTGCGATCGAAGCTGAAATGCAACGTGGGAACCGTATGCACCTTCAACAGCTTGAACAACCCATTTCGCAACCACCCACTGGCATCGTCGAGTGCTTCTTGCGATCGTTGTGGGTCTCCCACCAAAACAGAAAAGAACACCTTGGCGTGCGCATAGTCGGCACTGACCTCCACGGCATTGAGCGTGACCATGCCCACTCGAGGGTCTTTCAACTCCCGAATGAGCTGCGCCAAATCACGTTGAATTTGATCTGCCAATCGAAGATTTCGGTTGGGCAGTACTTTCTTGTGCCTAGACATGGGTGATCACACGAAACGAAAACCCCGCCAACTCAACGGAGGGCGGGGCAAACCGGAGTACGGGCAGAACGCCTACAGTGTGCGGGCCACTTCCTTGAGTTCAAAGAACTCGAGTTGGTCGCCTTCCTTGATATCACTGTAATTTTTCAGCTTGATACCGCACTCGAAGCCTTCCTTGACCTCTCGCACATCGTCCTTCATTCGTTTGAGCGACTCCAACTCCCCGGTGTAGATCACCACGTTGTCGCGCAACAAACGGAATCGCGAGTTGCGAGTGACTTGACCCGCGGTGACCATACAGCCGGCCACGGTGCCAATCTTGGAGGCCACAAAAACGGTGCGAATCTCGGCCGTTCCCAGCAGTTCTTCCTTTTGCTCCGGAGCCAGCATGCCCGTCATGGCGGCTTTGACCTCGTCTACCGCGTCATAGATGATGTCGTAGTAGCGAATGTCCACGCCAGTGCTTTCGGCCAATTTGCGAGCGCTGGCATCGGCTCGAGTATTAAAGCCAATGATGACTGCTTTGGAGGCGATGGCCAGATTGACATCGCTCTCGCTAATGCCCCCGACCGCACCATGCACGATTTGTACGCGGACCTCGGGGGTGGACAGCTTTTGCAGTGCTTGAGACAAGGCCTCTTGCGAGCCTTGCATATCGGCTTTGACGATCAGCGCCAGAGTCTGAGCCTGTCCCTCGCCCATGTTGTCGAACATGTTTTCCAGCTTGGCCGCTTGACGCTTGTTCAGCGTCACCTCGCGGTACTTGCCTTGGCGGAATGTGGCGATTTCGCGGGCACGGCGCTCATCGGCCAAGACCATGAAGTCATCTCCGGCTTGGGGCACATCGGTCAGACCTTGGATCTCCACGGGAATGGAAGGACCGGCAGTCTGTATGGGCTTTCCATCTTCATCGAGCATGGCGCGAACTCGGCCGTAACTCGATCCAGCCAGAACCACATCTCCCCGCGACAACGTGCCACTGGTCACCAAGACGGTGGCCACAGGCCCGCGACCTTTGTCGAGCCGAGCCTCGATCACCAAGCCCTTGGCAGCCGCTTGAGAAGGCGCCTTCAACTCCAAAATCTCGGCCTGGAGCAGCACCTGCTCCAACAGGTCGTCCACACCCTGACCGGTCTTGGCTGAGACCGGCACAAACGGGGAATCGCCGCCAAAGTCCTCGGGGACAACCCCTTCGGCCACCAACTCACTCTTGAGGCGCTCCACATTCGCTTCGGGCTTGTCGATCTTGTTCATGGCCACCACCAATGGCACTTCGGCCGCTTTGGCGTGGTGGATCGCTTCCTTGGTTTGGGGCATCACGCCATCATCGGCGGCCACCACCAGAATGACGATGTCCGTTGCCTTGGCTCCTCGCGCGCGCATGGCCGTGAACGCCTCGTGGCCGGGTGTATCCAAGAAGGTGATCATGCCTCTGGGGGTTTCCACATGGTATGCCCCAATGTGCTGGGTGATGCCACCGGCTTCACCGGCGGCCACCCGTGAGCGGCGAATGTAGTCAAGCAACGAGGTCTTGCCATGATCAACGTGACCCATGACGGTCACGACCGGGGCGCGGGGTAGCTCTTCGGCGGTCTGCGCCGCGCGCTCCTCTTCGGTGAAGGCTTCTGGGTCGTCGAGCTTGGCAGCGTAAGCCTTGTGTCCCATCTCCTCCACCACGATCATGGCGGTTTCTTGGTCCAGTTGCTGGTTGATGGTCACCATTTGCCCGAGCTTCATCAGGTGTTTGATCACCTCGCTGGCCTTAACGCTCATCTTGTGCGCCAAATCAGCCACACTGATCGTCTCAGGAATGTGCACCTCTTGGACCTGCACGGCTGCCGGTGCAACGAATGAGGTTTCGGCTTCCTCACCGCGATCGCCCGTCTTGCGAGACCCCCTGGGTGCCCGCCAACTCTGGCGGGTACCACTGCTGGTGTCGCCTCGGGTCTTGAGACTGCGCTTCTTGGCCGCATCGTCAGCCCAACTGGACGACAACTTCTCGCTCTTGACCTGCTTCTTGTCACCGGGCTTGGCCTGTGCCGGACCCGCGGGTGGCGCTGCGCCCGCTTTTGCGGCTGGCTTATGGATAGTGCCTTTGATACCCGCAGCTTCCGCAGGCTTGTTCTCCTCGGCCTTGCGGGCGGTCAGAACCGCCTTGGGCCGCGACATCATTTCCCGAATTGCCGCCGCTTCCGACTCGGCACGCTTGCGCCGCGACTCGGCCTCTACCTGGGCCTGACGAGCCTGGGCATCAGCATCGGCTGCCTTGACTACGCGAAGGCCTGGTTTGGCTGGTTCAACGCGTGCAGTCTCGGCCCCGGCCCCTGCGACCATGGGCGGAGCCGATTCTGGGCTCTCACTGCTGGCCAAAGCCTGGGTCTCGGGTTGACTTGACACTTCCGCAGCAGGAGCCGCAGTCTCAGCCGTTTGTGCTGCCTGAGCCTCTTGGGCTTCCTTGAGTTTTCGCTCTGCTGCCGCTTCGGCTTCCTGCGCACGGCGCTGCGCATCTTCGAGTTGACGCTGAATGAGTGCGGCTTGAGCAGCGGCCTCGGCCTCGCGTCGAGCACGCTCGTCGTCGTCAATGACCGGAGCCGCAACGGGGGGCTCCTCGGCTGCCACCGGTTCGTCGCGTTTGACAAAGGTACGCTTTTTACGGACCTCTACTTGAATGGTTCGTGCCTTGCCGGACGCATCGGCCTGTTTGATCTCACTTGTGCTCTTGCGAGTCAGCACAATCTTCTTGCGCTCTGGCGCAGCGGTGCCGTGCGAAGTCCGCAGAAATTCGAGCAGACGCTCTTTATCCGCTTCGGTCAGCGCATCCTCAGCCTCGCGCTTGGCAACGCCGGCGGATTGCAGTTGCTCGATCAACACCGAAACAGGTCGATTCAGTTGAGCGGCAAGCTGTGCGACGGTGGTGGCTGCCATGTGTGGGGGATCCTTGGAGTTCCGGTGAGGTGTTCGAACGTGTCGGTGTCAATTAGGCGGTGAACCAATGCTCGCGAGCCTTCATGATGAGCGCGCGGGCCGCTGCATCATCAAGCCCCGACATTTCAGTGAGCTCATCAACGGCGAGATCAGCCAAATCGTCTCGAGTGTGAACACCTTGCACTGCCAATTTAGCAATCAAGTCTGCCGACATGCCTTCGAGGTCACGCAGGTCTTGTGAGACCTGTTCAACATCTTCCTCTTTGGCAATTTCCATGGTCAGCAAGGCATCTTTGGCACGGTTGCGCAATTCGGTCACCGTGTCCTCGTCAAACGACTCAATTTCCAACATCTCCTGCAGTGGCACGTAGGCCACCTCTTCCAGGCTGGTGAACCCTTCGGCGATCAAGATGTCGGCGACCTCTTCATCCACGTCAAGCTTTTCAACAAACAAGCTGCGAACCGAAGTCAACTCCTCAGACTGCTTGGCTTGTGACTCCTCAGCCGTCATGATGTTGATGCGCCAGCCGGTCAAATCGGAGGCCAGTCGAACGTTTTGCCCGCCGCGACCAATGGCAATAGCCAGGTTCTCTTCGTCTACGACCACGTCCATGGCGTGCTTTTCTTCGTCCACCACAATGGACTGCACATTGGCCGGTGCCAGGGCGCCGATGACAAATTGCGCCGGGTCGTCAGACCACAACACAATGTCGACCCGTTCTCCAGCCAATTCGTTGGTAACGGCAGTGACCCTCGATCCGCGCACGCCCACGCAGGTCCCAATGGGATCGACTCGTCGATCATGGGACACCACGGCAATCTTGGCGCGGGAGCCTGGATCGCGTGCACAGCTCTTGATTTCCAGAAGTCCTTGTTCGACCTCAGGAACCTCTTGAGCAAAGAGCTCTTTCATGAACTCTGGGGAGCTGCGCGACAGCATGATCTGTGCTCCGCGCTGCGTGGGGTCAATTCCCGCGATCCATGCCCGAACCCGGTCTCCAGAGCGTAGATTTTCCTTGGGGATCATCTCGTTGCGCTTGAGGCGGCCTTCTACCCGGCCACTCTCCACAATGATGTCGCCCTTGTC
>CAYNSW010000001.1:0-4540 GCA_964400135.1 uncultured Rubrivivax sp. | reverse complement strand
AAATCTTGTCACCACGCGACAAGAAGTCGTTGAGCAGTTGCTCGCGCTCGGCATCGCGGATTTTTTGCAAGATGACCTGCTTGGCCGCTTGCGCCCCAATGCGCCCGATGGGCACCGAGTCCACCGGCTCTTCGATGTAGTCGCCTTCTTCAATATCGGCGATCTGCTCTTGCGCCTCAAACAACAACATCTCAGCGTCCGGAATCTGCAGGCCCGCCTCGTTGGGAACCACATGCCAGCGCCGAAAGGTCTCGTAATCACCCGTATCCCGATCGATGGAAACGCGGATGTCTACCTCACCGCCATGCAGCTTCTTGGTGGCGGAGGCCAGCGCAGACTCCACGGCAGCGAAGACAACCTCTCGCTCCACTGTCTTTTCGCGGGAGATGGCGTCCACCAGCATCAGCAATTCACGGTTCATGACTTGAAGACCTTTCTTCAGACTTGAGCAGGCAGCGCCCGGCGCCGCCCCTTGAAATCGATAACAGGCACCAGTCTGGCCTCACGTACTTCGGCCAAGGAAAAATCAAGTACCTGGCCAGCCAACTCACCCACCAAAGCCAAACTCCAGCGGCTCTCGTCTTGTTGTTCGGGGCCTTCTGAGGCCGGCTGAATCACGCCCCGCCAGCGCTTACGCCCCTGGAAGGCCGCCTTGAGGGTGACATCGGCCTCCTGACCACAGAAGCGCTGAAAGTCGCTGGCCCTGCGCAGCGGACGATCCAGTCCGGGAGAAGACACCTCCAAGCGGGCATAGTCCACCCCATCCACCTCCAACACATGCTGGAGTTGCCGGGTCACGGCCTCACAATCGTCGATGGTCACCCAATCACCCTCGCCCAAGGCGAGCGCATACGATCGACCAGCAACGCGGTCGATGCTCACGCGCAGCAGTCCGCCCGCGCTGCGCTCCACGTCCACGAGGTCGTAACCCAGTGACGTGACCACGCTTTCGATGGACCCGATGACATTCATGACAAGCAAAAAAAATGGGCTGGAAGGAATCCGCCCACTCGACTTTCAGCGAAAGGCGAATTATAAGACACCGAAAGTGTCTCGGGCAATTCGGCTCCCCCGGCCGCCTGAGTTCAGCGCAGTTGCGTTTATGCAACGTTTCGGCCACACGTGGAACAATACGGGTCTGTGGGGTCCCTCTGCAAGGGGGGCCGGCAGCCAATTAGGGAGGAAAACATGGGCTTTCTCGCCGGCAAGCGACTGTTGATCACGGGCATCTTGAATAACCGGTCCATCGCATACGGCATTGCCCGGGCGTGCCACCGCGAAGGCGCCGAGTTGGCCTTCAGCTACCAAGGCGAGCGGTTCCGTGAGCGTTTGCAGGAATTCGCAGCCGAATTTGGCTCCAACCTGGTCTTTGAATGTGATGTCAGCAACGATGCGGCCATAGAGGCCCTGTTTGCTCAACTCTCACAGCACTGGGATGGATTTGACGGCTTTGTGCATGCCATCGCCTTTGCGCCTCGCGAGGCCATTGCTGGAGACTTCCTAGACGGCTTGAGCCGAGACAGCTTCCGAGTGGCGCATGAGATATCGGCCTACAGCTTCCCCGCCATGGCCAAAGCTGCACTGCCTCACCTGCGCCCCGGCAGCGCCCTACTCACCCTCAGTTACCTCGGGGCCGTTCGTGTGGTGCCCAACTACAACACCATGGGACTGGCCAAGGCCTCGCTGGAGGCCTCTGTTCGCTTCTTGGCGCAAAGCGTAGGCGCGCGAGGCGTGCGGGCCAACGCCATCTCGGCCGGTCCAATCAAGACGCTAGCCGCTTCGGGCATCAAAGACTTCGGCAAGATTCAATCGGAGTTTGCATCGACGGCCCCCATTGGCCGAACGGTGACCATCGATGACGTGGGCAACGCTGCGGCGTTCCTGCTCTCAGACCTATCTGCGGGTATCAGCGCTGAAGTGATCTATGTGGATGGCGGATTCAGTCAAGTGGTGAGCTTGGGTCAAAGTACACCATAAAGAATCCACAGGGGCCCTGCGCCTCAGTCGCGAACGCAGTCGACGTAATAGCCCCGCGCGCCGCCTGGGCCCACTTCATCCTCAACCAGACCGTGCACATCGGTGTCAAAGCCTGGGAAGGCGGCATTGAACTCGCGGGTAAACAACAAGTAGTCGATGATCTTGCGATTGAAGCGCTCGCCCGGGATGAGCAGTGGAATCCCCGGCGGATAGGGCGTGAGCATTGAGGTCGTGATGCGCCCCTCTAGCGCATCAATGGCCACCCGCTCGGTTCGTCCCTGGGCAATACAGGAAAACGCATCGCTGGGCTTCAACGCAGGCTGAACGTCTGACAGGTACATATCGGTCACGAGTCGGGCGATGTCGCCCCTGGCATACATCTCGTGAATGCTCTGGCACAAATCACGCAAGCCAATGCGCTCGTAGCGGGGGTGAGCCGCGCAGAACTCTGGCAGAACCCTCCACATGGGTTGATTGCGATCAAAGTCGTCTTTGAACTGTTGCAACGCTGTAACCAGGGTGTTCCATCGCCCTTTGGTGATGCCGATGGTGAACATGATGAAAAACGAGTACAGACCCGTCTTTTCCACCACGATGCCGTGCTCAGCGAGGTACTTGGTGACGATGGCAGCGGGGATACCTGTCTTCGAGAACTTGCCCGTGACGTCCAAGCCCGGCGTGATGATCGTGCTCTTGATCGGATCCAGCAGATTGAAGCCCTCGGCCAGGTCTCCGAAGCCGTGCCATTTGTCGCCCGCTTTGAGAATCCAGTCTGCCGCCGTTCCGATGCCATCGGCCGCCAGCTTGTCGGGCCCCCAGACCTTGAACCACCAATCGCGGCCAAACTCCTTGTCCACTTTGCGCATGGCTCGTCGAAAATCGAGCGACTCGTGGATGCTCTCCTCCACCAAGGCCGTGCCACCAGGCGGCTCCATCATGGCCGCGGCCACATCGCAACTGGCGATGATGGCGTACTGAGGGCTGGTCGAGGTGTGCATCAAGTACGCCTCATTGAAGAGGTGGCGGTCTAGTTTGCGATTTTGAGCCTCCTGCACCAATACTTGTGAGGCTTGACTCAAACCCGCCAGCAGTTTGTGAGTGCTTTGGGTGGCAAACACCAGCTGATTTTTGGGCCGAGAGCGCTTTTTGCCCATGGCATGGAAGCTGCCATAAAAGGGATGGAAAGCTGCGTGTGGCAGCCACGCCTCATCGAAGTGCAAAGTATCGATGTAGCCATCGAGCGAGTGTTTGATGGTCTCCGTGTTGTACAGAACACCGTCGTAAGTGCTTTGCGTCAAGGTCAAGATCTTGGGCTTGACCTTGGCCGGATCGGCATCCGCCAGCAAGGGGTGTGAAGCAATCCGCTTGCGAATCGAGGCGGGCGAAAACTCCGCCTGAGGGATGGGCCCGATGATGCCAAAGTGGTTGCGGGTGGGGGGCAAAAACACCGGCACCGCGCCAGTCATGATGATGGAGTGAAGGATCGATTTGTGGCAATTGCGGTCGACCACCACCACATCGCCTGGTGCCACGGTGTGGTGCCACACCATCTTGTTGCTGGTCGAGGTGCCGTTGGTCACAAAAAAGCAATGGTCCGCATTGAAGATCCGGGCTGCATTTTTCTCAGAAGCCGCCACCGGTCCGGTGTGATCAAGCAACTGACCGAGCTCATCCACGGCATTGCACACATCGGCGCGCAACATGTTCTCGCCAAAGAACTGGTGAAACATACGGCCCACCGGGCTTTTGAGAAAAGCCACACCGCCTGAATGCCCGGGGCAGTGCCAGGAGTACGAGCCGTCTTGGGCGTAGTCCACCAGCGCCTTGAAAAATGGTGGTGCCAGGCCACCTAAGTAGCTCTTGGCCTCGCGAATGATGTGACGCGCCACGAACTCGGGCGTGTCCTCAAACATATGGATGAAGCCGTGCAACTCCCGTAGGATGTCGTTGGGGATGTGCTGAGATGTGCGGGTCTCGCCGTACAAGTAGATGGGGATATCCGCATTCTTGAATCGGATTTCCTCGATGAATTTGCGCAAATTGACCACCGCCGGATCCAACTCGGGTCCTGGCGTGAATTCCTCGTCGTCGATTGACAAGATGAAGGCGCTGGCCAGACTCTGTTGCTGAGCAAATTGCGACAAATCCCCGTAGCTGGTCACACCCAGCACCTCGATGCCCTCTTTCTCAATGGCCTGAGCCAAAGCCCGAATACCCAGGCCCGACGCATTCTCCGATCGGAAGTCTTCGTCAATGATGACAATAGGGAACCGAAATCTCAGCATGGGGCGCTCCGTGGGAGAACAAGCCAAACGACAAAGGCGAGCAAGTGTAGGGGAGTCAACTGCCCTGCCGCATTGTTCTGGCGCTTAGGCGGTCCGTCGCGGCGCACAACTGTGGTCTAGGAATCACACCGGGGCCCTTCACAGCCTCTGGGCTACACTTCGCAGTGGTGCTCAACCACGCCGCCGCGGAGGGATGGATGAGTGGTTTAAGTCGCACGCCTGGAAAGCGTGTGTGGGTTAATAGCCCACCGCGGGTTCGAATCCCGCTCCCTCCGCCA